>DATKKB010000067.1:0-5275 GCA_035543095.1 Anaerolineaceae bacterium | reverse complement strand
ACCTTACCAGTGAGATAGCCACGGCCCAGTGGACTGTAAGGCACCAGGCCGATCCCAAGTTCCTCGCAGGTCGGCAGGATTTCTGCTTCGATGTTTCGCCACCAGAGCGAATATTCGCTTTGCAAGGCCGTGACGGGCTGCACCGCATGGGCGCGGCGGATTTGGTCGGCATTGGACTCGGAAAGGCCGAAGTGCTTGACCTTGCCGGCCTGGATCAGGTCCTTCACCGCTCCGGCCACGTCTTCCATCGGAACATTCGGGTCAGGCCGATGCTGGTAGAACAGGTCAATGGCCTCGACTCTGAGCCGTTTGAGCGAAGCCTCGGCCACCCGCTTGATCTGTTCTGGGCGGCTGTCCGGGCCCATACTGGGATGCGGCCCCTTCTCTCCATGCTTCCAACCAAATTTGGTGGCGATCACCACCTTGCCACGGAAAGGCTCCAAGGCTTCGCCGACCAATTCCTCGTTGGTGAACGGGCCGTACACTTCGGCCGTATCGAAGAAGGTGACACCACGGTCGACAGCCGTGTGGAGGAACGTGATCATTTCCTGTTTTTCGACCGGCTTGTCGCCAAAGCTCATCCGCATGCAGCCCAGCCCAAGAGCTGAGACTTCCAGGCCGCTGTTACCAAGTATCCGCGTTTGCATTTTGAACTCCTTTGGTTTACTTGTCAGATGATTTCAGGGACTTGTTCTTCAGTTTGAACAATGCCCTTCTCTTTTTTCAAAACCGCGTTTTCATACACATCAATTTTGTGGTCCAACACATCCAATGTTTTTTGCAATTCTTTCATCCTGGCCAATAGCAGTTCGCGCTGCTCTTTCAGGATCCCTTTCCGGGTTTCGATGGTGTCGTCGCCTTGTTGCACGAGGTCAACATACTCGATCAGCACTTCAATCGAAAGCCCGGCGCTCCGCATACACTTGATGAATTCGACCCTCCGTAGATCGAGGTCGTTGTAATCCCGAATGCCGCCTTCATTTCGATGCACGGGTGGGATGAGTCCGATACGCTCATAGTAGCGGAGTGTATCCAACGAAATACCATAGCGTTCACTGACTTCTGCAATCTTCATAATCTCACCTCTGAAAAGCAGTGTACCACCTGGAGTCGACTCCAAGTCAAGAGGTGAATTGTTGTCAACTAGAGAAGGAATCCTTGCATCTTGGGTTAAAAAAGCATCTATCTCCCCCTCTCGACTTTGTATTATACCTATATAAAGTATCCCCTTGGGGGCACTGTAACACATAAACCATATATTCATTAAGACATTACTTGACACTCCCTGTGTATAGCATTCAATCCGCATGTGGATTTGTCATTTGCAATCTCGCCCAAGTGATGCCACGTGTCATTGCTTCGGACCAACCAGCGATTACCACCACGACCACCCGACAACTTCCGCCAGGCCGCGCGACACTTCACATCGAAGGCTTTTCCCGTTTTCTCCATTGGTCATCCAAACAACCCCTTGCCCAATTTCCGGGCAACCCAGCATGATGCTGTGGAAGCCTTCGTTCCAACCGGGATGCCCAAAGCGGGTCAAGCCATCCTGGATGACCACATTGAACCCCACCCCACCCAGACCGATCTGTGGAGTCATCATCAGCCGGGTCATCTCCGCGGAAAGTACAAGATTGGACTCGTTCTTCAGCGATTTCAAGACTTCGATAAGTAGACGCGCCAGATCGGTTGGCGTGGTCCATAGACTGGCGGCAGCCTGCTCGGGATACAAATGCCATTTCCCCGGTACCGGCTCACCGGTCCGGCGGTGGGCGGTTGCCGCGCGAGGAAGCAATGCTTCGGGAAGCCTGACATCGAAGGTGCTGCTTGTCATTCCCAGCTTGTCGAAGATGAATTCTTTCGCCAGCACTGCCAGCGGCCTGCAGGTCACATCCTCGATCATCTGCTGTACCACAAGATATCCCGCCCCCGAATATTTAAACGCTTTCCCTGGTGCCTGCGATACCCGCACCGGTCTCGAATTGGCGGGGGGTTCGCCATTCAGGATCTGCGTCAAGGTAGGCAAATCTCTGCCTGCAGGATACCCGTTGTAGCCGCGGAGGTTCATCCCGGCAGTATGCGAAAGCAAGCCGCGCAGGGTAACCTTTGGGATCGACCCGTCCGGACGTGCCTGGGTGAATTTGCTCTTCGGAATCTTCCACGAATGTAAAAACTCGTTGGCATCCGCATCCAGGTCCAGCAATCCGGCTTCGACCAGGTGCAAGGCGACCATTCCCGTGACCGGTTTGCTGATCGATGCAGCCTGGAAGATGGTTTCCGTCGTCACCGGGTTTTCAGAACCTGCCTCCACTACACCAAACCCCTTGGCCCAAGCCAGTTCTTCCTGGTAGATAAAGGCCGCGCTGAAACCCGGCACTTTGTAATACTTCATGCGCTGGCTCAGCTCCATTTCTTTTAGCGGACGTTCCTGGTTTTTTGTTACTGGCAACAATCCATGTTCTATTGCTTTTACCGCTCGTTGAAGTTCAGTCATTTTGACAACCTTTCTTTGGAACTCTTTGCATCTGCAGGAAAATAAAAATCCAGAGACCCGAACAACTAAATCAAACCTTTCTGGATCAAATACACAACAAGACCGATTTGCAACGCATCGTGCAAGTAGTGGGAGATGATCAGGGGCCAGACTCGACCGAAGCGCAGGTAAACGATGGCCAGGATGAGCCCGGTAATTGCTGTATTGATGACTCCCGCTGGACCCTGGTACAGATGTGCCAACCCGAACATTGCTGCTGAGACGAACACACCCAACCAGCGCCAGACAGTCCCCGGCGCGATCTTCCACCAGCGGGTCAGGAAAAAGACCCACGTAAGCTCTTCAAAGCCTGCTGCCCCAAGCATGAGACTTGGTCCCAGGAACAGCATCATTTTTATTGGATCCTGTACCAGCCCGATGAACATATTGTCCATGCTCTGCGGCTTGCCAGGCAAGAGGCGCCCGAATACGGGCCCCAAAAAGAACGCGGTCGCGAGGGTGAGTACGGTCAAGCCGATTCCACCGAGTACATCCTGCCACCAGCGCGCCGGCTTCACATTCAGGTCACTGAAGTGTTCGCCGCACAGGAAGCGGAGCAGGATAAGCAGTACCACGAGCATGAGCGGGGCGATCACGCAGGAATAGAACAGGATTTCATCCAGGCTGTAGGGACGATCCTTGTTCAGGTGGGTCATGATCGTCATCGCTAAGATCGGTGCGATGCCGATGAGAATGGCAAGGACTTGTGTCCAGCGTGAACGTTGCCAAGATTTTCGTACATCAAGAGATGGATTCATGGTTTTTCTCCGCAAGTGACAGTCATTTCGTGGATGACCGTCACCAAACTGGAATCATTGGATGAAGGGGATGCTCAACGCATAGTGGATGGGCTTATCTGCCAGCGCGTGCATGGTGTTGACCACACCTTGATACATGCAGAAGAATCCGATCAGGATCATGGGCACCGGCAGGCAGATGGTGGCTGCGATGAAGGCTGGCGTGTTTTCTATCGCAGTCACAACCTGCTCGCCCACCAGGATCAGCCCGGCAGGGAAAGCCAGCAGCAGGAATCCGCCCGCGAAGAGTGCCAGCGTCATGGTGATCTGGAAATTGAGCACCAGACGCCCATGCTGGTCGATCTTGTAGGAGCGGTTCTTCTTCCATGACCACAGCAGCAGGGGAATGATGAGGATGCAGAGCATGCTGCTGAGGTGCAGGATCGCCAGCCAGAGATTCTCATTGGGCTCGGCTACCTCGCCGAAGTCAAATTCGAGCGCTTCGCCCAGGCAGTGCAGGGTGTAGGCACGCGGATCCACTTCTCCGCTTTCGATGCGTTGGATGGTGCGCGGACTGACTTCACAGCGTTCCGCCAGTTGTTCTTGCGTCAGGCCTTTCTGCTGGCGCAGTTCCAAGACTTTAAATCCGAGTTGAGGTTGGTTCATAATGGATTCTCCTCTTTTGGTATGCTGCCATTATCAAGAGTTTGGACTGGTGTCACAACGGCGTGTGGACGACATTCGGACGACATTTCTTTTTTTGACATGACGTTCCGGATTCGAGATAAAACGGGCAGGATGACCCACTTAGAACTCGGCCAGGCAGACATGTTGATTCATGTGGAATCTCCGCATAACCGCAGGGTGTAATCAGCATGGATCAGACTGCCAAAAGTATAGCAAACCCTTACGGGATTTACATCCTTTCGGGTGCACTGTATATACGGATCATCATCCGGCAAGAGGATTCTCGGCATTTGCCTCGAATCCTTTTTTATCCATTGTGGTAAGAAATACCATATCAATCCGTCATCGGGCCGTTAGTCATTGAACACAAATGACATTTGGCCCCTTTGTTTTTGAAACGGCATGGTATATAATGATAACAGTGTAAACTAAATATACTATGTATACAAAAGGAAACCTATGAGCCAAACCCGACGGGAACGCATCCGTGAAACCACTTTCGAAGAGATCAGTTCAGTCGCCTGGAAGCAGATCGCCGAAAAGGGCGTGCCGGGGCTTTCTTTGCGGGCGATCGCCCGCGCAATGGGCATGACGGCCCCCGGCCTGTACCGCTACTACCCCAGCCGCGACGACCTGGTTACCGCACTGATCATCGAGGCGTTCAATTCTTTTACGCAACATCTTGAGACCGCTCGAGATGCCTGTCCTGCCGATGATCACTCCGGGCGTTACCGTGCCGTTTGCCGGGCATATTTTCACTGGGCAATGCTTGCTCCCGACCGATATACGCTGATCTTCGGAGCGCCGGTGCCGGGCTATAAACTGGGAGAAGCCGCCTATCCGTCTGCCAATCGTGGCTTTCTGGTGTTACAAGCCACAATTGGCAAGGCGCTGGCGGCTGGAAAGGTTCACGCGCCTGCCGGCGCGGTCCCCCTTTCGCAGGAACTGCTTGCCCGCTATGAGGCACTCCAAAAACTCGGTATGCCTTACGATCCCAGCGCAACCCATATAGCCTTGACCACCTGGAGCACCCTTCACGGAATCACCTCGCTGTATCTGTATGGATATTTGAGGAGTTTTCTCGTTGGGCAGGTGGAAGGATTTGTTAATCAAGAGATCGACCAATTGATGGTATCGCTCGGTTTTGAATAAATTTCATTGGATGCGAAATGTCGGAACCCAAGGAGAAAATATGTCACAAATTCTTATCCCCCTTTCAGTCTGGCTTCACGTTTTAGCGACGGTCATTTTTATCGGGTTTTACCTGTTGCTGGCCTTGATCTACCTGCCCATTCTTTCAAAGAGTGAAAACGGA
>DATKKB010000066.1:0-3442 GCA_035543095.1 Anaerolineaceae bacterium | reverse complement strand
GGACACTGCCGATTCACGTATCCTTGGCGGGCGAATTGCTATTGCTGTTGCCTTTCACAAAGTTCGCCCACGCCATCTATCGTACCATTGCGCTCTATTTCCATGCGCTTAAACCTGTCCCTGCTGACGAGCCGGTTAAGGCTAGCACGGACTGATCCTATCCCAGTCGATAAGCGGAATGCAAACGAAAAGTCGCTTACGAAAACCTATTCACATTCATCAAAAAGGAGATTCCGATGGCTAAAGAAAAAATGGCAGTCGTCTGCAATGGCGACACCCCGGCGAACATCATGCCGACATTGATCTTCTCCACCTCCGGGCTGGCCCTGGATTACGAAGTGCATGTCTTCGTCTGCCCGGCGGGCGCCCGCTGGTTCGTCAAGGGCGAGCTGGAAAAACTTGGCACCCCAAAGGGCATGCCCAATCCCATCAAACTCTTCAATGACCTGCTTGACCTGGGTGGCGAGGTGGTCTTCTGCGAGCTGGCCTTGGAGAACAAGGACATCAAGCCTGAAGATCTGCGCGATCCGCGTATCAAGATCAAGAAAGCTCCGCCATTCCTGATGGATGTCGAAGGCGCGGCGCAGACGTACGTGTTCTAAGGCGAGATCGATCCGGTCGTAGCCTGGTCTCATTCGGGATCAACACAATGCCCGGTACTTTTAGTATCGGGCATTGTTGTGTTGCATTACAAAATAGATCGAGTAATGGATGCTTCGCAATCAATAGCGGGTCATTGGGCGAGCTTGATTATTTTACGCCCAGCCGGTGCAAGATGGTTTGGCCCGCCGGCGAGTTGGTGTATTCATAGAATTTTAGATGCGCCTCGGTTCTGGCGTGCTGGCGGTTCCGCACCAGGTAAATTGTCCGGCGCAGGTGGAGTCCTTCGACTTCGATCAGGCGAATTTTGCCCATCTCAACGGCGCGTTGAGCAGCCACCATCGAAACCCAGGAAATTCCCCACCCCGCCTCGACAGCCGAGATGATGCTTTCGGCAGTGCCCAATACAATTGGAGCCACCTTCAGGTCGTTCTGCCCGATCCCAATATTCTCCAGCCCTTCCAGCAGGGCAATCCGCGTGCCAGCGGCTTCTTCGCGCAAGATGACGGTCTGCCCTTTGAGCTGCTCCGGCGAAACCACTTCTTGATCAGCAAACGGGTGTCGAGCCGGGACGATTAAGACGAGATTATCTTGCATGAACTCGTCGTAAATCAAGTCAGGGTGTTCAACCTGCCCGCTCATGAGGCCCAGGTCTATGGCATGTTGTTCCAACTTTTGCACAAGGTCGGCTCGTTTGACGATCTCGACCGCGATTTTGACCTGAGGATATTCCTGGCAAAAGGAGCCAACCAACCAGGGCAATGTATATTTCCCCGGAGTACTCGTGCAGCCAATAGTCAGTTGGCCGGTGATCATGCCCCGGCGGGCGGCCATACTCTCTTCGATGCGAGACGATAGATGCACGTACTCGCGCGCCATCGGCATCAAGGCGCGCCCATCTTCCGTCAGGCTGACGCGCGGCCCATCGCGGTGAAATAGCTCGACCTGTAATTGCTGTTCTAGCGAGTGAATTTCCTGGCTGACGGCAGATTGAGTGAGGTGCAACCTGCGCCCTGCCGCGCTGAAGCTTTCTTCATCCGCTGCTGCCAGGAACACCTGAAGCTCGTATGGATTGAGCATGGACTACCTCTGCAATGACCCGATTGGCAACTCTACCAAACCTAATCAAGGAAATATTATAACGCCAATACGCAACCCATTTCCACCAAGAAAATTTGGCTCATTGGGAATCTTCGTGGTACCCGCCAGATATGGGGGTAGGGCATGAGCAACCTGGAGTAAAATTATCGACAAAAACTATCGGTAATTGACACAGGAGAGGATTATGGTACGGGCACAAGTGACGGTACCCTTGGATATACCCGATGTTCGGGTTCTCAAAACCGAGATCAATGGAAAAGGCGAATTGATCATAACGCTTGAAAGCACCAAAGCCGGCACGACCTGCCATCGTTGTGGGCGGTGGATTGATCAGTTTCACGGGCAGGATGACTGGGTGAGCGTGCGCCATTTGCCGGTGTTTGGGCGTCCGACGTACTTGCGCTATCGCCCAAAGCGCTATGAGTGTCAAACCTGTGAAGGACACCCCACCACGACCCAAAGTCTGGACTGGCGGGATGCGGGCAGTCCGCACACGTTTGCCTACGATGAACATCTGCTGTTGCAGTTGGTTGGCTCGACGGTAGAAGATGTGAGTATCAAGGATCGGGTCAGCTATGATGCTGTCTTGGGGGTGATGGAGGGGCGGATCAGTGCCGAGGTAGACTGGTCGGCCTACACCCGCTTGGAGGTGTTGGGCTTGGATGAGATTGCCTTGAAAAAGGGGCATCGCGACTTTGTAACCATCGTGACGGCGCGTTTGCAGGGTAATCGAGTGGTGATTCTGGCTGTTTTGGCGGATCGGGAGAAAGATACGGTGGTAGCTTTTCTGCGTTCGATCCCGCCACGATTGAGCCAAACCATCCACACGGTGTGCTGTGATATGTACGAAGGCTTTACCGAAGCTGTGAGAGAAGAAGTGAAAACTGCTCGCATCGTGGTGGACCGCTTTCACGTCACCCGCCACTATCATCAAGGGGCGGATGATCTTCGTCAGCAAGAACTTCACCGACTGAAGAAGGAACTACCGCCCGAAGAATACCTTCTCCTCAAGGGGAGTATGTGGGCTTTCCGCAAACAACCCACTGACCTGCGCCCCGAAGAACGGCGGGTATTGAAAAAACTGTGGGAATTGGCCCCGAAACTGAAACAGGCCTATGACTTGCGTGAGCAATTGACCGCCGTCTTTGAACAGAACCTCTCCAAGGAGGTTGCCAAACGAAAAATCCAGGCCTGGATCCAGCAGGTCCAGCTCAGTGGACTGCAGTGCTTTGATACGTTTCTGAGGACCTTGGAGCATTGGTGGGAAGAGATCATGAATTATTTTATCGACCGAGCCAACAGTGGATTTGTGGAAGGCCTCAACAACAAGCTCAAGGTCTTGAAACGGCGCTGTTATGGAATCTTCAACCTGAAGCATCTCTTTCAACGAATTTACCTCGACCTTGAAGGCTATCGCCTCTTCGCTTCTTGACCACCATATATGGCTTAATCACGGCGATTCCCATTGAGCCCTCGTTTTCCTGGCTCCCGTGGTGGAGGGATGTGGTAGAGAACACGATCACAACGTAAACGGGTGACAACCCCAGTGTGGAGTAGCCCTTTTACCAGGCGCAGGAAACCCGCATTGCCGTATTTGCCATCACAGGCTGCGATGTCCAGTGCTTCCACAAATCCTTGGCGGGCTTCGGCCAATGCCTGGATTTGAACCGCCCCCAACGTTTGGGCGGTTTCCGTGCTCTTCACTCGCCGAACATCGACCGGCAGCGACCAACTGGAATGC
>DATKKB010000065.1:0-5380 GCA_035543095.1 Anaerolineaceae bacterium | reverse complement strand
GCGATCATCACCATTTTTACCGGCCAACCCGTGCTGAAATCAGGGTTGCGGATGGTCATTTTCAGCCTGCTGGCGGCGGCTGCAACATTTGGCATCGGCCGGCTGATCGGCGGAAGCATCGGGTTATAGGTTAATCCCCCGAAACGAAATGCAGCCGCTATTTTGCGGCTGCATTTCGTTTCGTTCTTGGTGCCCCTGCGGAGACTCGAACTCCGACTTTCAACTCCGGAGGCTGACGCTCTATCCATTGCGCTACAGGGGCGTTTATTACCTGGGTTTTATAGGTTTGCAGGCTGGTGATTCAGATCATCCTGCAAAACAATTTTACCAGAGATTATGCCTTCCGGCAATTGGACGAGAATCGGTTCATTCCATAAACAAGCGCGTACGTTCAATCCTGGTTGCAAATGGATCCAATCCTAATGCCAGCACGACTTCGTCTGGACGACCGGTGGCGCCTTCCCGAATGGAAAGCTGCACGCATAAACGAAGCTGTTCGCCGGGTGTATAGAAAATCGATAGATCCTCAATCAAAGGTTTTAAATCGTACGATTTGCCGCGCCGCTCGCGCACCAGCGCAGGCGAGGCCAATAACGCATCCACTCTTATCTGCAATTGATCCAGTTCGATCGGGTCGAGCAGCGTAATAACATATTCCGAGGACCGGACGACAGCCGGAAGGGCAGGAGCTTTTAGATCCGCAAGGGTAACTTCATGGATCAAGAGACCTGGCGGAGCCGCCCTGACCAGTGCTTCCTTGACGGATTCTATAGGGATGTCATCCTCGAGCCACACGTCGATCATTTCAGCCTGGCTGATAATCCCCAGTGGCAGCGGGGCGGCCTGGTTCAGCCTGGGCTGCGGGTGAAATCCCTGGGAATAAGCCAGGGGCAATTTTGCCCGTCGCAGCAGGCGTTCCCAGACTTTGTGCACGTCCAGGTTGCTGGTGTAGCGCAGGCCTTCGGTTTTTGCGTACGAAATGCGGATGCGTTCCATATTCAGACTACCAGGGCGTTGACTCTGCCGCGACTTACTTCGGGGCATTTCCATTCGTCACCCGTGTTCTGCCGGCGCAGCTCGGCGAAGTTGGGCAGAATGCCGCAGGCGTAGCACTGCCGCCGGCAGTCTGGGCGGATCTTGCCGTCCAGGCTCCAGGTGTAATCCTGAGTCAGGAATTTCTTGGTTACGCCGATATTGATGTGCTCCCAAGGGAAAATCTCATCCAGGAATCGCCGGCGGTGGGTGTAAAAGACCGGGTCCAGCCCGTTTTCGGCAAAGGCCCCCCTCCAGGTGTCGTAATGGTCTTCATCCTGCCAGGCGTCGAACTTTGCGCCGTGCTGCCAGGCCGAATAAATCACCTGAGCCATCCGGCGGTCGCCGCGCGATAGCCAGGCTTCCAACAGGGTATCCTGTGGATTGGTCCACGAAAGCTTCAAGCCAGGTCCGACCAGGGCTTTTTGAAGGAGCTGCTGTTTGGCCTTGATCTGTTCGACCGTATCTACCGAGACCCATTGGAACGGGGTGTAAGGCTTGGGAACGAAGGTGCTGACCCCGGCGTGCAGGGTCGCCCGGTTTCCAATCAGCTTTCGTCCTTCCTTCAGAACCGCCTTACATAGATCGGCAATGGCCTGGACGTCTTCCAGCGTTTCGGCGGGATGGCCGATCATGAAATAGAGCTTGATCGTGGTCCAGTCGCGCGAGTAGATCGCCCGAATTGTTTCCATGAGCTGTTCGGTTGAGACCGGTTTATTGATAATGTTGCGCATGCGCTCGGTGGCAGCTTCGGGCGCCAGGGTAAACCCGCCCTGGCGGGAGCCGCGCAGTTTTTCGAATAAATCAGCCGAGGCGGTCTCTATTCTCAGGGAAGGCAGCGAAATGGTCAGATGTTTGCCGTTAAAGCGCTGGCTGACGGCTTCGACCAGATCGATGATATGCGTGTAGTCAGAAGACGAGAGGGACAACAGGGCTATTTCCTCGAAGCCGGTGTTATCCAGAGACTCCTGGATCGCCTCCACGATCTCAGGGATCGAGCGCTCTCGCACAGGGCGGGTGATCATCCCGGCGTGGCAAAAACGGCAGCCGCGGGTACAGCCGCGCATAATTTCGACCGAAACCCGGTTGTGGACGACGTCCACGTTGGGAACGATGAAATGTGTTGGAGGCGGTGGCAGGTGGGCAACCAGTCGTTTTTCCACTTTGTTTGGGGCTGCTTCGGAAAGTTTTTCGATTCTTGCGACGGTTCCATCTGGGTTGTAAGCGGGCTGGTAGAACGCCGGAACATAGACGCCCCAGATCTTTGCCAGGCGCAGCAGGAGACCCTGGCGCGACTCGCCTGAGGCTTTCCAGGCCTGGTACGCATTCACAATATCGTGAATGACTTCCTCACCCTCTCCGATCACGAAGGCATCCATGAAGGGCGCCATTGGCTCTGGATTGAATATGGCGTGGCCGCCGGCAATCACCAGAGGGTCCGAAGAAATGCGGTCGGCTGAAAACAAAGGAATTCGGGCCAGGTCAAGCAGGTTAAGCGCATTGGTATAGAGCGTCTCGTAAGGCAGGCTCAAGCCCAGGATGTCGAAATCGGCAATGGCATGCTTGGTCTCGAGCGAATACAGCGGGATGCCGGCTCCACGCATGGCATCCTCCATATCGGTCCACGGGCAGTAAGTGCGTTCTGCCAGCACGTCGGCCCTTTGATTTAGCGTATCGTATAGAATCGCAAGCCCCAGGTTGGGAAGGCCGATATCATAAATGTCGGGGAATGCCAATGCTACACGGGTTTGGACAGCATCCCAATCTTTCACAACCTGGTTCAATTCTCCGCCCACGTAGCGGCCAGGTTTTTGCACTCGTAGCAGAATGCGTTCCAGGCAGGCTTGAATTTCATTTGGAGAAACTACCATTAAGGGACTCCTGAAAAATTGGGTTTAATTTATCTGAATTGTAACCCAAATATAGCTATTTGCGGTTAAATGATCTCAATCCGGTAAGCGAGGACCGGCAGTTCAGGCCAGTTTCGCTCGGTAAACTCGAGCACCTTTTGCAAGGCTTTTTGCGTGTAGCCAGAATCATTGCTGACTAAAGAGCAAGCTATGATCGATTCCTGCCAGGCATCCAGGCGGTCCATTTCGGCGGCCGAAACGTTGAACTCTTTGTGCAGGCGCGCTAAAACTGGACGGATCAGGCTACGTTTTTCCTTTAATGATTTGACGCCCGGAAGCTGCAGGTGAATAGTGAGCAAGCCGATAGGCATTTCGCACTGAATGTACCCTAGTTCTTAATTTGCGTCAACTACAACCCAGCCTCTTGCTTTAAGACTCATGCACGGGTACAATGTCTAGCATTTAATTTTCTCGGGAATTTATTATGTTCGATATCGAATCTGCCTACCAACAAAGCCTGGATTATCTCTATAGTTTCGTTGATTATTCACTCACGCATAATTTGCGCTTTTCCCCGGAAAAATTTGATCTGAATCGGATGGAATTGTTTTTAAAAAGACTGGGAGACCCGCACAAATTTCGCCCGGTCATCCACGTTGCAGGCACCAAGGGCAAGGGTTCCACCGCTGTCATGATTGCCAGCGTCTTACAGGCCAATGGATACCGCACCGGTTTTTATACTTCGCCGCACCTGCAGGAATATACCGAGCGCATCCAGGTTAATGGGGAGCCGATCAGTAAGGCCGACCTTGTGGATCTGGTCGAATACGTGAAGCCAACCATCAATGAGTTCGAGCACCTTTCGACATTTGAAATTACAACCGCCCTGGCTTTTTTATACTATGCCCGCCAAAAAGTGGACGTTTCGGTGATAGAAGTCGGCCTGGGCGGTAGACTGGATGCAACCAACGTCGTTTCACCCCTCGTCTCGGTGATTACATCTTTATCCATGGACCACATGGCCGTTCTGGGTAAAACCCTGGAAAAAATTGCATTTGAGAAAGCTGGAATTATTAAGCCGGGCCGCCCGGTGATTTTGGCTCCTCAGGTTGATGAAGCGCGCCGCGTGGTAGAAAAAATGGCAGCCGAACGACAGGCTCGCCTGATTCAGGTTGGTCGTGACTATCAGTTTTTGTCATTGGCTCATTCGTTAGAAAAACAGACGCTTGCCGTCTGGCCCGCAAGCGAGCGTGCCAGGCAAGAGTCTTCAGAACGTCTCGAGATCACCATTCCTTTATTGGGTTACCACCAGGTCCAAAACTGCGCCACAGCCTACGCTGCATTGCAAGTAGCCCGGCAGGAAGGGCTTTCAGTATCTACCGAAGCAATCCTGAAAGGTATGGCGGCAGTTTGCTGGCCAGGCCGGTTCGAAATTCTATCCAGGCAGCCGCTGCTGGTGGTGGACTCCGCTCACAACCCCGATTCGGCTGCCAAGCTCAAGTTTGCTATCGATGATTACCTGGCGGATCGGCCTGTCGTTCTCATTTTTGGCGCATCCGAGGATAAGGATGTGGTTGGTATGTATAAAGAGTTGCTGCCGCGTGTGCGCCAGGTCGTTGCCACCCAATCCATCCATCCGCGAGCCATGGATGCTAATAAACTGGTAGAATTAGCGTATCCCTTCGGAAAACCGGCGCAGGCGGTGTTGCCCGTGGAATCAGCACTAAAAAAAGCTCTGGAATTGGCGGGACCGGATAACGCTGTCGTGGTGGCTGGAAGCCTGTTTGTTGCAGCCGCAGTACGTGAAGTTTGGCAGAGGATCAAGTAGTTTATGAAAACAGACGATTGGAATCACCGTACGGAAGAATCTGAAGATTTTTCAGCTTCCATACACCAGCGAACAGAAGAGCTTTACCGGATACAGGATAGCGAGCCTGACCAGGAAGGCTGCATCGAGCTGCCTGTGCTGTGTTTGCGGGACATCGTGGTTTTTCCACGCATGATTTCCCCCGTATTTATAACCCCGGGGCCGAACCTTTTAGCAATCCAGGAAGCCCAGTTCAATTTTCAGACTGTTATCGCAGTGGTGCAACAGGACCCGGATATCGAAGAACCCAGCTCGGATGATTTCCTCCCGATCGGGGTCGAGCTGGCCGTTGGGCGGCTGCTGAATATGCCTGATGGCAATAATTCTGCCCTGGTACAGGGCCGGCGGCGGGTTGAATTGATCGAGTTCACGCAGCAGGAGCCTTTCCTGCGCGCCCGGGCGCGCGTCATTGTCGAGCCTGTTGATGTGGATCGCCACACTGAGGCCCTTATGCGAACAACGCGTGATTTATTTGAAAAATGCGTCCAGCTCGACCGCAGCCTGCCTGATGAAGCGCATTTATTCTCGATCAACATCACAGAGCCCGGTTGGCTGGCCGATATGGTAACGACGGCCATTTCGCTGCCCTTTAAAGAGCGCCAATCGCTGCTCGTTCTAATGGATCCGAAGG
>DATKKB010000064.1:0-3458 GCA_035543095.1 Anaerolineaceae bacterium | reverse complement strand
TCCGATTGGCAGTACTTGACTTCAGGCAGTTGCAGGAGGACAATGGACATGGCAAGCTCGCTTGTAAGAATGATTTTGGCGAATCTATCTTACTGCGAGCTTGTTCTTTTTTCAAAACCTACCAGACTTGGGACAGATACCGATATTTGTATAAGTAAGTTTACGGTCGTGGATTGGGTACAATCCAGACCAGTTAATTGTAGGGATAAGATATTCTTACTGGCATTCTTAATTTTAGTGCCAACATCAGCATCCCTGGTTTTCGCATGAGGGTTACTCTGATAGAAATTGATTTTGGAGGCCCCATCTCGGCTCTGGACCTGTCGTTTCCAAAACCAGGCGAAAAAGTATGATGATTCGGTGAAAGGCCTGATCGCATGGGCGCGTACGCAGGTTGGGCGGCAAAATTCGTGAAAAAAGGCCAGGACTTCAGGTCCCGGCCTTTTTTAAATGAGATCATTTTCAGTTCAGGCTAGATGTGGCCCTATCTTAGCCGTGATCCGGTTCTTGGGTTGGAATCCGATCAGACGCTCTTTCGGCTGGCTCTGAGCGAATAAGATCAAAGTGGGTACACTCATCACCTGAAATTGAATAGCTAGATTTGCTGCCTGGTCAACATCTATTTTGACCATGCGAATTTTTCCCTGCCATTCGGCAGCCAGTTGGTCCAGCACCGGCTCAAGCATTTTGCAAGGGGCACACCAGGTTGCTCCAAATTCAACCAGCACTGGGATCGAGGATTGCAAGACTTCCTGTTGGAAGGTTCCTTCTTCGATCTCTGTTATTTGGCTCATAATCTCCTCGTTCAAAGACATACTATTGGGTGAAATTGTACTGGATAGTTTTGAAAGTGACCAGTCATGACCTTCCCTTGAATAACAGCCAATCAATCCACCCGCCTGTCCCACACTTCGGGTGCGTTGTAATTTAATGCGGCAGTGCGCAACTTATTTGAACTGGCTGCGTACATGATGTTAAAGGAGAAAAAAATTATGGAAACTCGAAGACTTTATCGCAGCCAGACTGAGCGCATGATTGGTGGTGTCTGTGGTGGGTTGGCTGAATACCTAAATCTGGATCCCACCATCATCCGGCTGGTGTTCGTCGCTCTAACGCTATTGGGCGGACATGGTCTTTTGATCTATTTTATCCTCCTGGTCCTGATGCCGCTAAATCCAGAATCGGCGGTCAAGATCCCATACAGCTCAACGCCGATCCCAGTAGAATAAAAATATATATTGCTCGACCAATTTTTGGCATTCACCGCAGTGTTGCAGGCTGTACCTCTCCAAGGTATGGCCCCAGCTCCTGCGGTGAATGGTTTTCAACGCAAGTATCTCAGCGGAGAGTCAGAGGCAGGTATGAATGGTAGTTTCCTGAGACAGGGATGGATGCAGAGGGGATGACGAAGAGAGTGATCGATTCGACAGGAAAGGTCTGATCGGACAAGCCCAATCCGGTTAGAGGCTGGTCAGGCAACCGAACAATGTTTTTCAGGTTAGCGGAACTGTAGCGATAGACCTGGGCAGCAGACCCGAGTAGAAGATGGCTGACTGAAATAGCAGCATTTTGCAAACCGGTTGATTTGTTGATCACGACCAGAGTCAGCGCGCCATCCCCGGCGCGGCGAGAGGCAAAGATCGAAAGACTGCTGGGGTCAGTACTGGTAGCCTGAACGCTGGTTTCTCCGAAAAAACTACCTGCGCCATCGTAATTTCTGTAGATGCGGAATGCGTAAGCCCATGGGTCGGAGGAGCTGGTTGAACCCCAAAGGGTTGCCAGGTCCAGGCCTTCGCGCCCAAAAATGCCCAGAACTTCTGCCTCGGCCAAACCTCCATTGATGTTTCCCAAAGCGCCCCAGTTGTACTCGCTAATCGCTATTTTGGTCCCCGGGTAGAAGGTGGTGACCCAGGCTCGCATGCGAGGGATGAGATTGACCGGTTCATTAATCCAGCTTTCATCTGTGTATGTGGGATCCCATAACGCGCGTGTGGAACGCAAGCGGAGCGCCTTCGTATTTGCGTCCACTACATTTGAAAGGGCGACATTGTTTGCCTGGGGGTAAAAATGGAGGTCCAAGTAATCGAGGATCCGCACTCCGTGTGCCTGTTCGTAGGCGAGCATTTGAGCAAGATACCATTCAACGAACGGCTGATTTCTGTGAGCCAACCTGTCCTGTGGGCTGTTCCACCAGGCGCCACCCGGGGCTTCGTCTAGAGCAGAGTAAAAGTAGCCGGTCCAGCCCCACTCCACAGGGCCAAAAGTCAGTGCGCCCGGATCAGCCGCCTTGATCGTAGCGCCGTAGGCATAAGTGAGATCACGCAACTCGTCGTAGCTGGTGGGATTGGGGTGGACGTCGCGATGGGTACTGTTCCATAACATTGGTTCGTTGTCGAGATTATAGAAACGAACACCGCCCTGTGCGGCGCTGCCATAGCGAGATTTCAAATGATTTATCCAGGATTGGACGAAATTTGGGTTGATTACTTTGCTGGTATCGTCAGGGGCATTCCCGGTGACAGGGGATCCGTTTGTTCTGATCCCGTTTCCACAATCTGTTTGCCAGGGATCCACGGATTGCTGCTGACCGTATTTGCTAACCCTGAATCCACAGGATACCCCGCGGTTCTTGGGAGTCCAGCCTATCAACGGAACAGTCAACAGGGTTTGGGTGCCAGACTGACGGTTCTGTTCGATAAACTGATCCGAGCTGGATCCATTGGGTAAATTTTCGGGGTGAGGATTATCGTTGGGAATGTTTTCGAAAAACCAATCACTGGTCCGATTGGACGTGTCGTTTTCCCAGTTGTAGCGGGTGGTCGCGTTGCCTCCCCAGCGGTTGATCGGCAGGTGGAGCTCAGCCGCAAGGGCTGGATCGGCAAAATTCAAGCCATAGATGTAAGGACTGATTGGGTGATTATTTTCCGAAGTATCAACGCTGAGGTGGATCGCTGCAGTTGAAAATTGTGGAATGGCCGAAGTTCTGCTGATCAATAACGCAAGGCAAAGGATGCCGGCCTGCATGAAGCGGAGGTGTGGGGTAAGTCTCTTCATTGGGGAAGCCCTCCTCGTTTTCATTATAGTGATCAACGAGCGGATTCCCCGATTCTGTATAGAAAATGTAAACCAGGATGGATCTTATCTTAAACGAATTTTGGCAGCGCCACCGGGCTGCCAAAATTCTGATCTCTCTTACGCCCCTATTAACTGAATAAGAGACTGGTAAACGCCGACGATTGAGTTTCCTATAAATAAGAGTTAAAGCATATAAATCATTTATTATTATACTCTGATCTCCTTACGGCATCAATTGAGGATTTTCGGTGATTACCCACAAATAGGAAGGGAATAGAAAGCTCTGCTCGAACGTGGTAAATTGAGGTTGCGAAACCAAATTTATCGTTAGGAGCAGAGCCAGAATGAATATAGCACTAGAAACCAGCCTTGCCAAGTTACCG
>DATKKB010000063.1:0-15691 GCA_035543095.1 Anaerolineaceae bacterium | reverse complement strand
AGCGTCATGGGCGTGTTCCTGTATTTTGGGATCGACGGCCTGGAGCGCTGGCTGTGTCCCTGGAATCGCCGCCGAGCCTGATCCAGAGTAAAATAATCCTATGCCGTTTCTGACCCGCCTGAGGGAATTTCTCAATTTAATAAAGTTCGAGCACACTATTTTCGCTCTTCCGTTTGCTTACCTGGGCATGCTGCTGGCAGCCAGGGGCTGGCCTGGATGGGACAAATTCATTTGGATCACAATCGCCATGGCCGCCGCTCGCACCGTGGCGATGGGATTTAACCGCATTGCCGATCGTTTTTGGGACGCCCGCAACCCTCGCACGTCCAGGCGCCCGCTGGTGACCGGCTCGATTTCGTTGCGGACGGCCTGGATCGGCACCCTGGCAGCCGCGTTGATCTTGCTGCTGGCGGCCTGGCAGCTAAATTCGTTGGCATTGGAGTTGGCGCCGGTTGCGCTGTTGTTCTTGTTCGGCTACTCCTTCACCAAGCGTTTTACGGTCCTTTCGCACTTCATTTTGGGTCTTACCGATGGCATAGCGCCAGTCGGCGCCTGGGTGGCCGTGCGAGCTTCCCTGTTCACTCTGGCTGACCTGCCGGCCTGGCTGCTGCTGGCGGTGGTGACGTTGTGGATCGGCGGTTTCGACCTGATTTACGCCTGCCAGGATGTAGAATTTGACCGTAAGTACGGGCTGCATTCCATCGCCGCCAGATCCGGCGTGGCCTATGCCTTGAAGCTCTCATCTATTTGCCATGCGGTTATGCTGCTGGCGCTGGCGGGGCTTGGCATCGTTATGCGCCTGGGCTGGCCTTACTGGCTGGCGATCGTGGTGGTAACCGGGCTGGTTGTGTATGAGCACAGCCTGGTCAGCCCGTACGACCTCTCGAAAGTCGACGTGGCCTTTTTTAATGTGAACAGCTATATCAGCGTCCTCTTATTCGCTGGCGTGCTGGGGACGATATTAATCGCCGCATAACAGGTTTTGGGAGACTGCGCATAGGCATATGGATCAATTTGTCATCCGCCCATCCCTTCCTTCCGACCGTCTCTGGATTAATTCGCTCATGCGGGAATCTTTCGGCGATGAACGCGTCGTTGCTCATGGAGCCATTTACACTCCCGCCGACCTTCCAGGCTTTATAGCCGAGCAGGGCCGGGAGCGAGTCGGATTGATAACGTACAATATTGACATTGAGAGCTGTGAGATCGTATCCTTGAACAGCCTGGTTGAGGATAGGGGCATCGGCTCGGCCTTGATCGCTGCTGTCCGCCAAAAAGCCGCCCAGGCTGCCTGCCAGCGCCTGTGGCTCGTGACCACCAACGATAATTTGCGCGCCATTGGTTTCTACCAAAAAAGGGGTTTCCGCCTGGCAGACCTGCGCCCCGGCGCGGTTGACGAGGCGCGCAAAATTAAGCCTGCCATTCCGCTGATAGGTTCAAATGGGATTCCGATTCACGATGAAATTGAATTGGAAATACACCTTTGAATAATGACCGGCACCGTAGTGGCGAAACACCCGGAAGGATACAAACCTTTTCATAGGATTGCTCAATCCGGATGCTTCGCCGCTACGCGTTTATTCCGACGAGCCAAAATGTGTTCAAGGATTTATTGTGCCTTGAATCTTAAAATTACTCCCGGAAAATTTCTCTGTCCACGTGATGTTGATCGAGTTGCCGGAAAATTGGATCGTATGTGATCCGTGCGCCATCTGGCCTAGCACGATCTCATCTACCGCAAAGGTATCCTGGCTGTTCCATTGGCCGCGCAGCTCTTCCGGAAACAGCTTGTCTCCGCCCGGTAATACGCGGTAGGCGTTATCCAGTCCGACAGGCAGCTGGTTCTTGCCGTCAATAATGATCTGCGCTTCCTTCGCGCCCTGCTGAAAAGTAAATGCCATCGTCTTCCAGCCGAACGGGTTATCGCCAAGCGTGTATGTCTTTCCGGAAATTTGGCCCGCGATCGCCGGCAAGGGCTGTGGCACCGCCTGCTGCGGCAGGGCCAGCGCCTTGATCCCGGCTTCAAGACGGGCCTGGCTGTTTGGGTTGGCGGGCAGCGGCTGGCTTGATTTTACTGCCGGAAGGATGTACTGGTCTAGCAGCCCCCGGAGGGGGGTGAGATCCTGGTTGTTGCCCAGGGGCAGGTCGGAAGTGAACACCACCACCAGATTTTCAGTCGGGTACACGAAGAAGTGCTCCCCGGCCAGTCCCAGCGCTGCGTACCATTTCCCCTGTGGATCGACCCACCACAAATACCCATATTCCTTCTTGTCCCCCCGGTTGGAATGGCTGGCGGTTGAAGCGGTTACCCAGCTGCCTGGTACGATCGTTTTTCCGTCCCATTGGCCCTGGTTGAGGAATAAGAAGCCCAGCTTGGCCATCTCTCCCGGGGTCAGTGTCAGCCCGTAGCCCCCGGTTGTTACCCCCTGGGGATCGGACGGCCAGAGTGCCTCTGTGATCGGCCCAATCCCGAGCGGGGCGAACAGGTTCTGGTTGGCAAATTCGCGCGTGCTCATGCCGGCGGCTTTTTGAAGGATTGCCGACAGCAGTTCAACCGCGCCTGTGCAGTAATTGAACTTCGTTCCAGGCTGGGCAGCCATCGGCAGGTCCAGTATGAATTGAACCCAGTTCTGGCTGGAGCGGAAATCCGTTTCCCCTGGCGCCGGGTTCTCGTGGCAGTCGAGCCCGGAGGTCATGGTCAACAGGTCCTCCAGCGTGATAGCTTTTTTCTGGTCGTCTAAGTTGGCTGCGCTCTGGCTCGGCAGCAGGCTGAACAGCGTTTGTTTGACATCCTTGATGAAGCCTTTTTGGATGGCGATTCCTACCAGCGTGCTTACCACCGACTTGGTCACCGAGGCAACCCAATGCGGCTGTTCTGCCGAATAGGGGTTCACGTACAGCTCACTGACCAGGTAACCGTTGCGTATGATCAGCAAGCCGTGCAGGGCCAGCTTCTCCTGCTGAATATATTCAACCATCCGCGCCAGCAGCTCCGAATCCATCCCCTGTGATTCAGGTGCAGTGCTGCGCCACCCATTGGTCGGCCAATACGCCGGCGCAGCCGGCGTGAGGCTGGCGGGCGCGCAGCCCGCCAGCAGCACAAACAGAACGAAAGCGATTCCCGCTCTTCGGCGAAATTCGTGCATGGTCTTGCCTCTTTTTTGAACGTTTCGGATTGTTTGTAATAATTATTACTCAATCGGTAGATAATGTCAATGAATTAATTGTAAGGGCGAAGCATCTGTGGAAAAATAATGATCTGACATGTGACATGGCTCCGAACGCTTCCCCCTAAAAGGATTTTGCTTCTGTTATAATCTTCCCCATGAAACGCCTCTTACCGGTTCTGTCCGTCCTCGTCATCCTGACCACCCTTTTCCCCGCCCCTAAGTCGGTTACCGCTGCTCCGCCCACCTCCCGCCCCGCCTTTGGCGGGGACGTGGTCTGCCTGCCCCAGGCTTACGTCCAGCAGCCGGCGGACTGCCTGCCCGTTGGCCCATCGCCCCATCTCTCCGAGCTCGCCAGGGTGGGCATCACCATACCGCCCCAACCATTTCCGGTTATCCGGATTCCGGCCGAGCTGGCGGGCGTCCAATACATGTACATGCGGGTTTACGCTCACCGCCCCGTTTCGACTTACGCTTCGCTCGACGATGCGATGGTCAATAACGTCAGCCGCTCCATTCCGGCTGGCAAAATGATCTACCTTTCCTACTCGAAGCGGGTCGAAAACAGCAGCGGTGTCTATTACCTGATCCAGACGGGAGAGTGGGTGTCCGGCGACAGCGTCGAAACCCGCGTGTCACCTTCGACTGTTTTTCGCGGCGTCCAGATCACCCGCCCGCTGCATGCTTCTTTCGGCTGGGTGCTCGACATAACAGAGTCTCGCCAGGCGCCCGGGTTTAGCAGCCCCACAACTGGCAAGAAATATGGCCGGTTCGACATGGTCTGGGCCTATTCTATAAAAACCGTCGATAACGTGGATTGGGTCCAGGTAGGCGATAACGAATGGCTGGAAGACCGGGTCGTAGATCGGGTCACCCCCAACCCGACCCCACCCGCCGGCGTTACAACCGGTCGCTGGATAGAGGTGAACTTGGCGGAGCAGACCCTGCTTGTTTACGACCATTCGCAGTTGATTTTTGCGACCCTGGTTACCAGCGGCAGCAAGCCTTTTTACACCCGTCCGGGTACCTTCCAGATTTACAAGAAGCTGGACGTTGAGCAGATGAGCGGCACATTTGAGGCGGATCATTCGGATTATTACTACCTCGAAAATGTGCCCTGGACCATGTATTTCGACGAAGCCCGCGCCTTGCACGGCGTTTACTGGCATACCCTGTTCGGATACGTTGCCTCGCACGGCTGCGTCAATCTGTCCATTGCCGATGCCAAATGGCTCTACGACTGGGCCAAACTGGGAGATACCGTCTACGTCTGGGATCCGACCGGAAAGACTCCAACGGATATTCCATCCGCCGGCGGACCTTGATTTATTAGTTGGTGCAAAAAACCTCACCCCCAACCCCCTCCCCATTCAATGGGGAGGGGGCTTTTTAATTAACTGCGGATTTTTAGCCGCACGCTGACGTGCGGCTAAAAATCCGCAGTTTATTTATCTCCCCTTCCCCGATTCTGGGGAAGGGGCCGGGGGATGGGGTTGTTTGGGAATTACGGCTGAAGGAAAATCGGCAGGCTCCACAAGGCCACCGTGCCAGGAATGCGGTCGTCGCTCGCCTGGCGAATGGTCAGGCGCACACGCGTGGGGCTGGCGATGTGATACGGGATGTAGATTTCAAAAGGTGTATGGCTCTGGTCGCCGCCGGGCAGCGGCACCTGGAGCTGCGACGCCGCAATTATGACCCCTTTTTCATCGATCAATTCAAAAATAACCGGCGTCAGGTTAACCGGGCGCGCCAGGCCGGTCACGGTGAGTATCCCGCCCTTGATGATCTGGTCTTCAACCGGAGCCTTTAAAATATAAGGCTCAGCCTGGTAGCCGGCAGGGTAGATCTGGTTGTCGCCGATCGAAATCAGCACCAGCTCGGTTGACGCCAGGGCAATTTTCCGCCCAAACTTATCGTTAACGCTGATCACCAGGCGGGTAGTCTCGGCTACGCCGGCGATCTTGAAATCCAGCTTCGGAGCGATGCCGATCGAGCGGCCAATAAACTCTCTGTAATCCAACCGCTGGCGTGTGATGGTCCTGCCGTCCTCGCCGATTAAATCAACCAGCACCAGCCCATCGTCACCCGGCGATACGCCCGCTTCGATTTCCAGCGGAGAATTGATCTTCGAATAGGGCCCGGGCCGGACAATGCGCAGGTAAGCCAGGGGAGGCGTGGGAGTTTCTGTAATTTTGGGCGTGGCGGAAGCACGCTTGGTCGCGGATGGAAAGACGAATCGTGTGGCTGTGGCCGATTGGGCCGGAGCCGGAGGTGTGGTGGGTTGGGGCGTGTCGGCGGGTGGGGCGGGCGTCTCGAGAATTTCTGTAGGTGCAGGCGTTGTGCCATTGTCCGTCGGATCGGGCTGGGCTGCCTCAAGGGTTGGAGTCTGTGTTGCCGCCAGAGTAAGCGCGCTTTCGACGGTGTTTTGCTGAGTTGACGCCGGCAAGGTGGGCGTGGGAGCCTGGCAGCCTGCCAGAATGAGCAAAAGCATGCCGAGGAGTGCTGCTCGTAAAAGCGGCGAGCAGCGCTTGAGGATTGGTGAAACTGCCAATGCGGTGGTCAATTCCGGATGTAGTTTTTTATCACACGGCTGAGAACGTCCAGGCTGAGAGGTTTTTCGAGGCAGCCTTCGGCCCCGGCAACTTTGGCTGCCTCAGCCGTCTTCGAAGCAATCCCGGCGGACAGGACGAAAACCGGGGTATTTGCAGTCGCCGGCGATTGCCGCAAGGCCTGGATAACTTCAATTCCATCTCGATCCGGCAAGCTCAGGTCGACCATGATCAGGCTGGGGTTTTCCTGGGCCGCCATCTCCAGGGCGGAGGCTGCGCTTGAGCTGAGCAGTGCTTCATGCCCCAGCAGCTCGGTTACCCGTCCCATCAGGTTCAAGGTCAAAACATCGTCATCGATAAAGAGTATCCGTGCCATGGTCAATTGTCAATTAAGTTTGAGTGGTTTTCTCACTCACTCCTTTTCGATTTCTTAAAGATTGTAAATTTCGCTGTATTTGGTAACAAGGTAATGTAAATATGGCTTTGCGTCGATCCTGGAGCCGGTCACCTTCTGGACCAATTCCTCCGGTTCGAATTTCGCTCCGTGCCGGTGAACCTTTTCTCGCATCCAGGTCAATAACGGGAGATATTCACCCTGTTCGAACTGCTCGGCAAGGTTTGGGATATCCATGCTCATTACGTCCCACAATTGAGCCGAGATCAGGTTACCCAGGGCGTAAGTTGGAAAATACCCGATCATGCCGCTGGACCAATGCACGTCTTGCAGGACTCCCAGGCCGTCGTTGGGCGGCGTGATCCCCAGGTAGGCTCGCATATGCTCGTTCCAGGCTTCCGGCAGGTCTTTCACGTGCAGGCTGCCTTCCAGCAGCGCAATTTCGAGCTCCATACGCAACATGATATGCAAATTGTACGTTGCTTCATCTGCTTCCACCCGGACCAGGGACGGCTCGACCTTATTGATTCCCTGGTAGAAGGACATCAGATCGACGTTTCCGAGCTGGTAGGGGAATTTAGCCTGCAGGCGTGGGTAGAAATATTTCCAGAAAGGCAACGAACGTCCGACCAGGTTTTCCCACAGGCGGCTCTGCGATTCGTGCAGCGCCATTGAAGCTCCGGAGGCCAGCGGGGTTCTCCGCAGGTTTTGGGACACTCCCTGTTCGTACATGCCATGCCCGCATTCATGCAGGGTGCTGAAAAGAGCTGAAGCCGCCCGGTCCGGGTCGAAGCGGGTGGTGATCCTCACGTCGCCGATGCCGAAACTCTGAGTGAACGGGTGCACCGATTTATCCTGCCGACCGCGATTCCAGTCAAACCCGAAGGCGCTGATCACCTCCACCCCGAAGTCCCACTGGGATTTCTCATCGTAAGGGATGTGAAGGAAGGCATCGTCGATGACCGGCCTGTCTACGATGGCCTTGATCAACTCCACCTGCCGGGGACGAACCTCGTTGAAAATCGCCTGGACCTCGGCCGTTTTCATGCCGGGCTCGTAATCATCCAGCAGCGGGTCGTAAATGGTATCGTAGGGTTCGAAAAAGCTGGCGTATTCCTGCTTGAGCGCTACGATCTTTTCCAGGTGTGGGCGGAAGAGCGCAAAATCGGATTTTGCCCTGGCCTCCTCCCAGACTGTTTGGGCCGTCGTGGTAGCGCGCGCATTTTCGGTGATCCAGCGCGCCGGGATTTTGGCGCGCTTATTGACCTCGCGCCGCGAGACTTTGATCAGCCTGGCATCATCCGAATCCGGGTCGGAGGAATCGAGCTCAACGGCCGCATCTTCGATTAATTGGCCGGTTTCCGGGGCAGTCAATTTTTGGTGGCCGATGCGCGCCAGGGTTGCCAGGGCGTTGCCGCGATCTTCAGCCCCGCCGTGGGGCATATTAACTTGCTGATCCCAGCCCAGCAGGGCAATTGCATTGTAGATATCAGCAATCTCGTTGATAGATGCTTTGAGCTGATCGAATTTTTCTGCCATGTAAAAACTATGCTACTTTCCAGCGCAGCGCTTCTCCGCGCAGAGCGTTTAATACCTCGCCCGAAATATCGATGGCAGCGCGGCCCTGGCTTTCAATCGTTTGGGCGCCGATATGGGGCGTGCAGATCACTTTTGGATGGGCAACGAGGGCCGTCAGGCCTGGCGGCTCAGTCGCGTAGACGTCCAGGGCAGCTCCGGCGACGTGGCCCGAGTTCAACGCCGCCAGCAGGGCGTCCTCGTCGATCACACCCCCGCGCGCCGCACACACGATCAAGACACCGCGCTTCATGTTTGCAAATGCGTCCGCATTGAGCATGCTGCGGGTGCTGTTAATCAACGGAACGTGCAGGCTGATCACGTCCGCCTGGCGGAAAAGTTCGTCGAGCGTGACCGATTCGGCGCCTCGTTTTGCGATCTCAGCCGCGGTCAACTCCGGGTCGTACCCGACTACCTTCATCCCGAAGGCGGCTGCTCGCATTGCCACTTGGCTGCCGATCCGCCCGACGCCGATCAAGCCGAGCGTCTTTCCGTACACTTCGGTCCCCTCGAGCTCCTTTTTGATCCACTTGCCGGCTTTCATGGTAGCATCGGAGCGTGGAATTTCGCGCACCATTGCCAGCATCAGGCCAAAGGTGAGCTCGGCTACGGCCACCGAAGTGGCCAGAGGAGAATTGACCACGGTCACCTTGTGCTCGCGAGCCGCATTGAGGTCAATGTTATCGACGCCTACCCCAGCCCGCCCGACTACTTTCAGCTTTTTTGCAGCCGCAAATACAGCAGGCGTAACTTTCGTGCGGCCGCGCACGATCATCGCATCGTACTCGCCAATTACCTGGAGCAGGTCATCTGCCGATATGCCGTTACGGTCGTGCACCTCGCCTGCGGTCCGTAAAATTGCCTGACCGCTTTCTTCCAATCCATCCGTCAAGAGGATTTTCCAGTCAGCCATTCCGAGTCTCCTTGAATACATTGATTGGGTTCTTACCCCCAATTAATTTTACCGCAATTCCTGACCTCGGCTTGCATCTCGGTGATGCAATTTACGGACCAATAAACAGAGAGCCGTCCCGAAGGACGGCTCCTGTTCGCGCTGCGGCTTCCTTAGAATTCTAATGAATTCCGAGGAGGGATGCCGCAGCGCTTCGTAAGTAACTACTACTGTCCATTTTGGGCATCACCTCCTCATCATTAGGATGGCGATGTATGCTGGCTCGCGATGGCTCTTGAAACCAGTACCTATAGTAAATCACATTTGAGAGACCGTGTCAAGTTTAGAATGTCATATTGTAGAACCATTTTTAAAGTGATGCGGAGGTGCGTCGCACCTCCGCATCACTTTAAAGAATAATGATATCTATGGGATCAGCCAGGTGAATTTCCAGGCCCCATTTTTCATATCGGTCAGGGTTGACGAGTTGCCAAGCACTTCTACCCAGGTCTGGCCCGGTTTCAAGGCAAACGGCGTGCCATCCTTGTTAACGAAGGTCAAAACGTCGTTCTGTTTAGCTCGTTTCCAGGTAACCTGGTATAGTTGGCCGTCGCGGGCAACGTAAGCCTTGCCGGTACCGATCAGCTTCATGTTGAAGACTTCAGTTGTGCTGGTCTTCTTGACGTACTGGTGATCTACATATACCATCACAACGTTGGACGCTGTAACCGGTTGGGAGGTCAACCGGTCGGTCAATTGGACGTATTGTTCATTATTGCGGTTCGGATCGTCAGCCGCGTCGACGAAGCGGGCGTACGTTCCAGTCGCCGGGTTGTAGTCCCAGCGGTTATAAATTGCCGCTGAATAGCGCACGTAAAGCTGGCTGCCCGGATTGCCGCCGGATGGCTGCGTGAGGTTGAAGCTCATGCCGTCCAGATTCTGGCGGTCATTATTGATCTTCTTGGCAGCCAGCACCGTTGGGAATTGAGTGGTGTTTGCAATCAGGAAATTATGGCCGTTCGGATCGAACCGCGACAGAGCCGGGCCGCTGTTGGTTCCTTCCAGGATGACCCGGTTTGCAAAATCCGAGCTCATGATCGCTGAAAACAGGTCTGCATAAGCGTAACCAAAAGCAAAAACTCCTTTATACATCTGGACGACGTTGAAATCGAAGAAGCGCGCCGAGCGAATGGGGCCAACCTGGGTCGCATCCTGCCCATAAAAAATAGCTGCGAAGCGTGTGCCGCCTTGCTCGGTATAATATTCGTACGTAATATCATCCAGGGTCAGGCCCCACTGCGGGCGATCCTCCCGCGGCAGGTTTTCGACTTTGATCACTATCGGGCGCCGGTTAAGCAGAGTGGGATTGCTTACCTGCAATCCGGTCAGTGGATCGACATCTGTCGGAAAATTAGTCGGGCCGTAGCCGTTGGCCGGATAGGCCGGGGTAGCCGTAACGGTGGGCACAGCCACTGTGGGAGTGCTGCTTGGTGCAATCGTCGGGGTGTCGGAGGGTATACTGGTCGGAATCACGCTCGGCAACACTGGAAGCGTTGCCGTCGGAAGAGCGGTCGGAGTGGCCGTTACGCTCTGGCAGCCTGCTGCCAGCGTCGCCAGAATCATCAACGAAAAAACGAGGCGAATTTTCATTATATTTTTCTCCAACCTGCCATCATACCTTACTTCCGGCGATTTGCAAATAACGAAAAAGGTCATTTTAGGCCAAATAAGTGCCCGTTTATAAAAGAGTATAATTTCTTTATGAGTATCCCCTGGGCAAGGGTAGGCCGGTTCTTACCTGTTCTTACGCTCGTTTTGCTGGCTGCCTGGCTGGTTGAAACGCCGCCGGGATTGCTGGGCAAGGCTGATGCCATCGGCTATTCGGTCTGCCACCGCATCGATACGCATTCATTTTTCCTGTCAGATCGCCAGTTGCCCCTGTGCGCCCGCTGCACTGGCATGTACCTGGGCGCGCTGGTGGGATTGGGCTATGCCTTTTTCAAAGGACGCCTGGTAAACTTTCCACCCCTGCGCATCCAGATCGTCCTGGGGATTTTTCTACTGGCGTTCGCGGTCGACGGGGTTAATTCCTACTTGAATTTGTTCAGGGACGCGCCTGCTTTGTACGCTTCACAGAATTGGCTGCGGCTGCTGACAGGAACTTTCCTGGGAATCGGCGCAGGCGTTTTCCTGGCGGCTGCTTTTCAACAAACGGTCTGGAACGAATCCGATCCGCGGCCCGCCCTGGAAAATTTCCGCCAGTTGGGTGGATTGATCCTGGTTGGCGCCGGCATTGAACTGGCGATTCTTTCTGATAACCCTTTGATCCAATATCCCCTGGCCGTTCTGAGCGCCCTGACTGTTCCGCTGATCCTGACCCTGGCTTACAGCGTGTTGTGGGTCTTGATTTTCAAACGTGACAACCTGTTTACCTCGTGGCGGAGCCTGTGGCTGCCGCTGACCGGCGGATTTACCACCGCCCTCGTTCAGGTGTTTGCGATCGATATAGTCCGCCTGGCGCTAACCGGCACCTGGCAGGGGTTTAAATTTTAAAAAGCTGGATAAGCTCATCCAAGGAGGATCGCGCCTGGCGTATTGTGGATTCGTCCAGCGGGAGCCGGGCAAACTCATCCTCGTCCAGCACCAGCATACGTTTATCCGGGTAAACCAGCAAATCGAGGGCCAGGTCGACGTAGCTGAGCTGGCCCGGTTCGATCACCGCCGGCCTGGTCACGTTGCAGTACCAGCCCTTGAGCTCATCTGTGCGGCGATCGTGAATTTCGAAGATGTTATACCAGCGATCGGAATAATACGTCTCGATGAAGCGATCTCCATTTGCCAGCAGGACGCCGTGGAAGGGTGTGTCAGGCCGGTTGAAAAAGGCTTCCAGGCGGAGCCATTTTGCCTGCCGTTCCAGCACTCGTCCGCTATAACGCCAGGTCTCCTGTCCTTCGACGTTCTTTTTGATTACGATGATATCGTCTGGCATGGATTTCAGCAGCCGCTACTCTTCCTGCCACGCAAAGATTAAAATGCTTTCCGGCGCAAGGTTCAACTGGATGGGATCGCCAGGGGAAAAGGATCCCTGCAAATTAAAAAAGAGCGCAGGGCCGCCATTACTGGCAATCTCAACCCGGTAGCTGTCTCCCTTGAATATCACATCGGTGATTTTACCCTTTAAAATATTCGCGTCCACCAGAGCTCCGCTCGAAGGTGTAGGCCGGAAAAGCAGCAGCACCTTTGCAGAAGGCCTTAACTGGGGTAAGTTTCGTTCTTGTGGAGCGAAAATTCCCAGGTGTGTTTGAACCAGCAGTGGGTGGACACTCAGGACGTTTCCTTCGACCAGGTTGCCGTTTCCCAGGAATTGGGCCACCCACGGCGTCTCTGGATGGAAATAAACCTGGTAGGGTGTACCCTCCTGCTCGATTTTGCCGTTGTGAAGCAGGATCAGCCGGTCGGCAATTGTAAAAGCTTCCTCCTGGTCGTGGGTGACGTAAATAGCCGGGATGCCGCTTGTGTGAAGCAGGTGCCGCAGGTCTTCGATCAACTGCTCGCGCAGGCTGCGGTCCAATGCACCCAACGGCTCGTCCAGCATGAGCAGGCGCGGCCGCGGCGCCAGGGCTCGACCCAGCGCCACCCGCTGCTGCTCGCCGCCCGACAGATCGGTCACGCGCCGGTTTGCAAATTCCAGCATGTTAACAGTCTTCAGCGTCTCCTGCACTAGCCGCTTGATTTCATCTTTTGGCCGGTTTTGCATTCTCAAACCGAACGCCACATTTTCAGCCACAGTGCGGTGTGGAAACAGGGCGTAGTCCTGGAACATCAGGCCGAAATCCCGCCGGTGCACCGGCACCGACTTTAAATCCACTCCATCCCACAGGATTCGCCCGCTTTCCGGCTCTTCCAGGCCCGAAATAATCCGCAGCAGGGTGCTCTTCCCACTGCCCGAGGGTCCCAGCAGGCAAATCGTCTCGCGATCTGCCAGGCTAAAGCTTACTCCTTTCAATAGGGGCTGGCTTTCGTATTTCTTAAAGATGGCTTCAACTGTGAGCATACGATTAAACTACTTTCAATATCCTCACAATCGTTAATCCCCCCAGGACAAATAATTCGATTCCCGCCACCAGCCATGCCTGGCTGGTTCCGACCTGGTCTACCAGCCGGACCGCCAGTTGGGGCAACGGGGTCTCCAGCGTCGGATTTGACGGCGCGGTCGCCCCCCCGTAATTTAATACCACCGTTTCCCTCTTATACAGCGGTCCTGCAAACCAGGCAAATGCAAGCCCGCCAAACAGCCCGCCCAGGTGGCCCCAATTGTCGATCCCTTGCGAAGAAGCCCCGATGAACAGGTTGATTGCCACAATGAATAAGATGTTCATGAGGATCGGCCGTGCTCGCGAACCAAAAAATTCCCGGTTGCGGTACACCAGCACACCCTGGGCAGCTACCAGGCCGAAAATGGCGGTGGATGCGCCGGCGGAATCTGCTGGAGAAAAGTAGAAAGACGCCACGTTGCCGGCAATTCCGCTGAGCATGTACAGCATAAAGAACCGTATCCGCCCATACGAAAATTCAAGGTCTCCACCGAAAATCAGGAGCGCGTACATATTAAAAGCGATGTGAAGGGGGGATAGGTGCAAGAAAATGGGCGTCACCAGGCGCCAGATCTGACCCTGCATTATTAGTTCGTTAGATTTTGCCCCGAACGCCAGCGGCAAATCCACGCCCAAAATATTTTGCGTCAATAATTGGATCAAATAAATGACGACCGTCACAACGGCGATCGTGATCGTTACGACTGGCCGCGGCCGTGAAGGTGTCGCCTGTCTTGGGCCTGGCTGAGGTGCGGTTGGCGGGCGCGCTGGTTCGTTCATACGACGATCTTCCGCGGGTTTACCCGGTGGTGTTCGGCTTCAATGATCGACCAGATCGTATTAACGGTCTTTTCGAGGTGGGAATCCTCATTAACCACGATGTAGTCGAACTTTGGAATCTGCTTGAGCTCCTCGCGCGCAGTCGCCAGCCGCATCTCGCTTTCCTCCTCGGTCTCACTTTTGCGAAAGCGGATGCGCTCGCGCAGCTCTTTTTCGCTTTTCGGAATCAGGAAGATCTGTACGCATTCCGGGTAGATCTGGCGAATCTTTTGCGCTCCCTGAACGTCTACCCGCATGATGACGTCCACGCCGCTCGCCAGCGCCTGCTCGACTTGCTTGCGCGGGATGCCTTTGTAGGCATTGTAGACCCAGGAGTATTCGATCAATTCATTTTGATCGATCATTTCCTTGAAGCGCTCTTCGCCTACGAAAAAATAATCCACTCCCTCCACCTCAACTTCGCGCTTCGGCCGAGTAGTCGCTGTGATTACGAAGTGCAGTGGGAATTTGTGCTCGAACATCAATTTGATTACGGCGTCCTTACCGACAGCCGTAGGGCCAGAAATAACGATGAATAATGGCTGTGGATGGTACAAATCAAAAGAGATTGTTTCTTCAGTCATGTATAAACAATTTCCGGTTCGATTTATGGAAATCTAATATAAGCATGATTATAATTGAGAATATGGATTTATTTTTCTGTAGTGAGCGGGGCGTCCTCGCATTTATGCAGAAAAAATCAATGGAAAAGAAATCAACTCGATTTTAATTCTGGGAGTTTGAACATGCCTTTTTATACCTATGTATGCAGGGATTGCCGGCGCAAATTCGACGTGTTCATGTCCTATTCCGAGTACGGGCAAAAAACAGTCGCCTGCAAGTATTGCAAGAGCGAGAATGTCAGCCGCACCATTAATAAGGTACGCATGCTGCGTTCGGACGAGAGCCGTATGGAAAACCTGGCTGACCCTGAAAATTTGGACGGCCTGGATGAAGACCCGCGCGCCCTGGGCAAGATGATGCGCAAGATGAGCCGCGAGGTGGGCGAAGAAATGCCGCCTGAATTTGACGAGGTGGTCGACCGGCTGGAAAAAGGCCAATCGCCGGAGGATATCGAAAAGGAACTGCCCGAGCTCGGTGAAATGGGAGGCGGCTCCCCGGATGACAGTGAGGGGCTCGATTAATCTCCGTAATTATTATTCGGACTACCAATCTACCAATCTGCCAATCGTCAAAGTTTAACTTCGTAGTAACGACTTTAGTCGTTACTACGAAGTTTAATTTCACCGTTGACACACCACAATGTTACGGTTCACTTAATAATCACACATTACTGGATTAAACTTTTAAGCTGGTCAAAGGAAGTTACCTGCGAAATCTTGTACAAAAAGGCTGCCAGCGAGGGGGATTCCTGGCGTAACTTGACGACTGCCGGTCCGATCGGGTCCTCCCCGGCTGCCCCGCCGCCCGGCTCATCGTTATACGCCCCATTGAATGCAAAATAGGCCTGGTTGAGCTTGCGGATGAGGTAACCGTGATTCCATAAGAACTGGCGCCGGGTCTCCATGTAGGCTTCAGCCTGGTCGATCTGCCCGTCTTTGAGCATCTGGTCCACGTTTACCCGCGTGATGTGCATTTCATGGTTGAAATTGAACGGCGGCGGCCCGGATGGGGTCGGGGTAGGGCCGCTTGGAGTCGGGGCAGGCGTGGGCGTTGGGGCCGGCAGGTATTCCGGGTAATATCGCCGCAGCACCTCGCGCCCCACTTCCTTGCCAACCAGGTTTGCCGTCGTTTCGTTGATCGTCCGCATGTCCCCCGAAGCGTTGTAATTTATGCCCAATGGCCTGATTGTCAGAAAGTTATGCGTCCATTCGTGTGAGATGGTGCTCGTGAGAAAATTCATGTCGGTTGTACTCATCACCATGGTCGGGTAAGTCCCCACGCCCCCGATCCCGGTCACCAGTGCCGAAACATTTAGCGCTTTCTCTTCCTTGTCTTCCAGCGCTACCATTTGTTGCAGTGAAAGGTCCGGGTCCAGGGAAATATTGTTATCCTCACGAATGACGTTGCGCGGCGAAATGATCAGGGCCATCGGCAGAGGGGTAACGTGGTAAAGCAGCGGCGGCAGCGGCTGACCCCCGGTCGTCAGGCCCAGATCCGCCAGCACCGAGCTGACCTGGGATTGTAGAACTTCTTCCGCCAGGGGACCAAGGCGGGTGCGCTGGTCCTTGAGCTGGTTC
>DATKKB010000062.1:0-5905 GCA_035543095.1 Anaerolineaceae bacterium | reverse complement strand
CGTGGCAACAATCCAGGGGGTAACGTGCCAGCGCCTGGACAGGGCTTCCCAAACCTGCGCCTCCGAGATTTCGCCGGGAAAGATCTTGCGGACGTACTCAGATTTTTCAGGCGCAAGCAGCATTTCAGTAATGGCATCGTCACCGGCAAGGCCGAGCACCCTTTGCCATTGCCGCAGCCAGCGCCCATCCGGAGGCTGGTAAAGTACTCCGCCAAAATCGAAGATAACCACCTTAACAGGCAACATTTCAGCACATATTATAAGAGAATTTTTCGCCTATTTTGGACCTCTAATCCTCAAAAAAGCACAAAAAATTCGTGAAAATGCCTGAATTCAGGCCAGAATCCCTATTTTTATGAAATATGTTCTATATTGCCACTTGACAACGAACATATGTTCTGGTAATATATTGGTAGCAATCATCAGGTTTAAGGCCATTGAAAGGAGATTTTCTTTATGGCACGCAGAAGCGAAGGTTTGAGCGATCGACATCGGAAAATCATGGAATTTCTGACCCACTTCCAGGAAGCAAACGGATACTGCCCTTCGATCCGCCAGATCGGCGACAGCATCCAGGTAAAATCGACCTCCTTAATCGATTACTACCTGAACCAGCTCAAGGAAATGGGATTTATCGAGCGCGAGGACCACGTCTCTCGCAGCATCCGCATCCTGCGCCCGATTTACCCCTCGGTTACCCAGCGTGTGACCGAAGTGGTGCGGACGGGCATGACCAAGCTAGAAGATTTGATCCGCATCCCGGTTTTGGGCCGTATCGTTGCCAGCGCCCCCATCCCGATGCCGGCTTCAGACCTGGCCTATTTTGACTCGGAAAGCGGCGTGGATATTGCCCGCAGCCTGCTGCCGAGGGAAAAGGTGAATGACCTGTTCGCGCTGGAAGTCCAGGGAGATTCGATGATCGACGCCATGGTCAACGACGGCGACATCGTGGTGATGAAGAGTGCAAACGAAGCCAAGAATGGTGAAATGGTGGCGGTCTGGCTGGATGATAACGACGAGACCACCCTCAAGTATTTCTACCGGGAGAGCAACCGGGTGCGCCTGCAGCCGGCAAACCCGACTATGAATCCGATCTATATCGACAATCCCGATCGCCTGCGCATCATGGGCAAGGTTGTGATGGTGATCCGTCAGGTGAAGACCGTCGCCATGTAAATAAAGCTAATAATTTTCGGAGTCTCCTCCGCTGAAAATTACTAAACCAAAAATCCCGGCATAGGCCGGGATTTTTGGTTTTGAGCAAGGTTAAACAACGTCGACGGTAGCGCCGGCGGCTTCGAGCTTGGCTTTGGCGTCGGTGGCAACCTGCTTGCTCACGGCGCTCAGGACTTTGACACCGGCGGTCTCAGCCATCGTCTTGGCTTCTACCAGGCCCAGGTTGGTGAGCTGGCGGATGACCTTGATGACTTCGATCTTCTTGGCGCCCGGATCCTTGAGAACGACATCGAATTCGGTCTTTTCTTCGACGGGCTCAGCCGCGGCAGCGACCGAAGCAGCGCCGGCGCCGGCAGCGGCAACGGCAACAGGAGCGGCGGCGGAAACGCCCCACTTCTCTTCCAGCTTCTTGACCAGTTCGGAAGCTTCCAGAACGGTAAGTTTGCTCAATTCAGTAACAAGCATTTCTAAATCGGCCATTGTAAATCTCCTTCAAAAGACTTTCTAAACTTTGTGAACGCAAAATCCTATCTCGATCAGGTCCTAAGCAGGAGTCTGTTCAGAATAGGCTTTTAATAAGTAAGCCACCTGGCGAGCGGGCTCGGCCAGGGTACGAACGAGCTGGCTGGCGGGGGTGTTGAGTAAGCCCAACAACCTGGAGCGCAGCACAGGCAGCGGCGGCATATCCGCCAGCGCCTTTACATTTTCGGGCGTAATCGGGTGTCCGCTCAGGTAACCGCCTTTCAGCTTAAATATTTCGCTGTTCTTGGTTACGTCGCCGAACACTTTCGCCAGGGCTGGAATGTCGTTGATTGCAAAACCAAACAGGCACGTGCCGACCAGGGTCTTTGATTCGATCCCACTGTTTTCCAATGCGAGCTCCATCAAGGTATTCTTGACAACGTGCAGCTCACCGCCCGCATCTCGCACCTTGCCGCGCAGCGTGTCGACTTCTTTCATGTTCATTTTGGTGTATTGAAGCACGAAGACGGCCTGGCTTTGTTTCAGCCACTTGTTATATTGTTTCAGAAGCTGTGCCTTATGTTGCTTTGTGAAGGCCAATGAAATTCACCTCCTTCCTTTGAAGATCTTAACCAAAATAAAAAGTCTTTGCCTCGAACCTGCCCAGGCAAAGACTTCCATTCCCTACAAAACAGGGAAAATTCTTGGAATCTCTCCACCTCGGCAGGAAATTAAGCCCCGCAAGGGGCACCGGCGTCTTGGGTGAAACCGTAAATCTACTTTTCTTTTTCGTCCATCGTCTGGGCCAGGAACGGGTCAATTTTAATGCCCGGGCCCATGGTTGAGGTTACTGTGATGTGGCGCAGATAGATGCCTTTGGAAGCAGATGGCTTGGCCTTTTTAATGGCGTCCATCAGAGCGGCCATATTCTCGAACAATTTTTCCTCGCTGAACGAGACCTTGCCAATCGGCACGTGGATGTTGGCGGTCTTGTCCAGGCGGAATTCAACCCGACCGGCCTTGGCTTCGCGAATAACGCGGGCAAGGTCTTCCGCAGGGACGACTGTGCCGGCCTTGGGGTTTGGCATAAGGCCGCGCGGGCCCAGGACACGGCCAAGGCGGCCAGCCTTGCTCATCATATCCGGGGTAGCGATGGCTACGTCGAATTCCGTCCAACCGCCCTGGATCTTCTGGATCCACTCATCGCTGTCGGCCACATAGTCGGCGCCGGCTTCCTGGGCGCGCATGGCGCCTTCGCCGGAGGCAAATACCAGCACCCGGACGGTCTTTCCAAGGCCGTTCGGGAGCACGACCACGTCGCGCACCATCTGGTCGGCCTGGCGGGGGTCAAGGCCCATACGCATGTGCACTTCGACCGTAGCATCGAACTTGGTGTATGCGGTCTCCTTCACCAGGGCCAGGCCATGGCGCGGGTCGTAGCTTTTTTCAACATCTACTTTCGCCAATGCGGCGAGGTATTTCTTACCGTGCTTTGCCATTATTACTCCTTTGTGGTGCAATCGGGCCGGGCGAAGCCAACCCTCCCACGAGGTTAATCCGTGATCTGGATGCCCATATTGCGAGCTGTGCCTTCGATCTGCTTGATGGCATCGTCCAGGTTGACGGCGTTTGTGTCTTTGAGCTTGATCTCTGCAATCTCGCGCACCTGCGCCCGGGTCACTTTGCCGACCTTGGAGCGGTTCGGCTCGGCAGAACCCTTTTCAATACCAGCAGCTTTCTTCAGCAAAACGGAAGAAGGTGGGGACTTGAGAATGAAGGTGAACGAACCGTCGGTGTAGATGGTAATTTCAGCCGGGATAACTTCGCCGACCCGGTTCGCGGTGCGGGCGTTGTATTCCTTGCAGAAAGCCATAATGTTGATGCCATGACCGGCAAGGGCAGGACCCACCGGGGGCGCCGGGTTTGCTTTTCCGGCATTCAACTGCAAACGAACAATTGCTTTTAATTTCTTTGCCACTTCTTACACTCCTTTGTGGTTTTGACGGGTGACTTGGGGAGCACCCTCCCACCAAAATCAGATATCTCTTGCAGGCTCAAGTAAAGGGCTGCCTGGTTTAGAAAATCATGCCTTTTCCACCTGTAAAAAGTCCAGCTCCACCGGTGTTTCACGACCGAAGAAGTTGACCATTACCCGAACTTTTGAACGCTCCATATCGATCTCGGCAACCGTGCCCCGGAAATCGTTGAACGGCCCATCCACGATGCGCACGCGCTCACCAACTTTGAATGTAACTTTGATGTGGGGCGCCTCAGCTTCCATGCGTTTGAGAATCTGCGCCACTTCTTCCGGGCGCAGGGCAGTCGGTGAGTTACCCATCCCGACGAAACCGGTCACCCCAGGTGTATTGCGCACCACGTACCACGATTCCTCACTTAAAATCATATTTACGAGCACGTATCCGGGAAAGACGTGGCGCTCGACGACCCGGCGCTTGCCGTCTTTCACCTCAATCTCTTCCTGGGTTGGGATAACGACATCAAAAATCTTATCCTTCATACCCATGGTTTCAATGCGCTGCTCGAGGTTATGACGGACCTTGTTCTCGTAGCCGGAATAGCAATGGATGACGTACCAGGAACGTTGATCGCTGGCGCCTTCGAGGGCTTCTTCAGCAGCCGTCTTGGCCGCCTGGGGAGCCGGGGAAGAGCGCGGCGAAGAAGCCTGCGAAGGCTTGCGCACTTCGGCTGGCTCATCAAACGCCATCTCGTCATCATCCAGGATTTGATTATCCCGCGCGTCCATCCAAACACCTCATATCCTGGGGCTGAGCCCCACATCGTTCACTTCAGGCCAGGAGAGCCGTGATGACCCTTGAAAAAACAAAGTCCAGTATACCCAGGAACATGCTGGTTGCGACCATGACGATTAAAACAATCCCGGTCAACCGGCGCGCTTCCGCAATTGTTGGCCAGGTTACTTTGCGTAACTCGCCAACTGTCTCTTTCCACCAGCGCTGGATCGCATTTGGCTTTCTAACCTGAACTTCTTTTGTCTTTTCGGCCACGCGAAACTCCTTTTTTTACGTTCAAAACGCCGCCTCGATGGACGGCGTTGCCTTTCAAGGCAGGCCAGGCAGGAATCGAACCCGCAACCTCCTGTTTTGGAGACAGGCACTCTGCCAAATTGAGCTACTGGCCTAGATCCAAAACTTGCTGTCCTGTCCGGGCAGGTAAGAAGATACCTGTCCGGACAGGAACTGACCTACTTTGTCTCCCGGTGCGATGTGTGCTTTCGGCAGCGCGGGCAGTATTTATTCAATTCCATCCGCCCGGGGTCATTGCGCCGGTTCTTCTGGCTGGTATAGTTACGTTCCTTGCACACCGTGCATGCGAACGTAATGACTGGGCGAACATCTTTTTTCTTAGAAGCCATGTTTCTCTATTTATGCAGCCAAACCTCAGGCCGCTCTCCTTAATCCAAAATCTTGGTAATGACGCCGGAGCCAACTGTCAGGCCGCCTTCGCGGATGGCAAAGCGCGAGCCCTGCTCCAACGCCACCGGCACGATCAGCTCAACTTCCAGGTTCACATTGTCGCCCGGCATCACCATCTCGACACCCTTCGGCAGGGTGATGTTGCCGGTCACATCCATCGTCCGGATGTAGAACTGCGGGCGATATCCCGTGAAGAACGCCTTGTGCCGCCCGCCTTCTTCCTTCTTCAACACCACCACCTCGCTCAGAAAGCGCTTGTGCGGCGTGATCGTGCCCGGCTTGCACACCACTTCCCCACGCTCCACGTCCGTGCGCTCAATCCCGCGCAGCAGCAGCCCCAGGTTGTCGCCCGCTATCCCCTCGTCCAGCAGCTTGTGGAACATCTCCACCCCCGTCACCACCGACGTCAGGCTCTTCTCCCGCAACCCCGTGATCTCCACCGGATCCCCAACCTTGATCTTGCCGCGCTCCACCCGCCCCGTCACCACCGTCCCACGCCCCTTGATCGAAAATACATCCTCAATCGGCATCATGAACGGCTTGTCCGTCGCTCGCTTCGGCTCCGGTATGTACTCATCCACCACCCGCAGCAGCTCTTTGATGCAGGCGTACTCCGGCGCATTCGGATCCGTCGACGTGCTCTCCAGCGCCTTCAACGCACTCCCCCGCACGATCGGGGTCGTGTCGCCCGGAAATCCATACCCGTTCAACATCTCCCGCAGCTCCAGCTCCACCAACTCCAACAACTCCGGATCGTCCATCATGTCGATCTTGTTCAGAAATACCACGATGCTCGGCACTTCCACCTGGCG
>DATKKB010000061.1:0-9976 GCA_035543095.1 Anaerolineaceae bacterium | reverse complement strand
ACCCTGGCGCAGCACATCCAGGCTCCGTTCCAGAAGCACAAAATCTGCCGCTTCTTTCGCCACATCGACAGCGTTATCGACTGAGATACCGACATCGGCGGTGTGCAGAGCGGGAACGTCGTTGATCCCATCCCCCATGTAGCCCACCACATGCTTGTGATTGTGCAACGCTAGAATGATGCGATTCTTCTGGTCGGGGTCTACCTCGGCAAACAGGTTGACTTTTTCGGCGCGCTGCCAGAGGGCTTCATCGTTCATGTTGTTTAGCTGCGCTCCGGTGATGATGTCACTGGCCGGCATGCCGGTCACCTGCGCGATGTGCTGTGTTACCTGCCAGTTATCCCCGGTGATGACCTTCAATTGGACGCCTGACTTCTGTAAATCCTGAATGGTCAGTTGGACATCGGGTTTGGGCGGGTCGAAGAATAGCAGAAAACCGGCAAAGATCATCTCGCATTCGGCATCCACCGAATAATCGGCCTGCGGGGGAACCTCCTTCATCGCGATGCCCAGTACGCGATAGCCCTGGTCGCTCCACTCAGTAAAGTGTTTCCTGATTAAATCCAAGCAGGAACCATCCATAGGAGCACTGCGACCATCTCTGCGCACTGCGGTGCAAACCTCCAGAATCTTGTCCAGCGCGCCTTTGGTGATCAGGGTATAGGTCTGGCCTGGTTGGGCCGTATCCTGAACGACGATGCTCAGGCGTTTGCGGACGAAGTCATACGGGATTTCTTCTTTTTTAACGACGTGCTCAATTTCTGGTTTGGTCTCTGTCGCCAGGATGGCTTCATCCAGGGGATTGGTCAGCCCGGTCTCAAACTGCGCGTTCAGGTAGGCCAGGCGCAACACCTCCTCCGATGGCTGGCCTTCCGGATCGAGCGTGCCATCCAGGCGTACGACCCCTTGGGTCAGCGTGCCGGTTTTGTCCGTGCAAAGCACATCCATGCTGCCAAAGTTTTCGATGGATTCCAGCTTGCGGACGATCACGCCCCGTTTTGCCATCGCCTGTGCACCCATGGACAGGGTTATGTTGATAATCGCTGGGAGCAATTCCGGGGCTAAACCAACAGCGAGCGCCACGGAAAACAACAGTGAATCAAGGACCGGCTTTTTGAGGAGGACATTGGCAGCGAATATAACCAGGACAATAACCATCATTACTCTGGTGATCATCTCGCCGAACTGGCGAATGCCGCGCTGAAATTCTGTTTCCGGTGGGCGTACCGACAGTTTATCGGCAATCTGTCCAAAGGCAGTCTGTTTTCCGGTGCGGAAGATCAATGCCCTGGCGCTTCCGCTGCGCACATCGGTGCCCATAAAGACGCAATTCGTGAGCTCGGCCAGGCCAGCATTGGCCGGCAATTGCCCGGTTTTTTTCTCCTCCGGGAAGGTCTCTCCGGTCAGCACCGCCTGGTTGACGAAGCAGTAGTCGGCCTGAATCACAATTCCATCGGCCGGAATGAGGCTGCCCGCCGAAAGCAGCACGATATCGCCAGGAACCACTTCTGCCGTCAGAATTTTTTGGGAAGTCCCATCTCGCAGCACATTGGCTTTGTGGGCCACCCGGCCGCGTAGTTTCTCCATCGCGTTGTTCGCGCGATATTCCTGGATGAACCCCATCACTGCGCTGAGGAACAAGATCGCCAGTACGATGATGGCATCCGTCAGGTCCCCGGTAATCATCGAAATGATGGCAGCGAAAACCAGGATCAGGATCAGCGGGCTTTTAAACTGGTCCAGGAATAACTGGAAAGGGGTAACCCTTTCCTTGCTGGTAATCTCATTTCGCCCGAAGCGCTTCAGCCTTTCATTTGCCTCCGCGCTGGTCAATCCTTGAGGTGAAGTGTGCAATAGTTCGAAGAGCGTTTCCGGGGGCAAGTTCCACGGCGATACCTTTTTTTCAACTTGAATATTATTCTGCTGCTTGTTCATAAACCTCCAATAAACAAACGCTAGAGTTCGATTTCACCCTTCTTGTTTTCTCCCTGGTCGTTCGGTTTATCTTCACCGTCCGTGATCCCCTTCTCGTGGTTTTCTTCAGCGGCTTGGCTATCCGGTCCAGTGACCGTTGGCCCTGGGGCCGCATCTATTTCGGCTTCCGGGTTTTGTTCTGTGATGTTGGAACCTGGATGCTTCCGCCGGTGTTTCAAATCACCAGCAAACTTTCTTAGAAAACGATCGCCTAATAATCCTCGCATTTGGTTTCACCCAATTGTCCTTTCAACCACGTTATCTCGACTGGAATGCCTCATTAACGAACGTGCTTGATAATACAAGCGTATCCTATCAAGAAATGGCTGTCATGCACCGAAAGTGCTATAAAAGTGTCAATCAGTGGGGAGGGAGTTTAAGTGATCAAACCCAATTTTCGGGCTATGGATACTGCCTGCGTGCGCTTCTCGACACCAAGTTTCGCATAGATATTATACGCGTGGCGTTTTACGGTATTGATCGCCAGGTAAAGAGCCGCCGATATTTCCTGATTGGATTTTCCCTCGGCAATCAATTTCAAGACTTCGACTTCCCGCGCGGATAGGGTAAAGGGCATCCCGTCTTCGGTTTTCGAAGCGAACGATTCGCCCGTTATCCGGCTGGTCGGCAAGGGCAGAGTTTCTGATTGAGTTTCGCCCTGTAAGGCGGTCTGAAGACTTTCCATAAATGCGGAAGAAGGGAGCAGGCTGTCCGAATCTTGCGGCTCGGACTGGCAGCGGGCCAGGATTTCCGCGAGCGGCAGGCCGCCATACAGATAGACCCGCCGGAAGCCCTCCGGTTCACTAAGGGCTAGCGCGCTGCGCAACGTCTTAATCGCAAGGAGGATTTCACCCAGCGAATATTGTGCAACGGCCTGCAACACCTGGATTTCAATGACCGATGCAACGCGTTGGAACCGACTCGCTTCCTGGAAAAGGGAATCCAGTAATTCAACACACCGTTGTATGTATCTTTCCTTTCCCTGGCTTCTACCCAATGCGATCAGAAACCGCGCCTGTGTGATCACCAGATATTCGTAAATGTGATACGGGTAATCCTCTAATGGAATGCTGGCGAGAAGATCCGGGAATGCGCTCCTATTCCACCATTGTTCTGCATCGGGTAGATCCCCACGCTGTAAGGCTAGCCGGACGGCCATCGCCGACACGAAAGTTACATCCCACTGGCCGGATTCGTTGCTGAGCGCCAGTCGCATGGCCTCCTCAATGACCGCCTGTGAACCAGCCGTATCACCCTGGATCTGGCGCAGGCGGGCCAGCGAAATCAGGCCATCCAGATCGCTGAGCATCCACATGGTTCCGGCAGCTTTCATGCCGCGTTCCAGATATGTACTGGCTTCTTTTATTAAATATCGATCCAGGAGGATCTCGCCCATCCCAATATCTACTAAGCCGGCGAGAGGAAGCGGCTCTCCATTTGGCCCAACTGCCATCAACTGTGCCTTCTGTAAAGTGGCCCAGGACTGGCTGAGCTTGCCTTGCAGCGCCTGCACGTCGGCCAACTGGCAGGTAGCCAGGATCATCACCAGCAGATTATTGGCCTTTCGGGCAAACCGCGCCGTGCTGCGCAGCGACTCGGTTGCTTTCACGGTGTCACCGGAGAGGATAAAGTACAGGCTCTCGTCCAAAGCGATCATACTCTGGATAAACGGGTTTTCTTCGCGTAAATATTGGGTTGCCTGGCGGGAGAATTCCGCGGACTGTTCCATATCACCGCTCAGGAGTGCCAGCGTGGACTGGCACATCGCTAATCCGCCGCGGATATTCCACAGGCCGGTTTCCGTTTCGCTAATTTGTGACGCCGTATCCGGTTGTTTCTCAAGCTCACTCAACCGCCGCCGCACATCATCCAGCCAGTAACGAGCCAGATCCAGGCGGTATGAAGCAATCAACCCCCAGGCATAGGCTATGCCCAGGGTTGGGCGCTGGTAGATCACTGGATCGGGTAACTGACCGATCCAATGGGTGAGGGAAAAAACTTCGCCTGTTTTGAACAGGGTATTGAAGTTGCGTTGGATTAAGTTTGCTGCCCATTCGATATCACCAGAAGCAAGTGCGTGTTGAAAAGCTTCTTCTAGATTCCCGTGCTGCTCGAACCATAGCGCTGCTCGCTGATGCAGCATTGGGATTTCGGCCGGGTTGATTTCCGTGTGAATATGGCGCAGAAAATCAGCAAACAGCGTGTGATACCGGAACAACTCATGCTGTTCATCGAGGGTGGCAATAAAAAGCCGGGCATGTTCCAGCCGGTTCAACAGGACGGTGCCATACCCGGGTTGGGCGTCCGGGTTGACGACCGCCTCGCATAAGGGACCGGTAAGCGTATCCAGGATGGAGCTTTTCAGCAGGAACTGGCGGATCTCTTCCGGCTGGTGGTCCAACACTTCCTCAGCCAGAAAGTCAACCAGATAGCGGACGTCTCCTTTCAGATTAGCCAGCAGTTTGCCGGGTTCCGGGTGGTTTCGTATAGAAAGGGCCGCCATCTGTAAGGCAGTCACCCATCCAACCGTGCGTTGCTCCAGCGCATGGATGGTTTCCGCCGGGAGCCGTAACCCCATTGTTTGTTGGAAAAACAAACCTATCTCTTCGTCGGTGAAGCGCAAGTCAGCCGCACCGAGATCGGTCACACGACCCTTTCCGCGCAGGAACGCCAGATCCAGGGCAGGTTCGACACGGCTGGCAATGACCACGTGCAGGTTACCGGGCAGATTTTTAAGTAAGAAGCTGGCGCTCTGGTGGATAGCCTGGCCTTCGAGTGCCTGGAAATCATCTACAACAAGAACCATTTCTTTTGGGAGAGCGGATATTTCGTTGATCAGTTGGGTTAATCCAATTTCCACCGCGCTGCCCGTTATCGCGCCGCTGCCTATAATGGATTCAAGAAAATCGAGCGCTTCTTCGCCCAGGTGAGGCTCCAGGGTTTGTAAAGCCCCGATCAGGTAGCGAAACGGGCGACCCTGAATGTTATCCGAACTGTCGAACGTCAGCCAGACCACTCGATACTTGGTGCCCCGCGCCCATTCGACCAGCAGGTTGGTTTTCCCGTAACCAGCCGGCGCGCAGAGCAGCGTCAGCGGCCCTCTGACGCCACGTTCGATCTGTTCCGTCAGACGTGGCCTGGAGACGAAATCAGGAGGAAGGGGCGGTATCGTAATCTTCGTTCTAAGGAGGGGCGATTCAACAATCTGTGCTTGATCGAGAGTCATGAATACACCTTCGTTCTTAGGAGGAGCGGCTCCATAACTCGTTGGTGATCGAGAGTCGTGTATAAATATTTTATCATTTATTGATCAATATACGGAAAGTCGATGGATCTCACCTGCCATACATTTTCGATCAAAGGTACGGTTAATCTGCAATCAATGGAAAAGATTGCAGTTTTGCTTTCTTTTGCTCAAAATCTGTCACATCGCCTACACTGGCCCCAATATAGTAATCCACGAATCCCGAAAGGGTGTCTCCAACCGTAGACAGAATAATGGCAGCAACGGGTCCTTTCCAGGCAATGACCAGGAGGGTAATCGGATCACAAGGGACGGGCGTGATGTTCAATAAAACGAACGCCGCGAGACAGACAATAAAACCTATCTTGATGGGTTTCTTTTCCAATTGCGCCAGGAGTTTGCGTACGCGCGGGCGATTGTCCCCTGTGCGATAATCGGCACAAGGTTGCTGAGGAAGGCATATGCAACCATGATCCAACCGAGCACTGTGCTGTTCCATATAACCGATCCCCATGTTGGTATCCTACCTATCGCATGAACCTTATTTGATACGAGGGGAGTTTTAGAAAATGCTTCGCATTTTCTAAAACTACCCGCGTTCGTTTTGTGTGGCCGCCGAAGGCCGGCCAGCTTTTATTGAAACTCTCAAAGCCGAAATGGGCGGATGAGGGAAGACTAAAGAAGTGGAAGAATACACGACTGTAGCCAAACAGATGAGCGCCAGTATGAGCGAAGAGAACTGGGCGTAGGGGTGATTGCCAACAATCGAAAGTGCTATTAAATGCCATTATCGGTAAGAGTAGAGAAATAGCACTTAATTGGCACTTTGGATTCATGGCTACTCGCTAAGTAAGTTATATGCTTTTCTATGAAAGATAAGCTTTTACTTTTCCAAACATTTCTTTGGACTGGAGTGAACATGAGCCAAATCATTTTTGAATTGAAGAGTTTGGAGATGAAGAATATCACCAAGGAGTTTCCTGGCGTGAAAGCGTTGAAAAACGTCAGCTTTCAAGTCGCCGAAGGTGAAATCCACTGCCTGGTCGGTGAAAATGGCGCTGGGAAATCGACCTTGATGAAGGTGCTGAGCGGCGTGTACCCCTATGGCCAGTATTCCGGAGATATTATTTTCGAAGGAAAAGTGCAGAAATTTGGTGGCATTCACGATAGCGAAGCTGCGGGTATCGTGATTATTTACCAGGAACTGGCGCTGGTTCCGGAGATGACGGTGTATGAAAATATCTACCTTGGCCACGAAATCCAGGATCGCGATGTCATTGACTGGAATGAAACAATCCGCCAGGCCAATGAAATGCTAAAAATCGTGCGGCTGGATGTGAACCCTACCACCAAAGTTAAGGACCTGGGGGTGGGGAAGCAGCAGCTGATTGAGATTGCCAAGGCGCTCAGTAAGAAAGTTAAGCTGTTGATCCTGGACGAGCCGACGGCCGCGCTAAACGAGGATGACAGTGAAAACCTGTTAAACCTGATCCGCGAGCTGAAGAAACGCGGCGTAACTTGCATCATGATTTCGCACAAGCTGCGCGAGGTCATTGAGATCGCCGATTCGGTCACAGTTTTGCGGGATGGCCAGACTATCTGCACCCTGGACGCGCACAAAGGTGAAGTGACCGAAGGGGTATTGATCAAAAACATGGTCGGGCGAGAGATCAATAATATCTATCCGGACAAACAGCGCCAGCCAGACAGAACTGCGGCTGCCTCCATTGAGAAAGCGCAGGCTGCCGGCGTTAAAGTCATTTCCTATGACCGGCTGATCCCTGACACCGCTGCGTTGGATTATTACGTGACCTTTGACAGCATTGCCGTTGGCGCGCAGCAGGCGCAATACCTGGTTGACCATGCCACGGGCAAAGGCAACCCGCTGTATCTCTATGCCGGTTCCACGGCGGATCCCAACGCTTTCCTTTTCTTTGAAGGCGCCTGGGGTGTTTTGCAGCCCAGGATCGTTGATGGCACGTTTGCCATCAAGAATTCTGTCCAGGCCGTACGACTCCAGGAGCATGCCACCCCGACGCGTGACCAGGTGAGCTCGATAATGTCTCAGATTACCACGAACTGGGATGCTCATACAGCCGGGACCCTGGCGCATTTCAATTTGATCAACGCGACCGCGTCTGACAAGGGGAACGTCTTTATCCTGGCCCCCAACGATAACACTGCTCGCGCCATCGCTGACGTTTTCGCCGCTGACCCGGATGTCAAGAGCTTTGTCATTACCGGCCAGGATGCCGAGCGAGCTTCCATCCAGTACATCCAGGATAGCCATCAGTCCATGACCGTCTTCAAGGATGTCCGCGTCCTAGTACAGACCGCCGTGGACTGCGCGGTTGCCCTGCTGAAAGGCCGGGCTCCAAAAATCACCAGGACTTACAACAACGGTGCGATCGATGTTCCAACGCTGCAATCTCCGGTGGTCACCGTCGATCGAGCGAATGTCCAGGCTACTCTGATCGATTCTGGATATTACGCGGAGGAGGAGAATATCTCTCCTGGGACCGTCAGCGCGCCTCCGAACACGGGGAAAGTAGATGTCGGGATCGTTCTACCGACCACCGCGGAACCGCGCTGGGTCCAGGATCAGGCTCGCTTCCAGGCTGCCTTTAAAGCAGCTGGCTACAGCTTCGAAATTCTCTTCAGCCAGGGTGATCCTGACCGGGAGAAAGCGAATGTCGAAAGCCTGCTTTCCAGAGGAATCAGCGTCTTGATCATTTGCCCACAGGGTAACCGAGAGGTTGTGCTCGAGGTGAAAAATTGGTATGCCCGCGATACGGTCCTCGGCAGAGATATCCTCAAGGATATTTCCTTCAATGTCAAGAAGGGTGAAATCGTCGGCTTTGCCGGCTTGATGGGCGCCGGGCGGACCGAGCTGGCTTTGAGCATCTTCGGCAATCCCCTTGGCTATCGCCTCAATGGCAAGATGTACTTGAAAGGGAAAGAGGTCCACTTCGATCAGCCCGAGGACGCCATTCAAGCCGGCCTGGCGTACGTAACGGAAGATCGCAAAGGCAATGGACTGGTTCTCATCGAGGATGTAAAGGAGAATATAACGCTGGCGAACCTAAAAGCCATCTCTAACCATGGCGTGGTCAACGAAAACGAAGAGGTGAAAGTTGCCGAAGAATATCGGGCAGAACTCAATATTAAGATGCCTAATGTCGACCAGATGGCTAAAAATCTCAGCGGCGGCAACCAGCAGAAGGTCTCCCTGGCGAAATGGTTGTTTGCTAATCCTGACGTTTTAATTCTGGATGAGCCCACGCGCGGCATCGATGTTGGTGCAAAGTATGAGATCTATACGATCATGAACCAGCTGGCCATGCAGGATAAGAGCATTATCATGATCTCATCCGAACTACCAGAAATCCTGGGGATGAGCGATCGTATTTACGTTATTTCCGGCGGCAGAATCGCCGGCGAATTGCCGATTGACGAAGCGTCGCAAGAAGCCATCATGAGGCTGGCAGTGAACTATTAAGGAGGAAGCGATGGAAGAAACAATAAAAGAAAAATCCACCCAAAGTTTTCTGGGCGATCTGACAAAAGTTGTGCGCCAGAATGTGCGCGATTACGCCATTTATATCGCCCTGTTTGTGATCATGCTGTTCTTTACCATATTTACCAATGGCGCCTTCTTTTCCTCACGCAATCTCAACGACCTGATCAATCAATGCGGCTACATAGCTGTCATCGCGGTTGGCATGACCCTGGTGATCGTAATCCGCCATATTGACCTGTCGGTCGGTTACCTGGCAGGTTTCCTGGGGGCTGTAGCAGCGATTTTGATGGTCAATTTTGGAGCGCCTTGGTGGGTGGCGGTCCTGGTAGTGCTGGTGTTGGGGGTCCTGGCCGAGCTGGTGACCGGTTTCCTGGTCGCTTCGGTTGGGATTCCCGCCTTTGTAGCCACGCTTGCCGGCTGGCTGGCGTACCGGGGCCTGGAACAGGGTTTGCTGGCAAACACCGGGACGATCATCATCCCGGATGAAACCTTTAATGCCATTAGCAATGGTTTCATTCCCGATATTTTCCCGGCCAACAGCGCTTTTCTGCCGGGAATCCATAAACTCACTCTGCTCATTGGACTGGTAGCGATTGTTATATTCGTCGCCAACGCGATCAACAATCGCAAGGTTAAGCGGTCCTACAACTTCGAGGTGCTGCCGAACGACATTTTCATCCTGCAACAGGTATTCATCAGCATTTTGATCGCGGGCCTTACCTGGCTCATGGCTAGCTATAAGGGCATATCCTGGACCGCCGTAGTGGTACTGGTCATCGTCCTGGTCTATAACTTCATTACAACCCGTATGGTGCTGGGCCGGCATATTTACGCGGTTGGCGGCAACCCCGAAGCAGCTACATTGAGCGGCATCAGCGTGAAACGCATTACGTACATTGTTTTTGCCTCGATGGGCCTCTTGACCGCGCTGGGCGGCATTATGATCGCATCCCGCTTTCGCTCCGCTACCCCCACAGCCGGTATGCTGCTGGAAACGGATGCCATTGCCGCGGCGTACGTGGGCGGTGTTTCGGCGTCCGGCGGTGTTGGGAAGGTGACCGGCTCGATCATTGGCGCATTGGTGATGGCATCGCTAGTGAACGGCATGGCGCTGATGACGGTGGACCAATCCGTGCAATACGTGATCCGGGCGGCCGTGCTGGTCCTGGCAGTTGTATTCGATGTTACGACCCGCAGGCGGGCCAAATAAAGAAGCTCTTTAGGAGATGGCGTGGTGG
>DATKKB010000060.1:0-3250 GCA_035543095.1 Anaerolineaceae bacterium | reverse complement strand
GCGCTGAGCGCCCAAAACAAACCTGCGAAACAACTCTGACAGATCAGCAGGTTCTCGATCCTTTTTTGCATATAAAATAAAAAATGAGATCCTGATGAAACGAATCACAAGACTTTGCTTTCAGCTTGCCGCCTTTTGGACCGGCATTTTATCCCTTTCCGGCTGCCTCCGGATGCCGACCCTTCAGCCAACTCGCGGTATTGTTACTGCCACCGCCCCAGGCCCGATCCCCACGTCCGGGCCGGTCTACACGGTAACGCCTCCACCTCAGCCTTCCCCCTTACCGAACTCGGTAGCGCTTGGACCGCCTGCCTGGATCGGGCGCGGCCAGATGGTGGACGCGGTTTTCCTGCCAGGCGCAAAACAGGTCGCCATCGCCTGGGGCAGCGGCGTATCATTGGATTCAGTCGATACCGGTCAGGAAGCCTGGTTCCAGCCGACCCCCACAAACGTGCTCGCCTTCGACCTTCAGCCCCAGGCGAAGCTGCTTGCGGCTGCGCTGGCGGACGGCAGCGTCGTGCTTTTCGATATCGTCGACGGTCATCCGCGCGAATTCAAAGGCGCCCAGCCCAATGCAATCCAGGGCGACCTCGCCTGGTCGCCGGATGGTGTAACCGTAGCCTTCCAATTTATTGCCCCACCCGTGCGCGGCGATCCGATCTACCTGTTGGACACCACCAGCGGGGCGATAACCCAGTTACCGAATTCCGCCATTGATCCTTCTGTTGATCCTGTCCTGGTCTGGTCGCCGGACGGCTCTACTCTCACGGTCGCTTCGCTCGGCAATGAATGCCCGCGCCTGGTCGATTCTCACACCGGACAGGACCGCATGGCCCTGGGCGGTCCCGGAGAATGCTACTCGGATCAGGCGCTTGCCTGGCTGCCGGATGGCAAGCTGCTTGCGGTTCCCGACCCAAACGGCGGGGCGGCCCTGCTGCGTTTCCCGGAAGGAAATCCCGCCCGCTATCTTTATAGTTCGGCCCAGGTTGGGAGTTTCCCGGGCATCAAACGATCACTTTTCATTGACCCAGGTGGAAAATGGTTGGCTTCGCGTGGCGGGGTTGGTCTGAATGGCCATGATTTCGGCCAGCCATTCATCGTCTGGGATATCGCCAGCGGTGGGGTGAAGGCGCAGATTTCGACCGTGTTGAAACCGCTTGAAGGCCGCCGGCGCATGGCTGCTGTGTTCGATGGTAGCTCCATTCTCATCCTTTACGAAAGTGGCGAGATTACCCGTTGGGTCTTTACCGATTCCGCTGCCCAGGAGAAGATGCTGGTTCGGATTCCTTCCATTCCGCCGGCCCAATGGACGGTGCGCTGGTCGTTGGATGGCTCCCACCTGGCTTTCAGCGGGCGCTACGGTGGGGTGGACGTCTGGGAAGCAGCCAGCGCCCAGGTCGTTCGCCATTTTGACGCCCCGTTGGATACGCCCGCCCTGAGCCCGGATGGCAGCAAGGTGGCCCTGTTCAATCCGGAGAAAAATGTGGAAACGATCTATGATCTCGCCAGCGGCAGCCCGGTGCGCGTCCTCGATGCTTCGCGCGTCTCTTCGGGCCCGGTATTCTCGCCGGCCGGGCGCTACCTGGCCTACGGAGCCGGAGCCCAGGCGCGCCTGGCCGACATGGAATCAGTCCAGGTCATGTCACTGGTGCCGTCGCCGGCAGATAAGGTCAGCAGCCCCATGTCGGTCACCCGCCTCATCTGGTCCCCGAATGGGCAGGCAATTGTGACCGTTTTCGGCATTCCCGACTCAGACGCTATCGGTGTGGTCATCCTGTGGCTCCGGAATAAAAACAATACATTCGAAGAGGTCTACCACGTTGCGAACGTTCAGGCCAGTAACCCGGATTCCAGGATGAATTTAGCGATTTTTAATCCGTCCGGCGGCCGGGTTGCCCTCCAGGGCAAAGATGAGGTAGGGACAGCCCAGGGTCAATTGATGGTAGTTTATGACCTGCAGGCTGGAAAAGTAATTCTTACTTTAGATCAAACCACGGCTGATGGTTGGATGAATGATGATGAGCTCCTGGTCTCACCTCAAGGCAGGTTGGAGCGGATTAATGTCGTTACCGGAGCTAACCTATCCGGTTTCGGAATTGAAAACGAAAACGCTTATGCTCCCAATGGAAATTATTACATGCACGAGGCGCTCACCAACCCGCGCGGCATCCTCATCCTGCAGTGGCAAGAGTCGGATAACACCAAAATTGCCGCCCGTGGCATCCTCGAGTCAAATGGCCTGGTTGATTACGGCTGGTCTCCGGACGGGCGTTGGGCTTTTGCCCTCGGCGCCGATGGCACTCTCCGCCTATGGCCTGTCGTTTTCAATTAAAAAAGAGAGATTTGGGATTGGTTTCGGCTACGAAACAGCCGAAACCAATCCCAAATTTCTCTTTATAAAATAGAAATCAATACCGCCCGGGTAGGGGCGCCGTCGCTGCCGCCCAGTTTGATCGGCAGGGCCGCCAGGGTATACAGGCCGGGCTCCACCTGGGAAAGGTTGCAGGTTTCCAGGATCGCCACACCGTTCCCCAACAAGACTGTGTGGGTCGGCACGCTGGAATCAAAGGGCGCAATCGAAAAGTAATCGATCCCCACCAGCTTTATTCCCATGTCAACGATCGCCTGCGCCCCATCCGCATCCATGGCTGTAAAATCCTGGTGGAACTGGCCGGAAGAGTGAATCCAATACTGGCTGTTTCTCGTTTTGAAAAGCACCCGCTCGATTCCCCGCTGGATGCCGGAACTGCGAACGATATCTCCTGTGATTACTTTAACCGAATCCGCCAGTTGGATTACCTGCGCCGGCCCGATCAATACTTCCAGCGGCAGCTCCTCGATCGTCTTACCGCCCTGGACAAAATGGTACGGCGCATCCATATGGGTTCCGCCGTGAACCGGCATGCACAGCTGTGAAACGTTTGCCTCCGCGCCATCCTCAATTCTGCTGAATTGCTCGAGTCTGATTTCAGGATCTCCCGGCCAGACCGGAAATCCATTCACTAGCGTCGCCGATATGTCGTATAATTTAGGCATGGATTCCTCTTCAGATATATTTAATCATTATAGGTTATGATAATTTAGTTTAGCGCCTGATTGCTTTTTAGTGTAAGGAGAAAAATAAAATGCTGCCTTTTAACATTCAACCGATTCATTTGATTGTGATAGTAGTCATCGCACTTCTCATTTTTGGGCCCCGCCGCCTGCCTGAAATCGGGCGCAGTATCGGAAAAGCCATTACCGAGTTCCG
>DATKKB010000059.1:0-19544 GCA_035543095.1 Anaerolineaceae bacterium | reverse complement strand
CTGGATCGACGAGCCGTTCATGACTGATCTCGCCCAGTGGATTTATGAACGTCAGCAGATTTGCCATAGCCGTTCTTATTCAGAAACTTGCCGATGGCATCTTCAGGAACACGAAAAGTGCGCGGCCCGAACTGAATGGCTTCAAGCCTGCCTTCCCGGATCCAGCGGTAAACAGTTTTCGGGTGGACGCGTGCCCATTCTGCAACTTCGAGCACTGTCAAAAGGTTCCTGGCATTCCAGGTAACCGGTGGGGGGTATGTCGTTTGAGTCGTCATCTCCACTTCTCCCACCGGCTTTGATCCAACCCCGATGAACTGGGTTTAAAGAATCAAAAAGCCGGCATGCAAAAAATGATTTGCATGCCGGCGAAAATTGCTAAGAAAGAATTATTCTATTTATACGCTCTCATGAGAGATGGCCCACCCTCTCCGCAGCTTATAAGAACCCCCAAGGCAGCGAACGCTGCACTTACTGCCGGACTTAATAGTTCTGTGGTAGGACTTATCAAGGTGCAAGGGATCTGCGGCCGAGATCGCTCAGTGTCAGCTGGGCGATCTCACTTTTAAACCAGTCCTGGCTACTTGCCTCATCCATTTGATATTCTGGGATTTTCGATTGAAATATTGTCAGAAGTAGGCTATGTCCATTGACAGGACCGACTTTGAAAAGTGTTTTTATGATAATAAGCTGTCTATCGGTGGTCTTTAGAAAATCGAAATAGTATTCGGCCGATCAATTTTGGCCGTTTCTCATGATAATGCAATCCCCTGGTAATTAATATTTAAAAGGATACAGATTATTTCGGACAAGCCATCCGAGAATAGCCGTGATGTAATCCCCCAAGGAAAGCCTTGGATGAGATATTTCCAGTTGGGCTTGACACAGGCCGATCATAATGGTCGGGAATCCGTTGACCGATTCCCTGATGGGGTCGTTCCTGGTTGAAGTACTTGGTATATTCCTTCACCACTCTCGTTAAATGCCTGCCATGAAGAATGATGGAATGGTCCAGGCATTCTCTTCGTAGGCTGCCCATATATCTTTCGCAAATACCATTCGCACGTGGTGCCCGGTAGGGCGTTCTCAGTTCTTGGATGCCTGAACCTGTAGCCACTGCCGAAAAGTGCGAGGCATATTTGCTGTCCCGATCGTGAAGGAGATATTTCGGGTTTTCACCCCAGGGTGTTGCTTCGCGCAGCTGCTGAGCGGTCCATTCGTCGGTTGGTGATGCCGTAACAGCGGAATGCACGATGCGCCGTGTTTTGAGTTCCATCATAACAAAGATATGCCACGGTCGGAAAAGCCAGTCATAGACAACGGTAAAGTCGCAGGCCCAAATGTCACCGACATGATTCTTCATAAAATTCGCCCAAGTCTGACTCGAAGATGGAGTTTCTCTAACTTTAGGTAAGTATTTCTGGATGGTTCTTTTACACACCTTGATCCCGAGTTTGAGCAGTTCACCCCGAATTCGCTCTGCACCCCATAAGTGATTCTCTTTTGCCATCTTGCGGATGAGATTGACCGTTTCAGGTGGGATCCTTGGCTTGTTCTGTTTGGCCTTTGATTTCAATCGCCAATAGAAACGAAACAATTCCCGATGCCAGCGCAGGAGTGTGTCTGGTTGAATAATGTGAAGGGCTTGTTTCCAGAACCGGGTACAACGAGCGAGCAGAACGAAGCGGAAACGGTCACGGCGGGTAAGCTGAGGTCGTTTCACTTGCCGATGGAGGACAATGAGTTGTTGGCGGAGCAATGCATTCTCAACAATCAGATCGGAACGGCTGCGAGTTAGATCTGAAATGAATCCCGAGATCAAAGTAAGCGTGACTGGTTTAGCCCAATGTTTAATGTGTTGCTGAAACTGAAAAAGAAAATATTTCCATATGAAGATGTTGTAAATCATGCTGTCCCAGGTTTGAAGGAAGATTAGGATAAAGCAGCATGATACCCCATCATTGTTACCACTTCAGCTTGTGTGACTATCAAAAATCCGGGCGGATGACTTAAGTAGCCAGCACAGGAATGGGCCGCGCAATAACGGATTCATCGAATAGAGTCTGACCAATGAACGACCGACTGATTTTGCCCGGGAAAGGCTCTCTTAACTCACGCCCGACTTTTATAACTTATTCTTTAAGGGGTTGGTAAAACCTTGAGAGGGTTCAAATACCCTCCTGGGACACGAACCTCCAAATGCAGGTGCGGTCCCGAGGAATTTCCTGTGGTGCCAGAAAGCCCGATTAACTGACCAGCTTTAACTTTCGCACCGCAATATTGGCTTACCTGGCTCAGGTGCGCATACAATGTTTTATAGCCGTTGCCATGATCAATAACGATGGTATTCCCATAACCACGGTCTGACCAACCCGCGAAGATTACCAGACCGGCATCGGCGGCGTAAACTGGCGAACCGATAGGGGTTGACAGGTCTATGCCCGGATGGTCTGGATTGAAATGGCTCCCGGATATGGCCTGGAAAATGGTAGGCCAGATAAATTTACCCGTACCCACTGGCCCCGTCTGGATGCCCGGGCAGCTTGGCTGTTGCTCAGTAAAATCCACTTTCCCGAACGGATAGGGAATGTCGGGAGGGGGCACACCCGGTATCGGAGATATCGGCGTCGGAGTTATATCTCTGGGTGCCAGGGTCGCAATAGCTGTGGGAACTGCTGACGGTGCCGTTGCAGTGGGCGTTGAGGTGGGCTGAGCAGGCTCAGGCGTTATTTTCTGGACAGGCGTACTGGTCACGTTGAGTGCAGCCGCGGCGATATTGGCAAAAATAGGGGCTGCTACCAGTGATCCTTCCCCGCCATTCTCGATCATGACCACCACGACGACGGCATGGTCCCCATTTTGGGCAAATCCAGTGAACCAGGCATGCGGCAGCTTATCACCGCCGACCTGCGCAGTTCCGGTTTTTCCACCTACCACCACGCCGGGAATAGCGGCTTTGTAACCACTTCCCTGGTTGACAACGGTCTCCATCATCCCGCGAACGATTTGTGCCGTTTCTGGTTTCATCAGGTTTGGGATTAAAACCCGCTGCGGTTGAGTAACCGCCTGGTCTCCGAGATGGTTGCGCTCGCCGTAGACCAGGTGGGGGAGGGGCAGATCACCATTATTGAACACAGACAACACAACCATGCCCATGGTGAGCGGGGAGGTAAGCAGCTCACCCTGGCCAATTGCCGTGGACGCCCGTAGTAAATTATTGCTTTTTATCCTGTTTACGTCATTAGCCAGTTGAGCCGGGCTGTAGTCGAATTCAAGTGGGAATTGCTTACCCACCGGTGCGCTAAAACCAAATCGTGCGGCATAATCGATCAGAGTCTCAGGAGGCATTTCGTTGCCAATGCGCGCAAAAGAAGCATTGGCCGATATGGCATAAGACATTTCCAGGCTAAGGCGTGATTCGGTGTGGTTAGGATCAATAATCACGCCACCATCGACGCGATAAACGTAGTATGGCCCGTTCGCGCCCTGCACCGGCTCGCCAAAATCAAAAACTGCATCCGGTGCGAGATAACCAGAATCAAGCGCCGCAATTAAGGTAACCGTTTTCCAGATCGAGCCCGGCACATACAGAGCCTGAGTAGCACGATTGAGCAAAGCACCACTACACTGTGGGAAAGACTGACAGCCCTCCAGTAACCCTGATAAATATCCCGGTTCGAGAAAACGATTGGGGTCATACCGCGGCAGGCTGGCCATAGCCAGAATCGCACCGGTATGTGCATCCATGACAGTGATAGATCCTGCTCTGCCTCCCAGGGCAGCTTCGGCTTTCCTTTGCAAATCGCTGTCGATCGTCAATATAAGATCATCACCGGTCACCGGCTGGTGGAGCATGCGATCAAAGTTGGAATTCGAGTTGTTAAAACCAAGCAATTGATCGTTTTTGGTATATTCCAGACCGGAAATTCCTATCCCCAGGCCTGAAATAGAGCCGATGACATTCGCCAGGCTGGGCTCGTTATAAGTTCGCACCCAGTTGCCCTGTGCATCTCTCTGATCAGATGCCAGAAGCTTTCCATTTTGGTCATAAATAGAACCACGCGTGATCGTCGCGAGTTGATCGCTTAAACGCTGGATGATCGGCTGGGGTAAATTTTGCAGGTTATCAAGGGAAATACTGCCACTGATCAGGTCTTTTAAAGCCTTATCACTGTCTGTGATCGTTTTCAGATCATTACCATCATGTACCAGTCCGGATGCCTGGACGATTGGCAGCAATTCATTCCCGCGCACCATTTGCCAGTATATTAACCTGATGGTTATCAGTACAAGAATCAGGATGAAAGCATCGATGAGAACGCGTGTTCGCTTTTCGAAAATCATACCGGTTGAACCCCCAGTCTTTGGGACAGGCTTAATGCCAGGCCCACTTCTATGAGATTCACCAGCAAAGCCATCCCCCCCTGGCTCAGGAACGGAATAGTAACACCTGTTACTGGCAAAAGGTCCAGAGTCCCGCCGACCATGATGACGACCTGAACGAAGAAATGGATACAGATACCAATCAACAGCAAGCGTTCGAAAACCTGTCCGGCCGGAAGCAGCAAAGCGACTCGCGCAATCCGGATCAGCAATATGGTGAAAAAGATCAACACGGCCAGGCCGATAATCGAACCGAGCTCCTCAATAATGGCGGCAAAGATGAAATCAGATTGACCCAGGGGCACATATTGAGGGGTGCCAAAACCCAAACCAGTCCCACTCAATCCCCCGGCTACGACTGCATTGATTGCCTGCTGGGTTTGATATCCAGGGCCTTGTGAAATCGTAATACCAGTGGATCGACCATCCAGCACAATCTCTTCATTACTCCAGGGATTCTGGAAAGCCAGAAACCGGTAACGGATGACCGTTGGGACCTGCCAGACAGTCGATAGAACCAGAGAAACAAGCAATACCAGGAGCAAGCCGATCGCGCTAACTGTCAGGAAGATGCGGGTATCGAAACCCACAAATAACATTCCGACGAAAATGGCAGCCAGGATAAGAACGGCGCCAAAATCAGCCATTTTGACCAGCGCCAATGTGGCGAGCACGGTGAAAAGGGAACCGGGTAGAAAATAATAAATCGGTGGTAGGCGCAGCCAGCTGAGGAACGGCTTTGCCCGCCCTTCCGCGGATTTCCCTTGCCGGTCAATATACCAGGCTAGAAATATTATCAAGGATAGCTTGATAATTTCGGATGGCTGGATAGGCGGTAACGAACCGAGTTGGATCGCCAGCCTGGCTCCGGTCTCATCAACCACGCCTATAAATGCAGTAGCCAGTAACAACAACAAGCCAACCAGGCTTACAGGAATTGCCCACCGGCGAATGCGCTCAACCCAGCGCGGTCTTACGATCAAGGCTGCCATGACGGCCATCCCAGGTAAATATCCTCTCGTAAGTTGCTGCCAGACACCACTCGATCCTTGGAGCCGCCAGATCATAAGCAGGCCAATCGTGAAGATCAGCGTGGTAACAGGTAAGATCAATTGGCCCTGCTGCATCCCCTGTCTGCGCATCAATTCGTGAAGCAACGCGGTCGATAGGCAAATTACCAGGGGTGGCAGCAGGGCACCGGGAAGACCGATCCATGGATTTCCGCCCAGCTTAATCTGCATGCCAATTGCCAGTAAGGCAAACCCCAATAGTGCGATGATAAAAACAGGCACCAGTAAAAAGGTCTCAATCCATCGCGCCGTTGGCTTTGTTTTAATTTTCATGCCTTAGACAATCAACTCGAAAATCATGTCGCCGATCTGTAAATTGGCACCGCCAGTCATAGACTGGGGTATCCCGGGCAGGCATCGCTGTCCATTGATGCTGGTCCCATTGGAGCTGCCAATATCTTCTACCCACCAAACCATCCCATCCCACCGCAATCGGGCATGATGCCTCGAAACGAACTGGTCGTGCAAGATAAGATCGTTATCTCTCTCTGCGCCCAATCGGGTTTCAGGTTTTAAAGGGAGGATTTTGCCAGGCAGCACATGCGAATCGCTTCCGGATTTGATCACTCGTAAATAGCCAGCCGCCATAGCTATAGAGCTTTCGGTTGGGGAATTGTGGGAGATCATTTCACGCCGCACGGTGATGACGATGACTACAAGTACAAGATAAACCAGGCCAATGAGCACCCATTTCCCGGCGAAAAGCAGGGTGTTTAATGTGATCAGGTTCATGATCGGCAATCCTGCACAAATCGCAATAAGGCGACTCCTGGCGTATCCGGACTTGGAGAGTCAGGTTCCAGGGCTGCCAGGAGGATCACATCCCCATTTTTTAGTTCATAACCATTCGGAGAAAGGCGGTGCAGGTTGACAAAAGTGCCATTCAGGGATGGCTTCCCATTGGGTGCGCCGTCAAACAGGCGGCAGCTGTCGGGCTTGCAGACCAGGTAAGCGTGTTGACTGCTAACCAGCTTCTTCTTTTGAATTTCCGGATCATCCAGGCAGATATAACAACCGGTGTCTCGCCCCATCGTCACAATTCCAGATCGAAGAGGCCAGCGGCGTCCGCCTGGGAGGATCTCCAGGCAGGCTGATATATCGCTGCGATTGGCATTTTGAGGTTTGTTTTCCCCTACGAACACCCGGCAAAAAATGCGGGCCTGGTCCATTCCCAGATCAGGAACGGAATGAAGTTCTATTTTAAGTGGGCCAGCCATCCGGTATTCCTGTCGTCCCTGGCGGCTATTGGCGGTCAACAGATGGTCCAGCAGCTTCTGATTCCATTGCTGAAGGATCTGGTTTTCTAAAAGGCGGAAATTTCGACTATAGTTCTCCTGGCCGACTTCAATGACATAATGGTTGGGGACGATTTTTTGGTAATTGGCATCTTCGAGCACATTTTCGCGCGTAAGCATGACAGAGCACAGCTCATCACCGATATCTGCCGCTCGATCGGATCGCTTTCCCCAGGGCAGGCGAGAGCCGATCGATCGAACCTGCCAGGTTCCTTCAGCAGGCGTTTTTGTCACAACCTTTCCTCTTGAGTGCTGATCCTTAGAATAGACACGCCAATTTGAATCTTATCGCCGGTATCCAGGCTGTTATCGCTGATGATGAGATCGTTCACCTTCGTACCATGGGTACTATGTAAGTCACGGATCCGGAGCGTTCCTTTCTGTTCGTAAATTTCTGCGTGCAAGCGAGAGACGCCCAAATCTTCATCCAATGGCAAAGATACATCATTCCCACGGCCAATTATTATCGGCAGACTTTTAAAAATATAATCCGCCCCGTTATGTGGCCCCGCCATTATGCTTAATTTTATAGTCCGCGTTTCACCTTCCAGCATGGTGCTGGTCTCTTGGAGGGGATCAATCTTGGGCTGGTGCGATGGTAACAGATCAGCGCCTAATATGGTGCCAGAGCGTGGTTCCATCTCGGGAGAGCGTCTACGTTTTGTCGCTCTCCGCGGATATTCTTCATGTAAATTGCCTGGGGATAGGGTAAAACCCAAAAACCGGCTCAATAGATAACCCAAAAAACCGATGCCCGGAATCAAAATGACCAGCGCAATCCAGGCTCCAGATTCGATCTTGGATAGCCTTCTCCGCGTAATGACGTCCCAGCAGGTGATACCGACCGAAAGGATCCACAAGGTGAGCAGGACCGATCCTGCCACGATGAAGAGCAAAAAATTACCGGATAAACCTGACATAAGGTATCATCTATTTTCGCATTTCGCTTACAGGTAAAAGCAAATACCTGTTAGAGTATAATGAGGGTGTTGAAAAATTGACGCTTATTGAAAAGACTGGCATTCAAAAGGCATTTTAGCCAGGAAAATAAACGAAATTAGCACCTTTATAACTCCATATTAACCAATCTACCTGCTTTTTGGACCTCCTTTCAGGGAAGATCGACTTTTCACCGCTGGTTATCCGACACTCGTCTGGGTTTTTGAAGCCAACCCCGGTCAGGATTTTGACCATCCGCTTGAGGTTGAGCATAATGGCGGTGAAAAAGGCTTGCACCGCAAATCGCGTTTTGCCAATGTAGCGACAGCGTCCTAAACCATGCCCCTGTTTGGCTTCCCCGAATTTACGTTCAATCTTATACCGCTCCTTCAGCCCTTGTTGATACTGGGGTGTTTTCTCCAAATCTAGCCAGACCTGCTTGTTATCGTCTTTCTTTTCAGTGCGAGTTTTCTTCAGGCGAATGGCGGAATGCAATCCTCGCAGGTCAAGATGATAATGGTTGTCGCCATCGTCGTACCCCTTATCCCCGGCATAAGTGTCCACCGGTAGCTTCTGTTTCAGATCGTGATCTACCAATCCACGAAAGTGATGTCCGTCATAAGCTTCTCCTGAGCTGGCTTCCAGGCTGGTAATGAGCCCATTTCCAGCATTCAGGCTGACATGCGCTTTGTATCCAAAAAAGTATTCCTTCTGCTCCTCTTCCTGCCCTGCTTCGTTTTTGACCTTGCGGGTGTGTTTGACCCCCCATTGGGCGTCTGGGTCGTGCGGCCCTTTGCCTTTTCCCGGCCGCTTTTGATCCTCATCCGTGTTTACATCCGCAATACTATGTACGCTGTCGACAATCTGGATCGATCCAAATTGAATACCCCCTTTGAGCGCTGCTTGCACGATCTCTTCCAGCATTTCTTCGAACACTTTCAGCTTTCCCCGCTCTAGCAGTCGCTCGCGAAAAACCGTCAAGGTTGAATGATCCGGCGCTTTCTGGTCCACGGCCAGTCCCACAAAGAACTTGGCCGGAAGGTTCTCGTTCAGGTATACCTCAACCTGTCGCTCCGATAACTTGTACAAATAAGCGATCAGCTCCACTTTCAGCACCAGCGCAGGATCAAACGGCGGGCGACCAACCACTCCTTCTCCCTTATACAACTTGATCAGCTTGCGGGTGAAACGATCCAATTCGATCATCTGCCGGAGTTTCCGTAAAAAATGACCTTGCGGAACAATCTGATCGTACAAATATTCGCCGTAGAATGAATTCTTGTCTGTCTCTATATATCGTCTTTGTTCCATCTCGACTCCCTCGAACGGTTGAATACCTTTATTGAATCACAATCCGTTGGATAGGTCAATTTGTAACTCGTTTTTCAACACCCTCAGTATAATTATACTTGAACTAAACCTCAACCTGTCGTACGCCGCTTCAATTTGTTATTATTCTGTAATGTCGCTCAACTGATTCCCAGATCAATGTCGTGAGATAATAATTTTATGCCAGCCGCGGATCCTCTGATCGGAAGTACTTTCGCAAATTACCGAATAGAATATTTGCTAGGCCGGGGCGGCATGGCCAGCGTCTATTACGGATTTGACGTTCAATTGCAACGCGCCGCAGCGATCAAAGTGATCGATGAACGTTACAGTGGTGATTCCGCATATGCTGCCCGGTTTGTCCATGAGGCCAGAGCGATGGCTTCCTGGCGGCATCCTAACATCCCCCAGATTTACCAGGCAGGCGTAGAAAAAGATATTTCTTACTACGCCATGGAATATATTCAAGGCATGGATCTGGAGGAACTGATGCGCCGCTATCAACAAAAGGGCGAACTCCTTCCTTATACGGATGTCCTTAAGATTGGGAATGCGATCGCCGATGCGTTAGATTATGCGCATCATAAAGGAGCGATCCACCGGGACCTCAAGCCATCGAACGTCATGATATCCGAGGATGACCGGGTTCTGCTTATGGATTTCGGCCTCGTTTTGGTAATTGATCAGGGTACCCGAGGCGAAGTATTCGGAAGCCCTCAATACATCGCGCCCGAGCAGGCACGCAATTCTGCCGATGCCGTACCACAAACCGATTTATATTCCCTCGGGGTGCTCCTTTATGAAATGTTGACCGGGAAGCTTCCGTTCGACGATCCTTCGCCAGCGTCATTAGCAATAAAACATATCACGGACGATCCTCCTTCTCCCCGTGAGGTTAATCCGGAATTGAGCATTGAGGTGGAAGCAGTTTTGTTAAAAACCCTGCGGAAACTGCCTCAAGGACGCTATCAAACCGGTAAGGAGCTAATGACTGCGCTGAAAGAAGCGATTTCCGGGCAATCGACCGGCGTGCGAACCTTTCCCTCGGTCCCAAAACCTCCATCCACTTTGCCATATCTCCCCGCCGATGCAAACGACCAGCTGTCATCCACAATTACTCAACCCTCGCCAGCCGGTGGTGAACGCGCTGTCCACGATATACCACCGAATACGCAATCCTTTGCAAATCATCAAGGGAAATTTCCACGCTTAGCCACCCAGCTCGGTATGGCTTTTCATTCCAAAAGATACTTTTATTTGGCGGTCATGGTTGTTGCTCTACTGGTATTAATTAGCGTTTCCTTGCTGGCGATGATTTTGCTGCTTAAAGGACTATTATCGCCATCTTCTGCCAACGTGGTTCAGCCGACATCTACCAGTATATTCACTCAAGTACCTGCCGATATTTTGCCAACACAAAGCAAGGTGATGGAAACCATCACTCCGACCAATACCGTCACCCCGGAAGCCACCTTGCTACCCGTTAATAACAGTGGATACAGTTTATCGTTGTCACAGCCAAAAGGCGGAAAGTTTTTTATCACCAACCAGGGAACGGATGATCTGCCGATCTCTCAGCTTCGAATTACGAGCCCCAAAAATGACATCCCCGGGGATGGGTGGGGGATAGATATCCTCCAATCCGGGCAATGCGTTGCAATATCTAAAGATGATCATACAATCCCGGCGAATGAGGGCAAGTGTACGATCGTTGGAAAAGTGTTGGTTATTCCAGGGCCAGATAAATTCTGGAGCACCCAATTTGACGTATATTTTCAGGATATTTTTGTGACTACCTGTCCCATGGGAAATGGTTCTTCCTGTTATCTTCAAATTAGCGGATCGTCATCGTCGAAATAGGCGCTTCAAAAAAAACGCGCCTGACAAATATATACGGGTACCCCCTTCAGTGAGGCCGATCCTCTTCAGGACAGCCGGCTGTCGTGGCTACCTAAGTCATCCATGAACCTTTTTGGTGTAAAACTTGATTGACCATTTTCTTGAAAGAGCACTTTTAGCGTTATTAATCTTGCCAAAATGGATGAGACCCTCACCAACTACTTTCCCACCTCGTTTTTATGCCATATTGGGCCGGTTGTAGATAAGCGAACAGGTCTGCCATCCGGCTTGCCTGGCAGTTTTTTCAACTTTCTAATGTTTTATTCCGACTCTTTTACGGAGCTCGAGAACAACTCCGATACAGACCACCAAGGACCACCCTGGAGGTTATCTTCCCGCCTGAGGAAGAAATCCCCTTCTCGTAATACTCTGGGATCCGTTGTCCTATCCCTTGATGAGGACGATCTTGATTGTAATATGTGGTATATTCTCTCACTACTCGACGCAACTGCTTGCCATGAAAAATAAGCGTCTGATCCAGACATTCCCTTTTGAGACTACCCATATATCTCTCACAAATACTGTTCGCTCGGGGTGCTCGGTAGGGTGTTATTAGCTCGTTTATCCCAGAAACGGATGCAACCCTCGAGAATTGCAGACCATATTTCTTATCCCGATCACGGATCAGGTATTTTGGTCCTTTACCCCAGGGTGTTGCTTCTCGCAATTGTTGGGCCGTCCATTCATCGGTCGGTGATCGCGTAACAGCCGTATGGGCTATTCTTCGGCTTTTCAAATCGATGACCACAAAGATATACCAGGGTCGAAACAGCCAATCATTCATCGCTGTAAAATTACAAGCCCAGATGTCTTGAACATGATTCTTCAAGAAATTATCCCAGGTTTGTCCAGTCGATCGCGATTTTTTCACTTTCGGCATGTATTTTTGTATGGTGCGTTTACTGACTTTATTGCCCAGCTTCAGCAGCTCACCTTGGATCCGTTCTGCGCCCCACAAGCGGTTATTTTCCGCCATCTCTCTGATTAGAGCGACGGTTTCAGTGGCAATCCTTGACTTCTGTGTCTTTTTCCTCGATTTCCAGCGCCAATAAAATCGAAATAAGTCTCGATGCCAGCGAAGAACCGTTTCTGGCTGGACTACAAGAACGGCTTGCTTCCAAAATCGAGTACACCGAGCTAACAGGACCATCCAGAGCCGATCTTGATTAGTTACCAATGGGCGTTTCACCTGTCGGTTGAGGATGATCAACTGCTGGCGCAACATCGCATTTTCTATCAGCAAGTCGGTCTGGCTACGGATCAGATCTGACGTAATCCCAGACACCAAAGAAAAGGTAGTGGGTTGAGACCAGTGCTTGAGTCTCTGATTAAGCCATAAAAGATAAGGGGTCCAGAAAAATAGATTGAATGTCATGCTTTCTTCGATGTGTTTAAGGATAAAGCCGCATGATACTCTAAAAACACCCCCCCTTCAACTAATCATTTATCAGGATTTTCTAACGGATGACAAAAGTAGCCGGCACAGATCCCCACAAATGCATGTTTTGTGGCCGGATGATAAACTCCCACACCTGCGGGAGAGGAACCCTGATCAACACTCTGGCACGACTGGCACCCAAAAGCAAACCTCGCTTTCTCGTTTTTACCTGTAATGATAAGAAAAACCAATCTAAACTTCTTAGTCAACCTCCGGAAAAACTGCCAACACCCGGCGCATGCCATCAACGGTCTGGTCGGAAATGTGTGCGATCGCCTGGCGATCGAGCTCCGACCAGTGAGCGAGCAGCCAGTGGTCGCTGGCAGCATCGAGAGCCTGTTGCCAGGCGAAAAGGAGCTGCTCCGGCAGATCGGTGCGGATGACGCCCAGCTCCTGTCCGCGTTTCAGGATGTTCATCACGTAGGTCCTGACCTGCCTGGCAAAGGTGGCAAGCGGCTCGCGCTGGAGAGCTGCCATTCCCCTGGCAACGAGCTACCGCTCTCCGGATCGAACTTCGCGGTCAAGTTTGAAATGCCACCTCTCGGCACACTTTATGCCCCCAACCTCACCCCGTCCGGCGATATCCGGGATTGGAGCGATGGAGAAGTTATTCGCGCTATCCGGGATGGGGTGCATAAGGATGGTCGTTCGTTGCTGATCATGCCATCCAACAATTTCCGCAATATGAGCGACGAAGATGTGCAGGCTTTGGTCGCCTACTTACGTACGCAGCCTGCCACCGGCGGACCCACCCCGCACAACCAATTCAGCGTGCTGGGTGCAATCTTCATGAACCTCTCGGATTTTCGAACCGCGCAGCAGCCGGCAGGCCGCGTGACCGCACCTCAGGCTGGAACGCCGGAATATGGCAAGTACCTGGTGGATGTTATTGGCTGCCGGGATTGTCATGGCGCCCAGTTACAGGGTAAGGTGGACAATGGTATGCCCGGCCCGCCCGTTGGTCCAAATCTCACCAAGATGATTCCACATTGGACAGAAGAGCAATTTATGGCCTTCTTCAACACCGGAACTATGCCTGGTGGTGGGAAAGTGCCGGTCATCATATTGGCCAGCGGGTTTTCTGAGCCCAGAATGCCCTGGTCGATGGTTCGGGCTGCTGCAACCGATGATGATCTGAAAGCAATGTACAATTATTTGCACAACCTGCCAGCAGTGGATAGCCCAACCAGGTGAAAGGAAAAGAATACGAAACGAGGTAGTACTGAATTAATCATTGATGCAGAGCATACTCTAGCAAAAGCACATGTCGATCTGGACATTGCCACAATCGATTCGCTTTTCCACGGAGATTATGTCATTTTGCAACAAGGCGGAAAGATTGAAACAAAACGGGATGTGATTGATTCTTATAAAACTGGATTGAGGCATTGGGACAAAGCAAAAGTAGCTGATCTGGATGTGAAAGTATATGGGGACATGGCAAGGGTTATTGGCTTATGGAAAGCAGCAGGGACAAACAATGGAATAGCTTTTGACTACCGGGCTCGTTTCATTTCTGTCTGGATTCAAGAGGGCGACAATTGGAAGAATATTTTATATGCTTCAAGTGAAATTGTAGATGGATAAAATTGTCAGCCGAATGCTCTCCCAAGTGGGTAGCAACTTGCGATAATCAACTGGTGTCGTTGGTCTTCTCTTGGTTGAGCGCCAGGTAACGCTGGTTGATGCGCGCCAGCCATTCGATCAGGCTCTTTGGCGGTCTGGCGAGAACGATCCGCTGCTCCTGGGGATGGTTTATATCATCACCAGAAACCCCATCTTTTTGTGGGTCAGGGTTTGGTGATGTATTTAGACTTGAAGACTCTTACGAAAAGGTTGCACCCAAAACAATTTAGTGCGAAAACATAAACCAGTTTCTGTTTGCCTGCGAATCAGCTCTTAATATCGGCCTGGTATACGATAATATTCATGCCGAGATCATCCTATCTGAAAGCTGGAGGTCGAAATATGGATCATCTGCTCCACTTTGGCATAAACATTCCCGCGGATCTGCGCGACCCAGCTCTCCGAGCCACCTATACGCGCGATATTAATCGTTTACTCGATCGCGCCGAAGGCCATTTCCAATCAGCCTGGATCATTGACCATCTCCAGTTTGATGGAATCGATGTGCTCGAGAGCTTTACTACCCTGTCTTACCTGGCAGCCCTTCACCCGCGGCTCCAGTTTGGTCACACAGTCATCTGCCAGTCTTTTCGAAATCCCGCCCTGCTTGCCAAAATGATCGCCACGCTCCAACTCCTCACGGGCGGGCGCTACATCTTGGGAATTGGAGCAGGAGGGCATGAGGAGGAGCATCGTGCTTATGGTTATGACTTTCCTTCCGGCCAGGTAAGGGTGGACCAATTAGAAGAGACCCTCCAGATCCTGCGGCTTTTGTGGACGCGAAACCAGGCCACCTTTGAAGGAAAATATCACCGCATCCTCTCGGCAAGCTGCGAGCCTAAGCCTGATCGCCTGCCGCCCATCATGATCGGCGCCTTCCGGCCAAAAATGTTGCAGTTGACCGCACGTTATGCAGACTGTTGGAATGCCTCTTCCACAGGAATCGCCATTTTTTGCCGCATGTCCGCTGCCCTTGACCGCTATTGCGCTGAAATTGGTCGAGACCCTTCTACCCTTCGCCGCACCTGGGGCGGTGGATTTTTCTGCGCAGCAACAGAAGACAAAGCCCTTGCGCTTGCGAAAGGTCGTTATGACCCTGGCAGTGCGGATGAGTTTGATTTTTTAGGCACCCCGGACCAAGTGATCGCCCAAATGCAGCCTTTTATTGAAGCTGGCGTCGATACCTTAATCCTCGACCCAGGCGGTTTTCCCAAATTTACCGCTCTCGTCCTGTTGATTCGAGAAGTCATACCCGCTCTTTAGCTTTGCCCGCTCGCCGATCCCCCAGGATAATCAACGTGATTTGCCCAAGTCCCAGAGATGATTATTCTGCCTGACAAATATCGTTTAAAATATGGTGTAAGTGAATTTTTCCTTTATCAATCGGTTTTGTTCTGATCAAAATGGACCTCAAGAATTTACCCTTACAGCTGACAAGTTTCATCGGGCGCGAGCAGGATCTGACGCAAGTTAAAAGCTTGCTGTCTGCTGCCCGGCTTGTCACCCTGACCGGGGCGGGAGGATGCGGTAAAACGCGCCTGGCGATCCAGATAGCTGGCACGCTGAGCGAGACCTTAGCCGACGGCGCCTGGTTTGTGGATCTCGTGCCACTGCACGAGCCAACCCTCGTACCGCAGCTTGTCTCCCAGGTACTCGGCCTGCACCCGGCTGCAGACCAACCCCTGCTGGAGACATTGCTGGACTGTTTGCGATCAAAGCAGCTGTTGCTCATTTTGGATAACTGCGAACACCTCAGGGAAGCCTGTTCCCAGCTTGCGCATGAATTGCTGTCCCAGTCGCCCGAACTTCGAATTCTTGCTACCAGCCGCGAACCTTTGGCGATTGCGGGGGAAATGATCTATACTGTCTCGGGGCTCTCCTGCCCTTCTTTGAATGAAAGTGAAGAAGGCCACCTGGAAGACTTCATGCGCTATGATGCGGTGCACTTGTTTGTGGAGCGGGCGCGGGCTATTTCCCCTGGTTTCAGCCTCACCCCCAAGAATGTAGCGCCGATCGGTGAAATCTGCTGCCGGCTAGACGGCCTGCCACTGGCGCTGGAGCTGGCCAGCGCCCGCGTCCAGGCCTTGACCGTGCATGAAATTGCTGACCGCCTGAATGACCGGTTTGCCCTGCTCATCTCCACTCAACGTAGAGGACTTGATACCCGTCACCAAACGCTGCGAGCCGCCATTGATTGGAGCTATGATCTTTTAAAGGCTGACGAGCAGGCATTGCTGCGCCATATGGCTGTTTTTGAGGCCGGCTGCAACCTGGACATCCTCGAAGCCATCTGTTCAGGTGATACCCCCTCAGGAGAGTCTGTCCTGGATTTGGTATCCTCACTAGTCAAGAAAAGCCTGGTCGTGGCAGAAACCGACGGCCGCACCCAGGTGCGCTACCGCCTGCTGGAAACCATCCGCGAATATTTGCTGGAGAAGTTGGACCAGGTTGGAGAAACTTCGAGCTGGCGTGACCGCCACCTGTACCTGTTCCTGGCGCGGACAGAGGAAGCTGCGCCGAAATTGGGCGGTGCATACCAGCAGCTCTGGCTAAACTGGCTGGAAGAAGAAAATGATAACATCCGCGCCGCCCTGGCCTGGTCCCTGGATGGCAGTCCAGAGGACACGCTCGGCCGCAGGCGCCTCGAAGCCGGGCTGCGGATGGCCAGTGCGCTTCCATCCTTTTGGCAGATCCGGGGTAGTGTATTGGAGGGATTGGTATGGCTTGAGCGCTTGTTGGCTAAGGTTGATGATCGATTTTCTCCCATTATACGAGCTAATGCCATCACCTTTGCAGCCATGGAAGCCTGGTTCATTGGCGAAGGTCAGAAAAGCCTTGAACTTGGGCGCGAGGCGGTCCGCGTCGCGGAGGCAGCAGGTGAAGAAGGTAAACCGGCTCTGCCATTTGCCCTGGCAGGTCTAGCTACAGGCGCAAAAGCAGCGGGTGATTTTCTGACAGCTTTTGAAACAGGCGAGCGGGTTCTAAAATTATATCGAGAATCTGGTCCACCTTTATATTTGGGCATGTCCCTGCTATCACAAGGCGAAGTTGCCCTTCAGTTGGGCAATTTTGCCCTCGCTCGCGAACGGTGGAGCGAGGGCCTTACCCTGGCTCAAGACAATGGCGATGCTTATCGATCGGCTTATTCACTGAACGTTCTGGGCGACCTGGCGCGGTTGGAAGGAAATTACTCTGAGGCTGGGAACAGGTATGAACAGAGCGAGACGTTGTTCCGCGAGCTGAACGCCCGGCATGAGCTGCCGTCGGCATTATGCAGCAGGGGGTTCTTCTTTTTACACCAGCGGCAAGTTGGGCGCGCTCAGGCTCTTTTTTCCGAAAGCCTGGCCATCAATCTAGAACAGAAAAATAAGCAGGGAATAACCGACAGCCTGATCGGACTGGCGGCTGCTGCGATCATAGCCAGGCTGCCTGGTCCCGGAGCGCGTTTGCTGGCAGCTTCAGCTACGATCAGTGGCCTCCCCAAAGGCTCCCCATGGCCACCGACGCAAATGGAGTTTGATCACTACCAGCGACTCGTGCAAACTGCTCTTTCCGGGGTCGAGCTGCAGGCTGAACAGGCCCTGGGCAACGCGATGACGCTTAAGCAAGCGGTGGATTACGCTTTGAATCTGCATTTTCCAACAGAATCGCCAACCTCAAGCATTCAGGATCATAATGAACTGACCGAACGCGAGCGCGAGATTGCGGCGTTGATCGCAAAAGGCAGCTCGAACCGCGAGATTGCCGGCCAGCTTGTCATTAGTCCTCGCACGGTTGAGAAGCATATCGGCAACATTTTATCCAAGCTGGGATTGAACAGCCGCTCCCAAATTGTACGCTGGTGCATGGAACGTGGTGTGACTCAGACCTCTGAATAGCTGCCAAACGACCTCCCTCATAAAAATCCCTTTTAAACGTTTCAAATCGAAATTGTAGATTAACGGAAGATTTCAACGGTTACCCGTTGTGAATACGTGTGCAAATACGTGTTATTACCCATGACATATATTATCCAATTTATCATAATAACGTCATCTTATTTATAAATCAGTATACTTTCAAAAAGGAGCTTTCGATGACCGTCAGCATTTTTCCAACTATAAAAACCCGCTTTAGTATCGGATGGGTCCTGATGCTCGGTTCATCTGGACTGATGGCTTTTAGCTATCTGATCCTGATGTTCATAGATAATGCGCCCGACCTCTTCATGATCTATTCCGCTTTCAGTCTATATGCATTCCTCGTCTTGTTGATCCCATTTCGCGAGGGCAAAAAATGGGCCTGGATGGCTACCTGGATCCTTCCGGTTGTTCTGGCTTTGACGGCGTACTTTGCCCCTGAATTCGCTCCTTTCTATTATGGAGCGGCTGTAGTTTTCGTGTTGGGACTGCTCCTGACCATGTCGGAATTCTTTTCGAACAGAATGGGTAAATAAACATTCGGTAGATGAAAAAAGGCTTGTGAAGATAAACATACATCTCATTAAAATTCTTTCCATCATCGTCTATTTCGATGCATTCATGTGGATCGTTGGAGTAATCCCAACCCTTTACTACACCTTAGCGAATGGACGCCTGCCAATCCTCGCGGGTATCCCCCTCCTTGCCGGTCCTTTTGAGTCGCTTGGCCTGAATAATCTAATCGTCGCAGGGATCGGCTATGTTATGGTCAGTGCCTTAAAAATCCTGGCAGCTTATTGGTTATCGGCTTCCAGGATGGATGGTGCAGTCCTTGAATTGGCATTGCTGGGCCTCAGCGCCATTTTTTGGTATGGCTTCGCACTGCCCTTGGGGCCTGTCTTTGGCGTTGTCCAGGTCGTATTATTGGCCCTCACCTGGAATGCCCTGGTTTGAAACAATTGAAGGAAAAGTGAATTAATGGCATCCACTCCTTCCCCTATCAGGCGTATCTTTGACGAAGCCTTTAACGTGGGAAACCTGGAAGTTGTTGATGAAGTACTGGCTCCTGACCATCACACTCACATCACCATCGGCGGTGCCCCGAACGGCCCGCAGGGACTTAAGTTAATGATCGCCATATATCGTACCGCATTCCCGGATTTACTGTGTACTGTCGACGATGAGATTGTGGAGGGCGATAGAGTTGCTGCACGCTGGACGATGCGTGGAACGCACAAAGGACTATTCTTAGGAAACCAACCAACGGGCAGGCCGGTCGAAATCCAGGGCATGATTTTCGCCCGCCTGGGAAACGGTCGCATGGTTGAGGATTGGACTCTGATCGACCATATGGGTATCCTGCAGCAGATCGGGGTAATTCCGCCAAATATTAGGAAAGAAAGGTAGATCGATTATGTACCCATGGCTAAAATTTTTGCATGTGCTCGCGATTTTCGGCTTTTTGATGGCTCACGGGGTAACCGTGAGTGTCTACTTTACGCTTCGACACCAACGGGACGTGGATCGAATCCGGATGCTGCTGCAGATGTCCAGCAGCGCGCTGGTCGTCATGGATCTCTCGCTCCTTTTATTGCTCGTCAGTGGAATCATCGCAGGTTTTATCGGCCAATGGTGGAGCCACGTCTGGATCTGGCTGTCGCTGGGCTTA
>DATKKB010000058.1:0-25910 GCA_035543095.1 Anaerolineaceae bacterium | reverse complement strand
CCGCAGGATACCCTGCTGGAAGCCTGGCTGTCGCGCGGCGACCGCCGGATGGCGCAGGTAATTTATTCGGCCTGGCAGCACGGCGCAAAGTTCGATGCCTGGCAGGATGAAGACCATTACGACACCTGGATGGCGGCTTTTGCCGAAAACGGTCTGGACCCCGTCTTTTACACCCACCGCCGGCGTTTCCTGGACGAGATTTTCCCGTGGGAACACATCAATATAGGCGTCACCAAGAAATTCCTGACCCAGGATTACACCTGGAGCCTGGACGGCAAAACCCGGCCAGACTGCCGGCGGCAATGCTACGCCTGCGGCATCCTGCCCAACTTCGCCGAGCTGCGCCGGCAGAACCCGGGCGACGTGTGGAAATGCCCCGAAGTCAGCCGCGGCAGAGTCAACGCGCTGGTAGCCTGAGCATGGAACGCATCCGCATTTCGTACGCAAAAACCGAAGGCCTGCGCTACACAAGCAACCTAGACGTTCACAAAGTCTGGGAACGCCTGCTACGGCGGGCGAAATTACCCCTGGCTTACTCACAGGGGTTTCATCCGCAGCCCAGACTGAACCAGGCCGCTCCACTGCCGTTGGGGATCATCAGCCAGGCTGAAATGATCGACGTGTGGCTGGAAGAGGACATTCCCGTAGCCTCCGTCAAGGAAGCGCTGATCAAGGCGGCGCCGCCCGGTCTCTTGATCCATGAGGTTGCCCTTGCGGATCCAAAAGCCCCTGCGCTTCCGACCATCGTCCGGTCCTCGGAATATGTTATTACGCTGCTTGACCAGATTGAACCGGAACAGTTGCAGATAAAACTGGATTGGTTGTTAGCCTTGCCCGAATTGGTGCGCGAGCGGCGCGGTAAATCGTACGATTTAAGACCTTTGATTGAGGATCTATCGATTTTAGATGCCCCCGGTGAACCAATGCGTTTATGCGTGCAGCTTTCCGTTCGGGAAGGCGCCACCGGACGGCCGGACGAAGTGGTGCTGGCATTAGGATTGGATCCATATGCGACCAGGATTGAGCGTACGCGCCTATTTATGGATTGACCCGATCCTCATTAAATTGCCTGAAGGCGTAATCTCTGGTAAAATTGTTATTGCAGGATGATTTGATTGATGTTTCAACCTGCGGACCTTGAAAACTCGGTTAATACTGCCCCTGTAGCGCAATGGATAGAGCGTCAGCCTCCGGAGTTGAAAATCGGAGTTCGAGTCTCCGCAGGGGCACCAAGCGCAAAACGAAATGCAGCCGCAAAATTGCGGCTGCATTTCGTTTTAGAGGTTGAACCTATAACCCGATGCTTCCGCCGATCAGCCGGCCGATGCCAAATGTTGCGGCCGCCGCCAGCAGGCTGAAAATGACCATCCGCAACCCTGATTTCAGCACGGGTTGGCCGGTAAAAATGGTGATGATCGCTCCGAGGATAAATAAACCGATCGTGCTCAGGATTACACTCACGATGACCGCCGTGATTCCATTCAACAATAAGAAGGGGATCACAGGAACAACTGCCCCAACGGCAAACAACGAAAATGAAGTAATAGAAGCTTCCCAGGGCGAGCCGCCTAGCTCTCCCGGATCGATGCCCAGCTCTTCGCGCGCCAGTGTATCTATAGCGCTATTCTGGTCGGTCAGGATTTGGGAGGCCAGAATTTTGGCCTGGTCCTTTTTTAATCCACGCGATTCATAGATCAACGCCAGCTCCGCCGCTTCTTCCTGGGGATTGGCTTTGATCTCCTTCCGCTCGATTTCAATCTGGTTTTGATAAAGCTCGCGCGAGCTCTGCACTGAAAGCCACTCTCCGAGGGCCATTGAAAATGCGCCTGCCAGCAAACCGGCCAGGCCTGCGATCAGAATGGCTTTGTTATTCATCGAGGCGCCCGCCACCCCCATTACCAGGCTGAGGTTGGAGACCATGCCGTCATTGGCGCCTAAGACGGCTGCCCGGAGCGCATTTCCGCCCGTGGATCTGTGGCGCCCTTCCAGCATTGCCAGCGTGCCGCCCTCCATTCCGCCCTTGATGGAGCTCAGCGAGATTTTGTTGATCAAATTGGCGTGGGAGGCTTCATCGCTGACCATGCCGGCTTCAGCGCCCTGGCTTTTATAAGACTTGACCCCCTTCTGCTCCATCACCTGCATGGTCGGCAGGACCATTCCAGGGCCGAACCGGCGCGCCAGCGCGCTCAAGACGCGCGTCCGGAAGGCGGGTTTGAACTCCGGAACTGCCACTCCTTCGGCCTTCAATTTTTCCACCCATTTATCGGCATGATCCATCTCAACCTTTACAAAACGGCTGTAAATACCTGCCAGACGCGGATCCTTCTCAATGTCAGCAAGCTGCTGGTACAAATAAGCGCTATTGCGTTCGTCCTGCCAGTTCTCCATATATTGGCGAATGTCGCTCATAATCATTTCCCTCCACTCATAATTATAATGGCTTCGAATACATTCTCGTTCGGGCAATTAAAGGCTCTCTGAATATATAAAATTCTATTATTTCGCTAAGAATAAATTCACAATATTTGGATAAAATATGGATGTTGGAAAGGAAGAAAACTATGCCATTCGGATTTGGTTTCGGGTTTGGATATGGGTACGGACTATATTTCTTATTTGCCTTGCCGGCTTTGCTGCTAGGGCTGTACGCCCAGGTCAAGGTCCAGGGAGCATTCAAAAAGTATTCCCAGGTGCGCAGCCAGGGCGGCTTGACTGGCGCTCAAATTGCGCGCAGGGTGCTCGATATGAACGGCCTGATGGACGTATCGGTCGAACAGACCGGCGGCACGCTTTCGGATAACTACGATCCTGGTAAGCGCGTCCTGCGCCTGAGCCAGGACGTTTACGGCGGTAACAGCATTGCAGCTGCCGGTGTGGCTGCTCATGAAGCCGGGCACGCCATGCAGCATAAAGATGGGTACGCTCCGCTCAACTTGCGCTCGGCGATGGTGCCGGCTGTTCAAATCGGAAGCTGGGTAGGGCCGATCATTTTCATCATCGGCTTGCTAATGGCCAGCACGATCGGAACCCAGGTTGCCTGGCTTGGCGTGATCTTATTTGGAGCCACGGCTCTGTTTGCTGTTGTGACCCTGCCGGTTGAACTGGATGCATCCCGCCGAGCCAAGGCGGTCCTGGTTAACAGCGGCCTGATTTACCAGTACGAGATGGAAGGCGTGAATAAGGTGCTGGATGCAGCGGCTTTGACGTACGTTGCTGCGGCGATCCAGGCGATATCCACAATCTTGTACTACGTCTTCCTGCTTTCAGGAAGTCGGCGCCGTTAAAATATACAAGGATATACTATCAAAACAGGGACGGTTTAGAACCGCCCCTGTTTTTTTGGATTAGAATTCTTGAATGGCCTCTCGAGTAAAATGGCTAATCCTGGCAGGCATCGTGCTGCTTGCACTCAGCGGCTGCACGACCGCAATTCCTGCCATATCTGCCTATGACCTCCAGCACGGCTGGCAAAGATCGAACCTGCTGCTGGTGAAAGACCCTGGGAATATCTCTCCAGAACATGCCATCATCGCGTTTTACTTGCGTTCGAACCAGGCTGACCTGGAATTCAGGCTGGACCTGCTCGACATGCAGGATCCGCTCAGCAATTCAGTTTACCTCGCCCTTGATACCCTTCCAGGTGGCACCGATACGCTTCCAACCGGACAAAAAACGAACCTTAAATGGGATGTACTGCTGGTATTTCCGGCCAGCCAGCCTCCCTACGCGCTCTGGCCGGACGGGCGGAAAAGGAACGAGCTGGCACCGCGTATCATCCGTGATCCAGAGCTGAACACAATCATCCTCCAGATCAACAAGGATTCTATCCCCGGTGACTTGCAGCACCTGCACGTTCAGGCATTCCTGGCTTCTCCAGATTTACAGCAAATCTTCGATCAAACACCCTTGGTGGAGCCCGGCGCAGCCGAGCCTCCTCCAACTGCCCCGGTCCTGTTCGCGTTTTGGGAAACGTTCCCAGCTGCAACGCCTGCCCAGGCCTTGCGCCGGTGGGATGGAGCTCACACCGGTCCATACGGCCGGAGGCACGGCCTGTCAATTTTGCTGCAAGAAACATCTACCCGCCAGATCCCCATCACTTTGTTGGATTTAAAGACGCCGGACAGCCTGTCTGCCCTGGAATTGGTAAATGAAACCCGGTGGCTTCAAAAACTCGAAACGGCCGGGATAGTTACGTTGCCGCTGGTTGCATACGGAGATACCGTCACCAGCCAGCTTAGCCTGGATGCCAGCCGGAAAACGGCTTTATCGATGGGATTTCATGACAGTTCGGTTGGCTATGGGCCGTTTGATGGAAATGTACCATCTCATCTGAAGGCTGCCTATTACCAGGCGGGCGCTTCGGAAATACTCCTGAATTGGAAGGGCCTACGCCTGATTCCCCTGGCTTCTGCAGATCAGATGAAGGCTTTAGAACCTGACGATAACGGCCCTTCTCTGAAATTGAAGAAACGCCTGGTGGAGGCAGTTTTTTCTAACAATGGCGAAATTCTGTCAATTGGTGGGCCTCTACCTGAAACCAGCCTGGCGGACTCATCCGTTGCCTCGTTATTTTTTGAATACATTGCTACTCATCCCTGGATCCAACCGCTCACGGAATCCGAATTGATGGCGCTACCATCGAAGCCGGTAGCCGACTTGCCGCTGGGCTCGTGCCTGAACTTGATCTGCGCGGCTTCCTCCGATCCTGAAATCGCATATAACAGCCAAAGAGCCAGCACATCGTTGCGCGCAGCCAATATCCGGGCAGATATCCGAGCCCAGCTTTCCGCGCTGCCGCCGTCAGAAATCCGGGACCAGGCCTGGCAAATGTACTTCCGACTCTCCGGCCAGAAGAGCTGGATCTTAATCCCTTCCATCCAGGCAAACTACATCGGACTGGTAGGGAATCTGATCGCAGCTTCCAGGTGGGCTGAGCAGCCCGCGGCCCGTTCAGATTGCAGTGCTGATATCAATTGGGACGGTCTGCCAGACTGCATTTTGGCGTCGAAGGACGTTTTTTCCGTGATCGAGCCGGACGGCGGGAGATTGGCCCTTCTTGTGAGCCGGAACGGACTCGATACAGAACAATGGATCGGCACAAATTCCCAATTTAACCTGGACCTCGAAAATCCAAACCCTGGGCCAATCTCAGCCGGTCCGCTCAGCGACCCTGACGAGATACCGGGCGCGTTTTTCGACCGGTCGCAGTTTGCGAGGGCTCAAATCCAGGTCTCGCCATCCAGAATAATTCTGACTGACAGGCAGGAGAACCTCGAAAAAACCTTTATTGTAGACGGAAGTTCAATGACCGTCCATATTCAGACCTCCAGTTCTTATCAAACTTCGATCCCAATCCCATTGGATCCTTCTGCCCGTTACCAGCCTGGCTGGGTCCAATCAATTGCTTATCCGGTCCTATCAACTTCGTCATGGAACTGGAAGCCCGTTGGAAAGCCCGGCATTCAGGTCACGATGAACGGGGCTGCCTTCAGACCGCGCTCATTCCTGGACTCTTCAGAATTCATGAACCAGGCAGAAAATCCCGACCTTCCCTATCCAGCCGGACACTACACTACGATTCCGCTGGCAGTCCTGGATTTGAAATCACAAGGAAACCTGGACATAACCTTCCGGTTTAGTCCATAATTAGGATCGATATTGTTTGCGTTATTTTCTCTTTTGTGATAAATTTTATTAACCATCAAGTACGTGAGGGTGAGACAATGGATATGAATCTAATTCCCGATATCGTTGTTGGCAGGCTGCCACGTTATTTACAGGCGTTGCAACGAATGTCTGAGGATGGTCATCTGTCCACCTCCTCTCAGGAACTCGGCGACCGCCTGGGCATATCAGCCGCCCAGATCCGCAAAGATCTCTCGCAATTCGGTGAATTTGGTAAACAGGGCACCGGTTATGCTATACCTTACCTGATTGACCAGTTGGAATCGATCTTAAAAATAAAGAAAGTATGGGATATCGCCTTGATCGGCGCGGGCGATTTGGGCCGTGCCATTGCCCATTACCAGGGATTCTCAAATCGCGGTTTTCGAATTGCACTGGTTTTTGACAACAGCCGTGAAAAAATCGGGAAGAATATCGGAAATTTCATCATCCAGGACATCGCTGACCTGGAAAAAAAGGTGCGCGAGGCGCACATTCAAGTAGCAATGCTGACGGTGCCAGCTTCAGTCGCTCAAATAGTCGCGGAAACCGTGGTAAAAACAGGTATCCGGGCTATCCTCTCCTATGCCCCTACCCCACTCAACCTGCCAGACGATGTGCACGTCGAATATATCGATCCCTTGATCCAGCTACAACACATGACATATTACCTGGGCTAATCCCTATTTGATACGAGGGGGTGGAATGTTTTGAAAGTGCTTCGCACTTTCAAAATACTCCGCTCGTTCGTTTTGCGTGGCCGCCGAAGCCCGACCTGCTCTTTTGATATGAGGGGGTGGAGTTTTAGAAAATGCTTCGCATTTTCTAAAACTCCCCTCGTTCGTTTTGCGTGGTCGGCGCAGCCGACCAGCTTATTTCATTAACGAAATATGGGGTTGTATATGGCTGCAATGCTGCCGTATACAACCCCATATTTTGTTAAGATAAATCAAGAGCTGATCAGGCTTCGCCGGAGGGCATCTCGCATCGGGATTGCACGGGCTGCGCCTTCTGCCGTGCAGGTGGTGGGATTATCCACCAGGTAAGCGGGTATCCCCAGCGCCTTGGTGAGGTACTTGTCGATGCCTCGCAGCAAAGCTCCACCGCCGCACAGCGCCACGCCGCGGTCGATGATGTCTGAAATCAGCTCGGGGGGCGTCTTCTCGAGGACGCGCCTGGCCGTATTGACGATATCGTTCAGCGGATCCTGTAAAGCTTCGATACAATCGTCAGTGGTGATGTTTATCGGGCGTGGCAGGCCGGAAACCTGGTCCTGGCCCTGCACTTCCATCGAATCCTGCTCATCCTGCGGAATAGCCGCTCCAATCCGGATTTTTAACTGTTCGGCCGTGGGCTGGCCGATTATTACCCCAAATTTCTTGCGGGCATAGGCCACGATGGCATCGTCGAGCCGGATGCCACCGGTTCGTGCTGTATCGGCAGTGACGACGCCGTTCATTGCCAGGATTGCGACCTGGGCCGTTCCACCGCCCAGGCAAATAATCATGTTCCCCGAAGGCGTGTTGATGGGCAGATCCACCCCGATCGCCGCCGCCAGAGGCTGAGGAATCCGGTAGACCTCACGCGATCCCGCCCCTAATCCGGCCTCCTGGACTGCCCGGCTTTCGACACTGGTGATGCCGTGCGGAACCGTGATCATCACACGGGGCGGAAAGATCGACATTGGGCCACAGATCTTCTTAATCAAAAATTTGAGCAGGTTCTCGGTGATCTCGTATTCTGCGATGACGCCGTGTTTCAAAGGGCGAATCACTTCAATGGTTTCAGGAACGCGCCCATACATATCCTTGGCAGCCTGGCCCCATTCCACCATCTTTTGTTCTTCGACGACGATGGCGACGACCGTCGGTTCCTGGTAGACGATTTGATTCCCCTCAGCTATGACGGTATTCATCGTACCGAGGTCTATTCCAAGCTCGCGCGTAAGAAACGGCATAAGTCTCTCTTTTATCGATTATTGATGGCTGTCGGTTTATATAAAATACTTTCACAATGACAATAAAGATAATACCCGAAAGCACTTCCATTGTCTAGTTGAAGATTCTAATTTGATATTGCTCAAGTGCTGAAATATCGCAGCGCCAGGCGCAGCCTGGTTTCAACGTCCTTCGGCGTGTCGCGCGGAATTGATTGGAGCGCAGATTGAGCTTCAACCACGGAATAACCCAGGGCGGTCAAGGCGTCCATCACTTCGGTGTCCACATCAGAAACCGGCAGTCCCAGGCTCTCAAGCGTACCGGAAACTTTTCCCTGGAGGTAAAGCAGAATTTTTTGAGCGGTTTTTTTGCCAACCCCAGGCACTCTGGCAAAAAGATCGGCCTGTTCAGTAAGGACGGCGCGCCGGATCGTTTCGACCGGGAGTGCGCCCAGAATTGCCAGGGCGGTCCGTGGACCGATCCCATTTACGCCCAAAAGTAGGTTAAAGAATTCTTGCTCTGGAACCGTTTCGAACCCATACAGCGTCAGCGCGTCCTCACGGACAACCAGGTGTGTATGCAGAAAGATCTGCTCGCCGGTTCGGTTCGGGCCTCGTAACCCCGTGGGTACGAATACCTTCAGCCCAATCCCACCGACGCGAATAATCAAGAAATCTTCGCCAACGCCTATGATTTCACCCTGAAGCGAGGCTATCATTCTTTCACTCCTGTTTTTGATCGCGATGCTGGTTGTAAATTTCGTACAGCAAAATTGCATTCGCAACAGCCAGGTTCAACGAATCGCTGCGCCCGACCATCGGGATGCTGACGACCTGGTCGCACAGGGCTAATGCGTTCTCAAGCAGACCCTGGCGTTCACTGCCCATCAACAACACAAATTCTGAGGGATACTGCGTGTGGTGGTAATCACACCGAGCGGCCCCAGAAGCACCGATCACGGCTATCCCGCTAACCTGTTTCCAGGCTGCAAATTGCTCAAAATCAGCCCGGACCAGTTTTTGCGAAAAAATTGCGCCCATGCTGGCGCGCATCGAGGTCGGATCATACGGGTCGGTAGTATTGCCCAGAAGGATGACGCCTTTCCCGCCGACAGAATCGTTGGTGCGCAAGATGGTGCCCAGGTTGCCGGGGTCGGCGACCGCATCAAGAGCCACCCAAAACTCACCCGGCCTCAAATCGATCTTATCGATCGGGAGCCAGGTCTGTTCGATTACAGCCCCGATTCCCTGGGGATCGTCTTTCAAAGCCAGCGTCTTGAATACATCGCGGCTGACCTCGAGAATCTCAATCCCGCGCTGGCTCTGGTCTGAAATAATTTTAATTCCCATCTCGCTGGTCAGCAATTCTGGTGAAAAGACCAACGCCTTGATCGAGGCATTTTCAGATACCGCTTCGATCACAATTCGCAAACCTTCTGCGTAAAAGAGGCCGCTTTGCTGGCGTTCTTTGCGTTCGCGCAGCTTGCGAATCTGCTTGATGCGAGGGTTGGCGCTGCTAGTAATCATCCGGCATTTACCAGGCCGGCCAGGCGGTTGGAATGCAGGTGGCAGATCGCAATTGCCAGCGCATCAGCCGCGTCATCCGGCTGAGGGATTCTGTCCAGGTTTAGAATTGCCTTTACCATTTGTTGGACCTGTTTCTTTTGCGCTCCACCATAACCCGCCACGGCCTGCTTGACTTCCAGCGGGCTATACTCAAATACCTGGATTCCCGCTTCCGCCATGCAAAGTAAAATAATTCCCCGGGCCTGACCGACACTGATGGCCGTGGTAACGTTGCGTTGGAAAAACAACTTCTCCACCGCGACGGTTTCCGGGCGGTGGAGAAGGAGAAATTTCTTTAACTCGTTATACAACAAGAGCAAGCGGATTTCAGGCTTTTCGCCGGCAGGGGTGAGGATTACCCCAAAGTCTACAACTTCAAGGGTGCCCTGCGGGGCCTCACGTACCAATCCATATCCAGTTGTGGCAGTCCCTGGGTCGATCCCTAAGGCCAACATACCGGATCAGGCAGACTCCATGGCAGCCATTGCTGCATCAGAAATGCGCAGGTTCGAAAAAACGTTTTGAACGTCATCCAGTTCCTCGAGCGCTTCAATGGTTCGCATTACCTGGAGTGTTTTATCGACGTCCAATTCAATTTCCTGGTTTGGAATCATGCGCAGATTAGCATCAGAAACGTGTATCTTCGCAGCGCGCAATAAATCACTGATTTTCTTAAATACTTCCACCGGACCCACGATTTCGATTAAGTCATCATCTTGCATTACGTCGTCTGCGCCGCCTTCCACCGCAATTTCAAAAATTTTATCGAAATCATTTCCGGCAGCCGGAATGGCAAAATAAGAGGCGCGTGTAAATTGCCACCCCACCGAGCCTGCTTCTCCCATGTTCCCGCCAGATCGAGTGAGGGTATGGCGAACTTCCGCTACGGTACGATTTTTATTCTCTGTTACGCATTCAATCATCAAAGCCACGCCATGGGGGGCATATCCTTCGTAGAAGATCTGCTCGAAAACGGCCCCATCTTTACTTTCACCAGTTCCTCGTTTTATTGCCCGGTCAATGCTGTCCTTAGGCATGTTTTGATCGCGAGCTTTATCGACCGCAAGGCGTAATTTAAAGTTCGATTCAATATCACCACCGCCTTCTCGGGCCGCCATAGCAATTTCACGTGCGAGGCGCGTATAAACCTGGCCTTTTCTGGCATCGCTTGCGCCTTTTTTCCGCTTGATTGTTGCCCAATGGGAATGACCTGACATGACTGGCTCTCCTTGTAGAGATGAGCTTTCAAAATTGAGAAAGCCCATATTTTTTCAAATTATACCATGAGTGCCTACCAACTTGATCGAATGGCCAAAGCAACAAATTCGGGCCTTTTCATTGCCACCTTACAGCTTTGCAAGCTTACAAAACCTTTTTGAAAATGGTAATAACAATGTAATAGAATCTCGCGTAAGAAATACCATTTAATAACTAAAACCTAATCTTTTTATGACTCGCCGATTTTTATGCGCTCTTCTGGCCGTTATTTTACTTTCGATGGCCACTGGCGTTGCGATTACTTTTTCGCCAAATCGCATCGCGATTACAAGTGGTCCAAGGATCGATGTTTCCTTGTTTTCAAATGTGGCAGCTCTTTCTAATTTCAAACCATTCGTCGCCGACTTGAAAAACGGCCGGACTGAGCTGGCCGGTATTTTTGCAGGCGGACAATTTGCGTTTCGAGTGATCCAACAACCGGCGGAAAATCCGGCATTTGTCTCCACTCTGCCGGATACCTTGACCGAATTCAGAATGGCTGGATACTATAATACAATCGGCCTGCTCGGACACGATTACCTCGCAGGGAGATCGTTCCTCAATCTGAAGATCGGCCAGGAAGTAATCCTGGTTTCCGGTAATGGAACAACAAAATATTTCAAAGTCAATGATATTCAAAGCTACCAGGCCATAACACCCGATAGTCCATACTCTCGTTTCGTAGATTTATCGACCCAGGAGCAACTTTCGGCAGAGGAGTTGTTCGATAAGATTTATGCAAAGGGAAACATCCTGGTTCTTCAAACCTGCATCCCAAATGGAAATATTGCTTCATGGGGACGCATTTTTGTGATCGCCAGGCCTATCAGCCACCTGACGCCTTCAGTGGACCAGCTTTCTCCTGCAATTTCAAACGCGCTGGTCGGCATCCGGTTTTTGATGCAGCCTGCCGCTAATTCCCACCCCGGACAGAAACTGGCTTTGCAACGATAATCAAACGGTGGGTGTTGTTGTCATAAGGCCAACATGTGACGAGGGTTAACCTCTCATCTGTCGATTTTGCGATCCAACTGGCATTTTCAATTCGTTGGCGAGAGCTTTCACCTGCCTCCAATAAAAACATTTTGTTGGTGACAATATATGTAAATTTCTGATCGACGGAAAACGCATAGACCAGGTCGCCGATTTGAACATGCTCGAGGTCTTTGAAGACCTCACCGAATTCATTGTTATGACCGTTAATAACAGTATTGCCAGGATTCCCGAGCTGAGCCGAATCCGACTGCCACCCACCAGCATATCTCGGCGGCTTCCATTGGTCAAAGACATAGCCTTCATATAAAACCTTGCGCAAGGTAGCCGGAAGGACCTGGATATCCAGGTTGATCGACGGGATTTCCAGGCGCACCGGGACGTTTGATTGCACTGCCGGCACAAGACGATCCGCTCGCAGGAATTGAAACAAATTAATATTATCGTCCACTGTAAAAGGTGTGTGACTGCCTGTTACAGGCGTCGGAGAATTTTGGATGGACTGGACCGGTGGCTTTTCAGGCAGTTTTAGGTCTAGAACGGGCGTAGCGACCGGGATCATCGGCACTGGCGGCATAGGCTCGACCGGCGCTCTTGAAATTAAAGCCTGGTCACTTTGATCGGCCAAAATTACGTCGGCATCGACGGGCGCGGACGAAAGCAGACCGAGCAAAATTAGACCAAGGCCCGCGACCAGAAGAATCCTGCCTAAATGGTTCATAGAGATCCTGAAATTAAAATATTTCCGCCAGTAATTGGAATTTGGATTTTTTTGAGCGTTTTCGCCGCTCAAAAAATAATAACCAAATTCACAAGAATTAAATTTCAGTCTGGAGTTTGTACCCGAGCCGGTCGATATTCAGGATTAGATTTTCGGATGGACTGATGGCCTCGAATTTCCGGCGCAGCAGGTAAATGAGGTATTTGGTGCGTTTGTGGGCATCGTCCGTATCCTCATTCCAGACAGCCTCAGAAATTTTGCTATAGCCGACGATACTGGGTGCCTGCCTGGCCAGACATGCCAGGACCGCAAACTCCTTTGGAGTGAGGTGCACCGGGCGCTGGTGAAAACTCACTTCCTGGGAGGTTAAATCGATATTTAATTTGGCGTGTGGGAATACAAAACGAGATATTTCGCGCGGTTTGGCCGATCGCCGCAGCACTGCCCGGATGCGGGCGACCACTTCAGCGTTAAAGAACGGCTTGGTGAGATAATCATCCACCCCGATTTGTAAAGCACGCACTACATCTTCTTTCGATCCAATGGCGGAAACGATGATAATCGGAATATCCACCATTTCACGCATATAGCGCAGTGTCTCCCAACCATCCATTTCAGGCATCATGAGGTCCAATAGAACCAGGTCGGGATTCATATCGCGGCACTTCTTGATTGCATCCCGACCGGAGAACGAACTTAAAACATCGAAACCCGCCGTACGGACGATGTTTTTGAGAAGATAAACGGTATCTGGCTCGTCATCGACAACCAGGATACGCTGGTGATCTACCGAGGTGAATTCGTCCAGATCCATGCCTAACCCTTGCATCCGCGGGGATGCTTGATTCGGTGTAACCGGAAGTTCCATAATCCCTCCAAGGCAGCCAAGATATATAAAAACGGGCATAAAGGCCGGTTTCGCTATTGGCTCCTTGAATGCCCGTCCCTGAGGGAAAAAGCGACCAATTCAGGTATTCAGATCTTCGCCGCCTAAATTTTAGCTCTTGCTTTGGTGAGACAACCAGATATAAATCGAAAAATAATAACCCAGTTATTTTTTATATATTATAGTAACTACGGTCAATAAGTCAATCGAAAATGGGATAATTTAAGAATGAGATTAAAATCATAAATGATTTTTATTCTAGACATTCTAACCAGACAGGATTGACCAGATCGCCGATGCCCTCGATGCTGGATTGGACAATATCCCCGGGAACCAGCGCATCTGAGCCCACCGGCGTCCCGGCCAAAATCAGATCCCCGGGATCCAGGGTCATGATGGATGAAATAAAAGCAACAAGCTGGGGAACCGTAAAGATCATCTCGCGAGTGGAGGCCATCTGGCGCAGTTCATCCTTGACCCGGCAGGTCATTAAAAGATCGGTTACATCCAGATCGGTCTCTACCCAAGGCCCAATCGATAAAAATGTATCGAAAGCCCTGGCACGATCGGAATGATTATCTTCTAACTCTAAATCACGGGCGGAAAATTCGGTCGCAATGGTAAAACCAAAAATGTAATCGATGGCATCCTCGGGTGTGATCCAGCGGCCCGTTCGTCCGATCACGACCCCCAGATGCACCTCGTGCACGACCTGGCGAGATTGTACCGGGAGAACGATCTTTTGACCCGATCCAATGATCGACGAAGGCGGCTTGAGGTAAAGGCGTGGGATTTTTGGAAATTCAGGGGCTGCATCCGTTACAGATCCGGGAAAGTTTTGATGGATCCCGATAATTTTGCCGGGTAAAACTGGCGGAAGCAGGCGGACACGCTCAATTGGCAGGTCTGCTTCCATCCGCCGGTATTCTCCAAACGGAGTACCTTGCAGCTCGCCTACTTTATCTTCCAGGATCCAGCCATATTTTGGCCCGACAAAACCAACCTCATAGCGAACGTAGCGCATCAGTTCACCCGCGCTTCTCTTGTATAATTAGATTGTGGATTGATTCATTCCCCATGGGAAGCATTAGCAAGGTTTATTGGTTCGAACGCACTCAAAAAACTCGAACGAACGGTGAGGCGCTATGAAATCCTTTCAAGAATGGTTAGAACAGAAATATATGGATTGGGAAAAAAATCAATCTGGAAAGCAAACTTATTATACCTTTGCTCGCTTTCTGGACGTCGGTCATTCTTCTTTGACTTTATGGATTTCCGGCGCAGCCACTCCCGCAGGCGACGATCTGGCAAAGGTCGCCAGTAAGCTTGGGCAGGAGGTTTTTGATGTACTTAACCTGCCCAGGCCAAATTCCTCCACTGCAAAGCTTTTATCCGGCTTCCTAACCCTGCCTTCAGCTTTTCAAACCAGGCTCTCTAACGCCGTTGGCGAAACCTCGCAAGTCCTGCTTCAAAAAAAGCTGGATCCAGAAAGCGGCGAAGCAAAAATTACCGCGGCTCGTATTTTTGAAAAATGGGGTTTCAAAATAACCGGATAAAAATCTCTATGGACTCTTCAAGCGATCCAGGAATTTCTTCCGAAACTTAGCAACTTTCGGAGCGATCACAATTTGGCAGTAAGGTTGGCGCAAATTGTTGACGTAATATTCCTGGTGGTAAGATTCGGCCGGGTAGAAATTCTCGATTGGTTTTAATTCCGTCACAATCTTGTCTTCCCAAATGCCGGCTGCGTCAAGCTCTGTGATCACTTTTTCAGCGACTTCTTTTTGAGTTGGACTGTTGTAAAAGATAGCTGAGCGGTACTGGGTGCCTACATCGGCGCCCTGTCGATTTAGTGTGGTCGGATCGTGGATTGTAAAAAATACCTCTAATATCTCTTTTTCTGTAACTTGATGCGGATCGAAAATGATCTGGACGGATTCAGCATGCCCGGTCATTCCTGTGCACACTTGCTCGTAAGTTGGGTTAGCGACGTGTCCGCCAGAATAACCTGAAACGACATCCTCGACCCCTTTTAAATTATCGAACACAGCTTCCAGACACCAAAAACATCCGCCTGCGAGTGTAATTACTTCAGTTCTCTTTCCAACCGGCTGAGTTTTATCAGAATCTTGAATCATTTTTACCTCTTTTAAATGGGTAATTTCCACAGTTATTTGATGCTGTTATAGTCGCCAACCTTACCCGGAATTTACGAGCGGAAATAAAATCATGTATCTGGCCCTCGGCCTGGCAGGCGAGGCCGGGGAAGTCTCAAACCAGGTAAAAAAGATCCTGCGTGATAATTTTTTGGGCAATTATTAAAACAACCTATGCACCATATCCGCAATGATTTTCGAGCAATTCGCAATGGATATTTTTCCGGTGTTCAAAATCACGTGGTACAAGCCAATATCAGCCCAATTTTCACCATAGAAAAGCCTGACGTAATCTGCCGAGGATGAGTCCTTCTCTAAAATTAAGTCTCTGGCATTGAGCCACAACCCATAGCTCGTCGATGACGTGCGGCCTTCTTCTTTCATGCGTTCCTCAACACGCTTGATGCGATCTTCCATCGGAGCCTCAATCCGAACGTGCAGGACATTGGGATGATTTCTCAGGATAACCTGGCCTCCGCGCCCGATAATAATGATGTTGTCTGACTTGTACGCAACCTTTATCGCATTTTGAACCAGGGATAACGCGGAGGCTTCGTTAAATAATTTTTCTTCAATAAGGAGTCCGGTGACAGCATCTTCCTTGACATTATTGGGATGGGCTGCGCGCCCCGCGCGGCGGAAGAGGCGATCCAGGAATGTTACTACCTTATAATTTTCTTCCGAGTATTTTGAAAAGCCGGCAATCTCAGCTTCCGAAAGACCGGCTTCCAACGCAGCCTGCGCAATCATGCGTTTGTCGAAATGGCGGTAGCCCAGTAGCTGGCACAACTGGTCAGCTATTTCATCGCCGCCACTGCCATATTGTCGAGAAATAGTAATGACAGTCATACGGACCTCCGCCTTGCAAGAAAACAGGAAAATAAAAAGGGCCCGTCCGTTTTTTAGGCCCTTCCTGTCATTGAATGAGAGTTCAAGCCCTCTATTTCAGGAAGCACTCTCGCGTTGTACAGACATTATACCACTATTTGCATCAGGTACCTTTACCTTTTCCCAACACCTGGTGGCAGACAATGCAGACAGAATTCACAACTTGAGCGTTCGAGAAACCACTTTGTGAATCTGAGCCAGCAAAATGCCCTGAATGGCAGCTTATGCAGGTACCCGCCTCTGGGGACGAAGCCTGCCAGCGCGCCAGTTGTTCGTGCCAGTGGTTTTTCGCACCCTCTCCCTGAGCGCCGCCGAGCGCTGACTCCAGAGCAGGGAATTGCTGCATTGGGCGAAACCCTTTTTGGGTTACGTCCCGGTGGCATTTCAGGCAATTTTGATCGCGGATTGGAAAAGATAAAACGGCTGGCTGAACAGCGGTGCCGGTGAACCACTTGATTGTGTTGCGAGCCCCGATCAGTTCTGCCTGCAGACGACCGGAAATACCTGGCCCGGAGTGGCAATCGATGCAAAGCAAGTGTTGGGTCGTGTGGTACGAAGCCAAATCAACCGGCTGTGGCGCTGTAGAACGCTGGACAAAGGTTGTTTCAGGCTGTGAATGGCAGGAAGAACAGAACGGATCCTGCGATTCCATGTTAGCAGCAAAAACGAATCCGCCAGCGGCCAGCAGGATAACGAGAACCAGCCCTATTGCGAAATAAAGCACAAAGAGCGTTCTTTTCCTGCCTGGTCGGTTTTGTTCCGGTGTCATTGTTTTACCAGATTTCACCTTTAATGATTGAGGTTTTTATATTATGCAATGTGCAAGGATACCCCCTGCAATTTGAGAAATATTAAATTCTCAACCGGATTTTCAGCGAATTTAGGTCGAAATGATTATACCCACGTTTTCCCAGAGATTGTGAAAGCGGTTTTTCTTCCCCTATTTAAGAGTGCATATCTATCCGTGATATAATCGAACGGGTCTGTTGTGATGTTTTATTTTGCTGATGACCGGGCGGATAGCTCAGTTGGTTAGAGCGCGTCCCTTACAAGGACGATGTCGCAGGTTCGAGTCCTGTTCCGCCCACTTCCTCATCAAGTTATGAACTTAAGAATATCCGTAAGCTCTGAAAAACTGGCGATATGCTCGCTTCCCCCGGATGCGACCATCCCGCGCTGGATCTTCCTCCTGCCGTTTTGGTCAATTACTCGCACGGGCGAAGAAACCTCTTTGATCCTGCCGGAGGATAAGATCCCAGCAGGTTGGAAATCCGAAAGCGGCTGGCGAGCACTGAAGGTTGAGGGACCGCTCGATTTTTCGCTGACAGGCATCCTGGAGTCAATTGCTGCCCCGCTGGCGAAAGCAGGAATCAGCATTTTTGCGGTGTCCACGTTCGACACGGATTACGTCCTGGTTAAAGACGAGCGGCTCGAGCAAGCCAGAAAGGCGCTGGCGGATGCTGGATTCGAGGTAATAGAGAACCCAAAAGCCGATCGAGAGAGTAACGATTGAAATCGTTACTACGAAGGTGGGGGGAAGGGTAACGATTGAAATCGTTACTACAAAGATAGGGGGATTTCGAACGGTTTAGAATTGGCCTTGCAGAGATTGAAAATAGCCGGTGAGCTCAACGTAGCCACTGCCGGCAAGGTGTTTACCGTTTTGGGCGCCCTGCACCTGGACGGCGCCTTCCCAATAGGTGAAGGACAGGCGCAGCTCCTGGTCTGCGATGTATGGTGTTATTTGTAATTCCAGATTCTCTGAAGATATGCTCAAGGTCCAGCGGGATGGGTAGGTGGCCCCACTGCGGGGGCTTTTCCAGGTGGCTTCCGGATGGATAGCAAAATCTACGGTAGTTAACCTTTGAGTTGTGCCATCCGGGCGAACGATCAGGCCGCGCGAGTAAGCATCGATCGAGCCGTCCTTGCGGCGTAGATCGTAGATCGTCAGCTCGCTGCCGTCGTCAAGCTGGATCGCAAACCAATCCCAACCAACCTGGTCAGTATCTAACGCACTGGTGCTGTACTCGTGATCCATCCAGCTCAGTCCGTTAACCTGAAATGCATTATCCCCCAGTTTCAAGGTTCCTTTGGTCTGTAAACGTGTCTGGCTGAAATAAAAAGAGGCGTTTCCTGGCTGCGGCCCTTTCTGGCTGTAGCCGTGGTCGCCCTGCAAGACCGGGCCTTTCAGGTCTTCCAGGTTCAAATCGATGGCTGCACCCGAATCGGACGCGCTGAGGTGAAACGAGCGCGGCCCAGTTTGTTCAACCAGCCAATCCTCGAGCCACGCCTGGTATACAGGCAAACCGGTTGCGCCAGCCAGGCCGGCTGCGCCGCGGCTGAAGCGCTCAAAAGGATGGAAGGAATTATCCCTCACGCCTGTCAGGGCGAAATGGGCCATATAGATCTGGTTTGCAGCCCAATCCGAGGAACGTGTGGGCATCTGCGCCGGCGGTACCAGCGCCCGCCTGAAGAAAGTGAGCTCAAAGCCAAAATGGTCTCCGGTGGCGGCTTGCAGGTTGCCGGTGTAGTACCACCACTCGGTTTGAAAATCGGGGTGCGGGCCAAAATCATTTGGAAAATTAAATGAAATCGGGCCTTCAGCATGGGCGAATCCTGGATCGGGTGTCATGGCAAAGCCATCGAAAGCAGGTCCAGGCGCAGGCTGTTGCTGCGGCCAGATCAGACAGGCTAAGCCCGCGACTAAGGCCAGAAGGATAAGCCAACGGCTGGCAGGTTTAATCACCCGAAAGCTTTCTCTATTCATTTCGGATCACCTCAGCCGCGGCTTTCTTCTCAATCCTCCAGGCGGGATATATTCCCGCAAGCAGGGCCGAGATAATGGCAATTAAAATCGCCTGTAAAAATGGATCCACCGGCGCCGCGAATTGAAGCGTCCAGCCAAACGAACGACGGTTGATCACGTAAATCAGGATCAACGAAAGGGCATATCCGGTCGGGATTGCCAGGATGCCTGCCGACAGTCCCATCAGGCCGGTTTCAAGCATCGTCAACCCCCAGAGCTGCCTGCCGGTCAATCCCAGGGCGCGCAGGATACCCACTTCGCGCTGTTTTTCGAGCTGAAGCAGGAGCAGCGTGCTCAGTACCCCGATGAAGGCCACCATGGTTGCCAGCACTCTCAGGGCTGCCGTGATCGCAAAGGTCCGGTCGAACACAGCCATCACTTCGTCGCGCAGGGCCTGGTTCGGGCGGATAAGGAGCTGCTGTATCCTACCCAGGCGGTCTTGCAGGGCGCGGCTCACCTGGTCGGAATCCGCCCCAGGCAATAGGCGAATTCCGATTGCAGTGATGCCGGCATCTTTCCAGATCGAACGGTAGACAGCCATTGCCATGAACAGGCTGCCCTCACTATTGGCATAATCGAAATAAATACCGACCACCTTGAAAGGCTTAAACCCCTGGGGCGTCGAAAGGCTTACCGTGCGATTTGAGTCGAACAGGCCCAGCCGGTTGGCGAGTGGCTCAGAAACCAGGATTCCTCCGTCCAACATCGCCGCCCAAACCTTATCGGTTGGCAGGCGCGCCTCCAGGTATAGCCTTTCCTTGCCGATATCCGGATTATCGGTGGCTGACACCTGGACAGGTCCCTGGGGAGAATCGAGGGTCACAGTGCGCAGGCTGCCGGCGCGCTGAACGCCGGGCCAGGATTTGACGACCGGTAACACGTTCGGATCAATCGTGCCCAAAGAAGCGGTGGCATTAAATCCCGGCACAGAAATATAAATATCGCTCTGTAAAGTCTGCTCGAGCCAGACGGTGACAGTATAGCGAAAGCTGTCGATCATCAGGCTGACCCCGATCGTAACCGCGACGGCGACCATCAGAGCCGCCACTGCCACCGATGTTCGGCTCAGGGCGCCTACCAGGTTTCGCGGGGCCATGCGCCCGATTGTCCCAAGTGCCTTCCCAAGCAGCGGCGCCGCCAGCCGCATCATCAAGGCCATTGTAATGGCTGCAAACATGGCAAAGCCAACTATGACTGCAAAAGTACCCCCAAACCCCAGGAACAGGCCGCCGCCCCTCACCTGGAAAATCATGACCCCGGCCGCAATTAAGCCAATCCCGATGGCTGCCGTGAGCAAAATGGCCCGGCGCGTTTTAGTTTCCAGCGCCGAACGGGACAGAGCTTCCCTGGGGGGTACGGATGCGGCCTCCCAGGCCGGAAAAGCTGCGGTCAAGACCGTCGCAATTATTCCGGCTGCGGCGCCCTTGAGCAGGCTTTCGAGCGAAATCCCGACAGCCTGGACGTTGGTCGTAAAGTAAAGGTCGTTTATTGTGCGGGTGACCAATCCAACCGTGCTCCGGCCCATGAGCACACCCAGGCCAATCCCGATGGCTGAGCCGATCACGCCGACTAAGAAGGCTTCGCTGACAACCAGGACAAAAATCTCACGCCTGGTCACACCCAGGCAGCGCAGGGTGCCGAATTGGGCGCGACGTTGAACAACCGAAAAGGTCATAGTGTTGTAGATCAAGAATAAGCCCACCACCAGAGCCAGCAAGCTCAGAGCAGTCAGGTTGAGACTGAAAGCAGCAGTCATTTTTTCAATCGTCCCCTGCCGGGCGGCAACTGTCTGGATTTCAACTCCAGGAGGGAGTCGGGGTTTTAGCGTCTGGATGGCTGCAGTGCTATCCTGCGGGAGGATCAAGTCGATGCGATCCAATTTGCCAAGGCGCCCTGTCAGCTCCTGAGCTGTGGAGATATCCACCAGGAGCACACCTTCCAGAGTGCGGCGCGCCAGACTATCAGCGGGGTTCAGCAGGCCCGCCACAAAAACCGGTTTCGCTCGACCTTCAATTACGAGCAAAAAACTGCTGCCCAAGGACAGGTGATAACGCGCCGCCATGTTGCTGGAGAGGACTACAGCTCCCGGACGGGTAAAGAATGGCGTCAACTGGTCCGGCCGCGGTACCTGCCCAGAGGCGAGGTAATTGCGGAAAGGCGCATCGGCAAACGGATCGATTCCCAGCAACTGCATTGGCAGGTTGCCAAGTTCTGGCGACGATACGGTTTCCATAATTACCGGCGCGGCGAAGTCAACTAACTTCTGGCGCACGATATCGACGTAAACCTGCTCGTCCAGGCCTTGCGGCCCCCCGACGATCTGGTGGGTGGCTTTACCGGTGACCGATTCGGCGCTCAATTGAAATGCCTGGCCGGCGCTGGCGTTAGCCAGGTCGATCGCTACCATGACGGCTACCCCAAGTGCAATGCCGACAATCATCAGGGCAGTCTGCCAGCGGCGCAGGAGAAGGTAGCGCCAACCGGTATTGAACAGAGCTGCTGGATATAGCCTGGCGGGGGCGGCCGGTTTCAAGATGAACGCTTCACTAATTTCGCATCCCGCAGGTCGAAGACCCTGTCGGCGATGGCTGCTGCATCCAGGCTGTGAGTGACCATCAACAGGCTTTTTCCAGTTTTACGGGTCAATCGATCGAGCAGCCCAAGAACCTGGCGACCCGTTTCCTCGTCCAGGTTGCCTGTTGGCTCATCCGCGAGGACAAGGATAGGGTCATGAACCAGGGCGCGGGCAATGGCCACCCGCTGCTGCTCGCCCCCAGACAGGCGGTCCGGAAAGGTTTTAAGCCGGTCTGCCAGGCCGACCTCTTGAAGCATCTCGAAGGCCCTGGCTTTTCCTTGCGAATCAAGCAGCCGGTTCAATTCCAGCGGCAGGACAACGTTTTCCCAGACGGTCAAAGTCGGGATCAGGTTAAAGAACTGGAAGATGAATCCAATCTTAGTGCGCCGGAAGAGGGTGCGTTCGTGGTCTTTCAGTGCTGAAATCTGAAATCCTTCGACATATACTTCCCCGCTTTCTGCAGGCTCAATACCGCCGATCAAATTGAGCAGGGTTGTCTTCCCGCTGCCGCTCTTCCCAAGAATTGCGATCACTTCACTTCTGTAAAGCTCAAGGGAGACATTACGCAATACGACGCGTTTTTGACCGCCCTCCATAAAGCTTTTCGAAAGGTTATCCAGGCGGAGAAAAGCGCTTTTCGGCGGCATTGAATATTTATTTTGATTTGTTTGCGTAACGGCTTTATCAATGATTTCCATTTACATCTCATTTCTGTACGCCATGATAGTGTAATTCTAAGCGCTTATCCAATCAAGAGCGGATTGATTGTATAAGGATGCATCCTTTGAGAGTATAATAGGAATGAATTCGGGGATGACAGGCTTCGACGGGAGAGGCTGGCCCCGAACTGCGAGCCGAGAGGTGCCGACCTCGTAAACTCAGCACAAAACACAAGTGCCAACAACACTTCCTATGCCGCAATGCCCCTCGCTGCATAAGCTTGAGGCTAGCGCTATCGCCTTCTTATAAGGCGACGTCCGCCCACCCCGCTCCTTGACCGGTGGTGAAGCGGGCGTGACAAAGTCAGGGTGCCTTGCGGATGGCCGCGCTCCGCACGAAAGAGGGTTTTCGGACCCAAGCGACTGGCGCCTAGCAGGTCTGGTGTTCTCTTCTGCCGAGGCGCAAGAACCAAAGAACACCTACGCTCGTAGATGTTTGTGGGACGAATCTTTCGGACGCGGGTTCGAGTCCCGCCATCTCCACTCGAATATAATCGGGCAGCGATATTTGCTGCCCGATTATATTTGGCAAACAAGCCCTTTTAGATAGGCTCCTTCAGGAAAATTCAAAGCGATGGGATGGTCCGGTCCCTGGGCCAGGTGCTCGATAATCCGGGCGTCTACCCTGGCATCTAGGGCGGCGCCAGCGACAATCTTTTGAAATAATTCGGCCGAAATTCCGCCGGAGCAGGAAAAGGTGAACAGCAGCCCGCCGGGGTTCAACAGCTTGAAAGCCAGCAGGTTGATATCCTTGTAGCCGCGGGCGGCCTTTTCCGCCTGGGCGGCCGTCGGTGCAAACTTTGGGGGATCGAGGATGATGGCGTCAAATTTCCGAGCTTGATCTCGAAATAATCTTAAGACCTGGAAGACGTCCCCTTCCAGCCATTCTGCGTTATCCAGAGGGTATCCATTCAATGCCAGGTTTTCACGGCCGGCTGCAAGCGCCTCAGCCGAGCTGTCAACGGACAATACCCGGCTGGCCTGCCCTGCCAGGGCATAAACAGAGAACGCACCGGTGTAACAAAAACAATTTAAAACGCTTAACCCTGCCACTAGATCGCGTACCCTCTGGCGATTCGGGCGCTGGTCGATGTAAAATCCGGTTTTTTGGCCAGATCGAATATTAACCAGGAAGGTTAATCCGTTTTCCTGGATGATTGTCCGATCCAGGATGGGCGGGCCGCTCATTTGCCCGGTCCGTTGCGGCAGGCCTTCCAGCTCGCGCACATCCACGTCCGATCGTTCGAACACCTGGCTCAATCCGGTCAAGCGTACAAGGGCCTTTACAATCTCAAACCGCCAAAACTCAGCGCCAGCCGACAGGCACTGCAAGACCAGGGTATCTCGATAGCGGTCTACGATTATACCTGGCAGGCCATCGCTTTCAGCGTACACCAGGCGAACAGCAGGCTGAGCCTGTTCGAGACACAGCCTCTTTCGGGATTCAATCGCTTTCCCAATTCGCGCTGCGAAGAATTCAGGGGTAATTTCGATATTTTCCCAGGACCAGAAACGAGCCCGGATTTTCGAATGGGGCGAATAAGCTGCCCTGCCCAGGAATTCCCCATCCTTCGACCAAACTTCAACCGTCTCACCCAGAACCGGATTACCATCTACACGATCGATCGCGCCGGAAAAAACCCAGGGGTGGTGTTGGCGAGCAGACCGGTCCCGGTCTTTCTTGAGAATGATTTTTTTGGAGTCCATTAACGATTATTGATCAGGGCTAAAACCGCTTTTTCGTCCAGGGTCGGGATGCTCAATTCACGCGCTTTATCCAGCTTGGAACCGGCCGATTCGCCGACTACCAGGTAACTGGTTTTTTTGCTGACCGAATCGGTCACTTTACCGCCGTTTTTCTGGATCAGGTCTTTAATTTCATCCCGCGACAAGGTGGGCAGCGTGCCAGTGACTACAAAGGTCATTCCCTCAAGCACGCCTTTTTCACCAGCGGCTGTCTCCTTTTGCCTTTGCTCGATGACCGGCCAGACCCCGGCAGCCTTAAACTTGGCCAAAAGGGCGCGGTTGGCCGGGCGGGCAAACCAATCGACGATAGCCTGGGCAATATTTGGACCGACTCCTTCGATCTCCTGCAGCTCGGCGGTGGAAGCCTGGCTGATTTCGTCCAGGCTGGGATATCTTGCTGCCAGGTCGGCTGCCATGACCTCACCGACTCCCCTGATTCCAAGCGCATTGATCAGGCGCGCCAGCGGCTGCTGCCTGGAAGCATCGATGGATTGGAGCAGGTTATCAGCCTTTTTCTCGGCAAAACCTTCCAGCGTCAGTAAATCGGAACGCTTGAGGGAATAAATATCCGCCGCATCCTTGACGAGACCCGATTCAGCCAGCTGCTCGACAATCTTGATGCCCAACCCTACGATATCCATTGCGCCGCGTGAAGCAAAATGTTCCAGGTTACGCACAAGTTGGGCCGGGCAGGCGGCATTGACGCAAAACCAATCCACCTCACCTGCTACGTGTTCCACCGGCTGTCCGCAGGTCGGGCAAGTCTGGGGCGGCTGGTATGGGATTTCCTCGCCGCTGCGGGCGTCCACCACCGGACCGATCACGTAGGGGATCACGTCTCCAGCTCGCTTGAGCATGATCCTGTCGCCGATGCGGATATCCTTTTCGGCAATGTAGTCAAAATTGTGCAGCGTGGCTTGCTTTACAATCACACCCCCAATCTCGACCGGCTCCAGGATCGCCTGGGGGGTCAATTTTCCGGTCCGGCCGACATTGACCACGATTTCTCGCAGCACGGTGGTAACTTCGCGGGCCGGGTATTTCAAGGCAAACGCGCCGCGCGGATCCTTGCCTGCAAAACCTAAATCGGCTGCCAGGCGTAAATCGTTCACCTTAATGACCACGCCGTCCGCTTCGAACGGCATGTGGTCCCGCCGTTCATTCCATTTCGTCAGCGATTTGAGCACAGATTGAAAATCGGGGCAGAGTTCGGCCAGCTCAGTTACCGGAAACCCAAGCTCACGCAGGTATTGCAGCAGCTCCCATTGAGTCTGAGGCACCGGCCCATCCGCTGCAACCACAGCGTAAGTCAGGAGCGTCAATGGGCGCGAGGCAGTTAAAGCTGGAGATAACTGGCGCAGCGACCCGGCGGCGGTATTGCGAGGGTTTAGATAGGTCTTCTCGCCGGCCTGCTCCATGCGCCGGTTCAACTCTTCGAAATCTTTGATCGTCATAAACGCCTCGCCGCGTACAACGATCGTCGCCGGAGGATGCGGACCGCCCGGTTTTACCGGGATATGCAGCGGCACGGCCTTGACGGTTTTCAAATTGGCCGTGATTTCCTCGCCCACTTCGCCATCGCCGCGGGTGGCGCCCTGCACAAACACACCATTCCGGTAATGCAGCACTACCGTCAGCCCATCTATCTTCGGCTCGAGCACAAAGCTGGCGCGCTCAACCCGGTCGTCGATCCGGCGAATGCGATCGTACCAGGCCACGACATCTTCGGGGCTGAAGCCGGCTGCCAGGCTCAAGATGGGCGCCGGGTGTTGGACTTTCGTAAACCGGTCGAGCGGCGCTCCACCGGCGCGTTGCGTGGGCGAATCCGGCGTAACCCAATCCGGATGGGTTGATTCAATCTGCTTGAGGTGTTCAACCATGCGGTCAAATTCAGCGTCGCTGATCACCGGGGCATCCAGCACATTGTAGCGGTAATTGTGATAATTAATTTGCTGCTTCAGGCGTTCCAATTCTTGAAAGAGAGTTTGATCGTCCAT
>DATKKB010000057.1:0-3157 GCA_035543095.1 Anaerolineaceae bacterium | reverse complement strand
CCATGATGAGGGTTCGAACAGGTGACATGAACGAGAATCTCCTTTGGGTTGAAATTCGTCTTGTCGACGTGCTCACATCGCTTGTGGGGCTGTGATGCCCAATAAACCTAAAACGTTGCCAATGGTAAAGCGGGCGGCTGCAACCAGGCGCAGGCGCACGGCGCGCACCGGTTCATCGGCCTGCAGCACCGGGCACTGGTTGTAAAAATCGTTGAACACCCGCGCCAGGTCATAGGCCAGGTTGGCCAGATTTAAGGGGCGGTAATCTTCAGCCGCCCGCAAAATCTCATTCGGAACGCGGCTGATGGTATCGATCAGCTCAATTTCAACCGGGCTTAAAGGAAATTCGGGCAGGCGCGAGCCGGGAACCGCATTACCGGCCTTTCGCAGGATGCTGCCAGCGCGCACGTACGCATACTGGATGTAGGGCGAGGCCTGCCCGTTGAAATCCAGCGCGGCCTGCCAATCGAAAGTCACCGTCTTGGTGTTGTCTCGCGAAAGCATGGGGTATTTGATCGATCCGATCCCGACCGCCCGCGCAATGGCCAATTTTTGCTCTGACGACAGCTCAGGGTTCTTCTGTTCAACGACTTCCAGGGCGCGCTGGGTGGCTTCACGGATCAAATCCTCGAGCAGCACCACCGTGCCCTCGCGCGAAGCCATCACCACGTTGCCGGGTAAATTCACCAGCTCGTACGGGATATGCTGGCAGCGGTCAGCCCAGGTGTAACCGGCAATTTCAAGCGTTTTAAATACCTGCTGGAAGTGCAGCGATTGGCGCACGTCGACCACGTACAGGCTCTTTACCAGGTCCGGGTAATCGTTGAATTTGAGTTTTGCCAGCGCCAGGTCTTCCGTTGCATAGAGAGCTGTATTATCAGAACGCAGCACCACCAGCACCCGGTATTTCTCCTGCTTCAATCCCAACAGCTCGTCTATCTTTACGATCACGGGTTCATCTGGCCGGCCATCGATCGCAATACCCTTGGATATTAGCTCGTCGACGACCTCCTTGCCGGGATGTTCAACCATGCTGTTGAAATAATAGCGATCAAAATGGATATCCAGCAGGTCGTACATGGCATTGAAGCCGTCCAGGGACCATTGGCGAGTCTCCTGCCACATGCTGACAACTTCCGGGTCGCGCCGGTCCCAGCGCGCATATAAAGCCCGTACTTCGGCTTCCCGCTCGGGATTTTCCTCCAGCCGGCGGCTGGCTTCGGCATAAATGTCTCCCATCCAATGGGTGATATCTTTTTCGGGGCGTTCGCCTTTGTGGTAATTCATGTAGTTCCACAACCACTTGATGACGTGCAGGCCGATATCGCCGGGATAATTGGTACGCACCACGTCGTAACCGGCCGAATCCAGGATACGGCAGAGAACGTCGCCCAGAATGGCGCTGCGCAGGTGGCCAACATGAAAAGCTTTATGGGTGTTCGGTTGAGAAAACTCAACCATCACGCGTTCGTTACGCCGGTGGGCCCGTCCGAAGGCCTCCTTCTGGTCCAGCACGGTATCGATGACACGCCGGGTGTATTCAGCCGTTGAGAAATACAGGTTCAGGTAGCCACGCACGGCCTCGATGCGCTCAAAGCCGGCCGGGGTTCCCAGGAAAAGGGCGATCGTCTGGGCAATTTCCTGGGCGCGCACCGGGATGTTGACCTTTTTACCTTCCCTGCGCGCCTCATCTGCTGCTATTTGGAAAAAAGAAGTTGAAATTCCCCACTGCCCGCTAAAAGGAATCCAGGTCCACTGCAAAACGGGCACTGGCAGGCCTTGCTGAGAGCAGTATGCCATGATGCGCTGGGTAATTAATTGCTGTTCAGCTTCAAACATATCTTATTGATCCAAAAACCAAAAGCGGGAGTGAAATACTCCCGCTGCCGGTTAGGGTTAATTTCCCGGGACTTGCCGGGGACGCATGCTTCCTTCAGGCCAGTGCGGCCAGGTGTTTCATCAGGCGGCTTTTGCGGCGAGCGGCGTTGTTTTTGTGAATCACGCCCTTCTCGGCAGCCTTATCGAGAGCGCTGATAGCCACGCGGACGGCTTCCGCCGACAGCTTTTCATCGCCCGAATCGACTGCGCTGAGTGCCTTGGCAACCATGGTGCGAGCCTTGCCACGATAAACCCGGTTGTTGACCCGGCGTTTCTCATTCTGGCGGTTTCGCTTGATCTGAGATTTAATATTTGCCAACTCAATCCTCCGAATATTCTTGTTCCATTGCGACGTGCAATTTTACCCGATGGCGCTCATTTTGTCTATGGTAGGCGACCAAACCAAAACAAGCCTTTTAAGTCAGCTTTACGCAGAAAAAGCGCAGATTTTTCGGATCGCTGCCAACCGCTGATTATCAGACTCTGAATTGTCTTTGCTAGATTCTACTCCAGGAGCGAGGGTTGGGAAGTCGACGCCGGGAGCAGGCAGCGGGGACAGAGCGGTTGGAAGTGAAGGAAAAAGAGAATGCGAGAACATTTGTTCTTGTTAAGAAAAATGTACCGGGAACAGGGCGTTAAGACGTACATGATGCAAATTACCCGTGCAAAGACGCACGGGTAATTAACGTCAACGATGTATGTTCAAAAGCGATGCTTTTGGCGAATTCAAGTGAGGACCTTTATTTCGGATGGTAGGTCTCCGCTTGCATTCGGGAAGGCATTTTTAACTTGAGGAATCGCTCTACCCCACTCTACGACTATTTTTTATCCTCTGCTTCATTGTAAATTCGACCAATTTCTGGTTTATGGGCTACCTCACCCGGCGCTTCGTTGTAGATCAAACCTACTTCTGGATGCTCGCCTCCATTGGCCGGCATGACTTTATTCGTTTGAGCGCCTTCTGGCTGCGATTCGTTAACAATCCGTCCGATTTCCGGTTTATGGGTTACCTCACCCGGCGCTTCATTTTTTATTACGCCGATTTCTTGTTCGTGGGCTACTTCACCTGGCGCCTCATTTTTAACTCTGCCAATTTCTTGTTCGTGGGCCATTTCGCCAGGCAGCTCATTATTTACCCGGCCAATTTCTCCCGGCATCTTCTTGAAATCATTTTGTTTTTCCGTTTGATCAGTCATTTTAAATCTCTTTTCTGGAATCATTACAATTTTGATCCTATTACACTATATCACGAAAAAATGAAAAATTTATTAGAGCTGAC
>DATKKB010000056.1:0-12285 GCA_035543095.1 Anaerolineaceae bacterium | reverse complement strand
GCCCGTTATGGAATCGAGATTTCTCCCGACAATATCATGATCACCTCAGGCTCTCAGCAAGCCCTCGACCTGTTAGGAAAAATTTTCATAAACCGTGGTGACCGGATCGTGGTTGAAAGCCCAACATACCTGGGAGCGCTTCAGGCCTGGAATGCATATGGAGCTGAATACATTCCGGTACCTTCGGATGACGACGGCATGATCACCGACGAGCTCGAAAAAGCCCTGCGCACCGGGCCAAAATTCATCTACGCATTGCCTAATTTCCAAAATCCGACCGGATCTACCCTGCCGATGGAACGCCGGCAACGCCTGGTGGAGCTGGCAGATCGATATGGTGTTCCTATAATCGAAGATGATCCATACGGGCAACTTCGTTTCGAAGGCGAACACCTGGCTCCCCTCGTTGTAATCGACAATAAAATCCATACCAATAACGGAAGCTATACCGGGAATGTTATTTATCTGAGTACATTCTCCAAGATTATTGCTCCAGGCTTGCGCCTGGCCTGGGTCATCGCTCCAACAGAAGTGATCCACAAGCTGGTTTTGGCCAAACAAGGCACCGATCTCAATTCCGCTACTTTCAATCAGGTGCTGGCCTTAGAAGTTGGCCAACACGGATTTATTGACCGTCACGTTAAGATGATCTGCGAAGTTTACAAGACCCGGCGCGATGTCATGTTGGATTCGCTGGCCGAATTAATGCCGCCAGGTGTGCATTGGACTCATCCACAAGGCGGATTATTTTTGTGGGCGACACTGCCGGAAGAATTGAGCACGACCGAATTATTCCCGGAAGCTGTCGCCGAAAAAGTAGCTTACGTGCCGGGCTTTTCTTTCTTCCCCTGCGGCGGCGGAGATAATACGATGCGATTGAATTTCTCATATTCCGCGCCGGAGAAAATTACAACAGGCATCACGCGCCTGGCAGCGGTAATTGCCAGGCACATGAAATAAAAAACGCCTTTAGTCGGCCGGGATTTGGGTGTTTTATCGAGTTACTGGTCTGCTATAAGCAGATCCAAACCATGATAAAACACCCAATTAAATTTACAGGTTTTGGTCGCCGCCATTGGAGGCGTTTTCCCAAAGTTTAAAGTTCTTTAGAATCGATCCACCGATAAACTCCCGCAATATAGAGTTGTCAGGAATCAGGTCGTGATCGATCGGAAGGAACCATTCCAGAAAAGCCAGCAGGCGCTTGGCTTCAATATATTCCATCGTTCCAAACGGAACCTGGCGCAAGAGCGGCTCGACTACCGGCTTTATCGCCGAAAGCTCGTGCACCAGGGCCGAGTTGAACAATTCATTGGCGTTTTCCTGGTATGGAAATATGTTCCGTTTCTCGCCACGTGTCACCGATTCCCAGCGGCCGATTGTTTGCAAGGCCGAATAGCCGCGCTCGCGGGCATCGCGGGCAATTCGCCTCAGCAGGCGCGTGTCGGTCGTTGAAATGCGATTGTGACGGTCAAGGTTCAGCTGCGTCAGGCAAGATACATAAATCCGAAAGGCCTGGTTTGAAGGGATATCCGGCAGGAGCCGGGGATTCAAGCCATGAATTCCTTCCAAAACGATCATCTGGTCGCGGCGAAGCTGGACTACTTCGCCAGGCTCACTGCAGCCTTCCTTAAAATTGAAGTAGGGCAGTTGAATCTGCCTGCCTTCAATCAAGGCGCGCAAGTCGGCAGCAAGCTGTTTCGTATCGAGAGCATCAAGCGCTTCAAAATCGAAATTCCCGACCTTATCGCGAGGGGTGTGATCCCGGTCGACAAAATAATTATCCAATTCAATTGCGTAGGGCTCGATACCCTGCGCTAAGAGCTGGACAGACAGGCGCTTTGAAAACGTCGTTTTTCCGGATGACGATGGCCCTGCGACCAGGACAATACGGGCTTCCTTCCGCTGTTCAACAATCTGGCGGGCTATTTCCGCAATTTTCTGCTCGTGCAACGCTTCTGAGACCAGGATCAATTCGGCGATCCGGCCGGCTTTAATCGTATCGTTCAAGGCTCCGACCGACCCGATCCCAAGGCGATCCAGCCAATCTCCGTACTGTTTAAAGGTTGCCAACAGCTTAGGTGAATCGGGCATCGGCATTAACTTGTCCGGCGAGAAGCGACGCGGGAAGCGCAGTGCGAATCCATCTCCCATCGAAGTGAGCGCAAAGTATTTCAATAAGCCGGTCGAAGGCACCATATAGCCGTGATGATAGTCTCGCCTTTCTTTCAGGCGGTACAAAACCAGGTAATCCTTCTGGCGGTATTTTAATAACTGGACCTTTTCGGTCTGGCCCTTGCTGCGAAAATATTCAATCGCGTCATTCAGTGGAACCTGGGCTCGCTCAAATGGCAAATCTGCCTTGACCAGCTCACGCATGTGCAATTCGAGGTTTTCCAACTCAGCCTTGGAAAGCGGCTCGCGACCGATCGCCTTACAGTAAAATGCGCCGGAGGAAAGACTGTGATCTACTGACAAATCAACGTCTGGAAACAGATCTTCGAAGGCGGCTTCAAGCAGGAAGGTAACAGAACGGCGGTAGATGCGCGAGCCATCATCATCCTCCATGGTCACCGGGCGCACGTGGGCTTCAATTGTGATTGGGTAGGTTAATTCGCGCAAGCTGCCATTGACGACAGCGCCGGTGATCTGAGGTTTGCTCCATTCCGGGAGGGCGCGCAAAAAAGTTCCGATGGGAGTCCCACGCGGACCGGTGTAGACCCTGCCATCTGGTAATTGAATCTCAACCAAATGGCTGGGGCTAGATTCTTTGATCGTGTCGGGTATGGCGTTCATTGCACTTGTCTGATCAGAGGATTGGAAAAATTATTCTACCATGCATCCTTTCTTAATGATACACCTGATAAATACTAATCCCGCCTATACTCGTTCCAATCCATAAGCGGCTGCGGGCATCCATGGCAAGTGTTAAAGGCTCTGAGCCGGAAAATCCGGATGTTGATGAATCGTACGTATTCCAGTTCTTTCCATCAAAGCTTGCTACTGCTCCCCCGGGCTCGGTAGAATAAGAGCACGCCAGCCAAAACACTCCATTTGGGGCTTCGATGATCCGGTTGACGTTGTTCTGGGGAAGTCCGGAATTGCTTGCCCGGTAATTATCCCATTTTTCTCCATCCCACACGTTCAGTCCTGAACCGATCGTTGCAGCCCACACTCTATTCTGGCGGTCTTCCAGAATGTCGACCGTTCCTCCCCAGCCAAAACCATAGCTGCTCAATTCGGTCTGAGTCCATTTGCCCGTTATTAAATCCAGACGGCTGATGCCTTTCAAATGTCCGAACCAAATGGCCGCTCCAGGTTGGGCGCCAATAGTATAAACTGCATTATCAGCCAGGCCAGAATTTTGCTGCGTAATTGGTTTCCAATGACTGCCGTCAAATTCGGCTGCGCCGGCGTTCGTTCCTACCCAAATGTGACCTTGCCCATCTTTTTTTATGTCGTTGATCTGGCTGCTTGCAAGGCCCATATCCTGGGCATGGTATGTCTCCCATTTCTTTTCCAGGTCGGTATAATTCAAACCGTTGGCAGTACCAATCCACCAATTTGTGGCATCGTCCTGCAGCAGGGAAGTCACCTGGAGCGACGCCAGGCCGGAATTCTCAGTGGTGAAATTGACCTGGGTATCCCCCCAGGGAGCCTTGTCATTCGGCATCCAGATGGATAATCCTTTATCAGTCCCCAGCAGCAGCCTGCCAGTCTGGTCAAAGGCGAGATCGTTCACTTTATTTGAGACCAGCGGGCTGTATTCTGACCGGATCGATATCCAACCAATGCGGGATTGAGCCTGATGGATTTCAAATAATACCTTGGCAGTCACCAATCCGAATACGAATAAAATCAAAGCCCACCAAAAAACCTTGCCCGGCCGCGGCAGCACAGCTTCGGCCCAATTCCAGGTTGTATCGAATTCACGCGCTTTGCTGGCGATAAAATAAAAGGCGCCGGAAGCTGCCAGGCACAAAGGCGGGATCAAGACCAGTGTATACTGCGGCCATTTCGTCGGCCAGACCAGCAAAGTTAAAAAACTCGTCCCAATCCAGACGATGATCCAGACATTGCGTCTGGCTGCCGGGTACAAGCCAATAATCGCAAGGATAAAAATTACAACGTCCAGGGTAGGGAAAAAGAACACCTGCGGATGCCAGGGCACTTCTGCAGATATCCAGTTTACCGGCTGGTACCAGGGATAGCTTGCCCTGAGAACGTCGGCGCCCTGGGTATATTGGGCGTGAAAAAATAACGAATTTGCAAGACGACCGATGGGGTCAGCCCATAGATAAGGATCCAGTGCCCAGAATGTAAACAGGGCGGCGAGCATAAAAAAGCCGGCGTCACGGATCTGGATTTTTTCCCTGTTTACAAAGAATAAGGTCAGGATTGGAAAAATTGCCAGACCATACAAATATTTTCCCGAAATCGCCACTCCAAAGGCAATCGCAGCAATCCAGAACCAGGCGTTCTTTTTTGGGCCTTGCAAAGAGCGCATCAGGGAATAAATCGAAAACAGGATGGCAAAAAGAGGCAGCGCTTCAAGGTAAATCTCACTGGTGTATTTAATAACCATCGAATCCCACGCCAGGAAAAAACCTGCCAGCGGATCGATCAGAGCCAGGACAAGGACAGCTGCAGTTCCCCAAAACACAGAAACCATGCGATTTATGGTCAATTCAGTCGTCGAACCAAATTGAGGTTGAATGAAAATGTAGGGAAGGCTGTAGATAAGTTTTTCCAGGGGAGGATGCTCTGTGTTCACCTGGTAGTTGATAATCCCTTGCAAATTGCCAGATTTAATCAACCGGGCATAATCCTGGGCGGCAGCCATGTAGACAGGTTCGTCGGCGTCGATCGGCAGCTGCCAGGCTGACCAGATGCGCACCAATGCAGCCAGTACGACGATTAAAGAAATGACCTGCCATTGCCTCCACCTGGATGGTCTGGCAGCCTTTTCGGATGACACTTCAGACATACCAATTCCTGTACTGCTTATTTTGATTGCAAACTCAGGATCAGGATCGCATTTCCAGGCAATTGTCCCAAAGGCTGGTAATTGCTTGCCCCGCCCGAATCATTTACCGTTAATGATGCAAATGATCCACTCCCAAAGAGCGCCTGCAGTTTGTAATTACCTCTAAGACTCGAATTGCTGAAGTTAATATTGTAATCACTAACCGGTTGGTCGGAAAGATTAATCAGGGTTAGAATTGCGTCTTTTCCCCGGGTTCTGAGCGTGGCATACACGTGTGGGTTGCTTGCGTCGACGCTAACCAGGTCACCGGTGCGCAGAGAGGGGTGCTGATTCCGGATCTGAATCAGCTTGCGATACGTCGAAAGCAGTGAATTGGGATCCTTTTCTTGTGCAGCAACATTCTTACTCGTATAATCCGAATTTACTGGTTCCCAGGGCGTGCCGGTCGTGAAGCCGCCGTTGTTGTCAGAAGTCCACTCCATCGGTGTGCGGATCTGCGGGTCCGGCTTGGCGCCATCCATGCCGATCTCCTCGCCATAATAAATGAATGGCACTCCGGGCGCTGTCAAGAGAATGGCAGCCGCAGCTTTGGCTTTATTGACATTGTCCCCTAATTGAGACATGACCCTGTTCTGGTCGTGGTTAGTTAAGAAAATAGCTATCTGGTCCTTCGGGAAGATACTGTGTTCAAAATTGGTCGAATTCTCCAATTTTTTGGCATCGCCGCTCAAAACTCCGTTCACCCAGGTCTGAGCCTGGTCAAAATCAAAAGCCAAGTCCAATTGATCGACTTTATTTACGTATGTTGAGACTATGAAAGAATTTAGCTGCACCTCGCCGACTGTCATCGCTTGAGGATTGACACCCTTATAAAAGGTTCGGAATTGTTTGTACCAGGTGTGCGTGGATGGAGTATTGGCTTGATTTTTGCCTTCCTCGATCAAATGTTGGGCCGCATCCAGGCGAAAACCGTCGATCCCAGTATCTTTCAGCCAGAACTGGACGTTTTTTTCCATTTCCTGGGTAACGTCCGGATTGTTATAGTTCAAATCTGGCATTTGTGCCGTAAAAATGCCATAGTAGAATCCACCATTTGGGCCGGGGTGCCAGACTTTTTCACCCCAGGGTCCAAGATAGCCGGGATTTGTGTCAGACCAGATATACCAGTTACGAAATTTCGAGGTTGAATCCAGCGAAGCCTGGAACCAGGGGTGTTGGTCGGAGGTGTGGTTCAACACAAAATCAATGATTACACGAATGCCGCGCTTGTGGGCTTCATTGAGGAAATTTTTAAAATCATCCATCGTCCCATAATCTGGATTGACTCCGTAAAAATCAGTTACGTCGTATCCGTGGTAGGATGGGGAGGGATAGATCGGCATCAGCCAGATGCCCGAAATCCCCAAACTTTTCAGGTAATCCAGCTTTGAAGTCAGGCCGTTGAAATCGCCTTTGCCATTCCCATTCGAATCATAAAAGCTGCGGACGAATACTTCATAAAAAACCGTATTATTCCACCAGGGGAAGGAATCCGTCCCGGTATCAGAAACACTGGTCGGAATCGAGATAGGGATAGGTGATGGAGGAACCTCGGTGGGGAGAAGCGACGAAGGGGTGTCGGTGGGAAACGAGGTAAGCGTAAGCGGCGATGAGGTGCTGGTGGGAGCTTGAGTCTGTAGTGAAATGCAGCTCGCCAGGGTGACCAGAAGAATGAGAATGGGGAAAAATCTTAATGTGAGTTTTCGGGCTGTCATTCGGGTATTCTCCACCCCCTCGTATCAAACAAGAATTGCGCCTGATAATGGCGGCAAGGTCAGGGAAAACCGGTGCTTATTTCTGGATATACAGCAGTTTTGATCGCTTGCCAATTGAAGCTCCCCACCATCGAAAGGCAATACCTTCTCTGAACTACTGTTCAAATTCAGGACGACTGTGAAGCTCTGACCTTCATTGTCCTGGCGATAAGCGAGCCAATCCGTCTCGGCTGCAATTGTGCTGCGTTTTCCTTGGCTTATGGGATTTCTTTTCCGAAATTCGATCAAGTCTCTATAAAAGCTTATCAGGTCTCGATCCACATGACTCCCCCAAACCATCGGCAGCCGAGCCTCCTCCGGAATGCCGAGCATATCCTGTCGAATATCCCGCTGTTGCGAAAGGCCTGCTTCTGTTCCGTAATAAATAATTGGCGCTCCACGTAAAGTAAACTGGCATAAAGCTGCCAGTTTTAACCGCCGCTTATCTCCGTGAGCGACCCACAAAAAGCGGTTCATGTCATGGTTATCTAAAAAGGATGGCCTTGAAAAATTATCCGGAAAGGCCGCTTCATGCCGGTCAAGAAACCCGGCAAAGCGAATTCCATCCCAACTCCCGAAAGCAAACGTCTGCCGGAAGGCTTCGAGCAGCATGAAATCGAGCGCACCATCCAGCAAACCTTCGTAGCTTAATTGAACGTCCGGCGGATCAACAATCTCGCCAAAGGTCCAGCAATCCTGGCGGACTGAACGGGTAACCCGCCTGAAATCGGCCCAGAAGTCAAGGGTAGGGCCAATGGCGTAATCCAGGCGATAACCATCCACTCCAAATTCGAGCCAGTAGCGGGCGGCATCCAACATATACTGGCGAGCGCCTGGATCGCGCAAGTTCACCTGAGGCAGCGAATGGACGCCGAAAAAAGACTCGTATTTGTCCGGCCAATGATTAAAGATATACCAGTTGCGGTATTGGCTTGCGGGGTTCTTGATCGCGTCCTGAAATGTCGGATGGAGATCGGACCAGTGATTGGGCACAAAATCCAGCAGAACGCGCAGGCCACGCCGGTGGGATTCGTCCAATAATAGTTTCAGATCAGCTTTCGTGCCCAGGCGCGGCTCAATTTCAAACAGATCGGTTGCGTCGTAGCCATGATGGGATGGGCTTGGAAAAATTGGGCTGAGCCAAAGGGTATTGGCGCCTACTTCTGTGATGTAATCCAACTTTTTGGTTATGCCTTCGATCCTGCCGCCGAAAAAACCGGATAGCTTCCTGGGCTTTTTCCAATTTCTGCCGACGCCCGGATCAAAACGGTCCACGAAGACCTGGTAAATTACAGCATCCCTGGCCCAGGCCGGAACCATATCCTCGTCGACGCAATAAGCATTGTACATGCCCCCGTCCGCGTAAACTTCACCGGTTCCCATTTCTTCCAGGCTTAGCCGGTAACGGACGATCGTGCCGGCTGGCTGGCCCGGCAGGTTACCCCGAAATGCCCGGATGTACCCCCATAAAACGTTATCCCATTCAACGCCAGAGGGCTCCAACGGCATCGAAAAAGTACGGAATCCTGCCAGCGGCTGGCCATGGTTTCCGGCAGGATCACTGCCGTCGGTGGTCCAATAAACCCAGGCCCGCTCACCCGGGTGAGCCGGGCCTGCGGTTAGTTCTATGAGGACGGATTGGCCAGGTCGAGGATCACGTGGGGTCCGCCGCACGCGATGGGTTACTCCGCCCCTGAGGAGCTGCACCCTTGCCCGGCGCAGCTCCTCGGTTGCCAGAGTCCCAAAGATAAAATCATTCATCAGCCTTTAACGGCACCGACAGTCAGCCCGGCTTCGAAGTTGCGCTGCACGAGCAGAAAAATGATCAAGGTGGGCAGGATCACGATCACAGAACCTGCGGCAAAATAGCCCCAAGGAGTGCTTTGCGAGCCCGCCAGATTATACAATGCCGGAACTGCTAGCTGTGCACTTTCTGGGGCAGGAATGAGCACCGATGCAAATATGAAGTCACCCCATGCGCTCAGAAAGCCCAATAGGGCAGTCACTGCCAGGGCAGGTCGAACCAGGGGTAAGGCTACCAGGAGGAAAGCCTGAATCGGATCGCATCCATCGATGCGCGCCGCTTCTTCCAGGTCAATTGGAATCGAGTCGAAATAACCCTTCAGGTTCCAGGTACAAAAGACGAGCGTGCCGGCGGTATAGGCCAGGATCAGACCGAGATGCTTGCCGTACAATCCAATGGCTGTCAACAACTGGGCGACTGCGACCAGGGAGAGAATTCCTGGAAAGGCGGAAAGCGCCAATAGCAAGATCAATATAAATTCGCGGCCAGGAAACTTGAAACGTGACAATGCAAACGCGGCTGAGGTTGTCACAAGCAGGCAGGCGACGGTCGTTATGGCAGAAACGTACACACTGTTTCCTAACCAGGTAAGGAATGGCTTTTGAAAAAGCATGACACGGTAATTTTCCCATGTCCATTCGGTCGGCAGGAACATGCCGCCTACATTCAAAGTGAATAGGGATTGCCCGGCGCGCCCGGAAGCCAGAATGGCAAACCAGATCGGATAAAGCGCAAAAATACACGCCACAATCAAGATGACCAATTGGAGAACACGAACCAGCGGGGAAGTTTTCCTTTTCATCGGTAATCCTCCACCTTATGAAGTGTAGGCGCTTTTTGTGATGCGAGTTAAACGCAGGCTGTATAGGGTAGCCACGAACAGCAGGACAAACACAATCGTAGCAAAGGCAGTGGCACGCCCGTAATTCTGCGATTGATAGATTTGTTTGAAGGCATACACCATGACAAAATCCGTAGCGCCAGGCTTGGATACATCTGTCACTGGACCTCCTTGTGTCATAGCGTAGGCTGTGCCGAACATCTGGAATGCGGAGATCGACGTGAGCACAATAGCTGGCATGATCGCCGGGCGGATGAGCGGCAGCGTGATGGACGTCAACTGCGTCCACCAACCAGCGCCGTCCACTTCGGCAGCCTCGTACATTTCTACGGGAATCGCCTGCAGAGCTCCCAGGATCGATACCATGAAGAAACCATAGGAGAAGTAAACATCTGCCAGCACCACCACCCCAAAAGCCAGAGTCGGATTATTTAGCCAGACCGGGCCGATTATTCCAATCACTTTCAAGACCTGGTTGATCACGCCCTGGTCACGGAAGATAAACTGCCAGATCAAAGCGATCAGGATTGCGACGGAAGAGGCCGCCCAGGGCACGAACAACACCACACGGAAGAACGTTTTGCCCGGTAAATTGGGACTGTTGAGGATCAATGCCAACACCAATCCCACCACAAAACTGATCGGAACGCGAACCAACACGAACAGGATCGTCCGGAAGATAACAACAAAGAAGTCACCGGTGTTCATCAAAGTGTCTAGCGTACCGGCAACATTAACCACGATCATTAAAACAACAACGCCCACGATTCCACTGAGCCAAATCCAAATACCGGGTATGGTCCGGCTGACTTGTTTTTCGAGGCGTCCTTCAATGATGCCAGCAATAACTAAAGGAACGAAGCAAAAAAGCAATTTTAGCAATGCAAAAAGGGCATCCGTATTAAAAAGCTTGCCCACCAGGTCGCTATAATTCTTATATATAGGATTAGCCAGGCCGTATGGCGTAGCCAGTCCGACCGGCGCCTTTCCTTTGAACACCGGCCAGCAGGTTGGATCCAGGGCGCCGTTTAAACCAGCGCTGCAGTCGGGATTGGGATGAAATTTATTGCGATTGGTAAATGAAACGTAAGTATTCAGAATGAGCGGATAAATATTAAAAATCAACAAGCCGAGGATTGTTGGCAAGAGAAATAATAGGACCGTAAGTGCTGTTCGCCTTCCAGACCAGCCTACCATTCCACACGCTCCTTTCCTAATAAGCTGGCCGGGCTTCGCCGGCCACACAAAATGAGCGAGCGAGGGTTAGAAAATGCAAAGTATTTTCAAATACTCCCTCTCCTCGCATCAAAAAAGAATTACAAAAAGGCGGGGAGAGCGATTCTTGCTCTCCCCGCCGGATACAGGCAGCTTACTTCATCTGCGAGATCGCGTCTTCAATTAACTTTTGACCGGCAGCCAGAGCTGCATCGGGCGCCTGAGCGCCAGTCCAGATGGCTTTAACTGTGTCGCCTACTGGTGTCCACTGAGCTGACGCATATGGGGAAGAGCTCATAGGAACACCAACGGCAACTGCGCTGCCAAACCCAACTACTGAATACAGCTTGGCAACATTGGGATCCGAAAGCGCCGCAGTCGGTGCAGGGATGGTTTTATTCGTCTGCACGATCTTTTTCTGCACATCCGCGCTGGTAAAATACTTCATGATATCGATGGCTATCTTTTCGTTGCCACGATCGACCGCGTTCTTGGAAAGCATGAGGGTCTTGATGCCTACAAAGGGCTTGCCCATTGGGAAGATGCCGTAATCAATCTTTTCATCCTCGATGGTCTTAATGGCCCATGGACCCGTCCACCACATGCCGTACTTGCCTTCCTTAAATCCGGCGTTGCATATGTCGTAGGTCTGTTCCTTATCGGAGACCTTGGCTATCTGGGTCAGCCACTGCATAGCTTTCGTAGCTTCAGGCGTATTGAGATATACTTTTCCGGTCTCATCGATATATGTTGGAACACCAAAGCCGAAGAAGACAGGGGCAATATGGTAAGCGTCGCCGCCCGGGAAACCCTGGTTGCACACGAGGGTCTTGCCTGGATTGTCCTTCTGGAATTGAGTTGCGGCTGCCAGCAGACCGGCAAAGTCATTTCTGTCCTTGGGCAGGTACTTGTCCGTTACGAGAGCCTTATTGTAAACCAGGGCAATCGCCTCAACGCTCTCGGGCAGAGCCCAAATCTTGCCTTGATAGACAACGCCATTGACTGCCGGACCTGCGTAGGTCGATTTTAGAAAGTCTTGGGTGATGCCGTAGTCATCAAGCGCCACGATATTGCCCACCAGGGCCTGGTTGCCGATCTGGTCATTGGCCCAACCGATGATATCAGGACCCGCGCCAGCAGGAACGGCGACTTTCAAGGCATTTGACACGTCGTTTGGCTTAGCGAGGTCAATTCGTACATTGGGATGCGCAGTCATGTAATCATTGAATGCCGCATTAATGGCATCCAGATATGCGCCATCCCATTGGTGCCAGATGGTAATGCGGGTCTGGTTGGCAGACAGGGTGACTGTAGCTGTTGGGACAGTGGTGGCGGTAGGCGCAGCAGTGGCTGCGGCTGCAGGCGTATTCGTTGCAGCCGGAGGCTGGGTAGCTACCGCCGCTGCAGGTGTATCCGTAGCAGCAGGCGGCTGAGTTGGCGCGGGCGGCTGGGTTGGGGCCGGTGGTTGAGTAGGAGCTTCGGTAGTCGCTGCGGGTGCGCAGGCAGATAAAACGAAAGCGAACACCATCAGGACGCACAAGATTGGATATACTTTCTTTGACATTTCATCCTCCTTAAGAATGATTGGGTTGAATATGTTTGTTCGAAATGTTCCACAAGCAAACCATGTTTATCGAAGCTTTCA
>DATKKB010000055.1:0-10320 GCA_035543095.1 Anaerolineaceae bacterium | reverse complement strand
TGCTCCTGCCAGGACGGAGCGTGCTCGACATTGCACCTCCGCCGGCGGATGTCGCGCCTCCGCCGACCGTGCTGGCCGGAATAGGACTGATAGTGCTGGCCGCGCTTGGCTTTTTGGTTGTCGTGATCGCCGTCATAGCGTTCTTTGTAATCAGGACGATTAGGAAGAACCGCGCTGCCAAGGAGACAGTTCTTGAGGGACCCAAAGAAAATTCCTGAGCGGATTGCGCGTGCCTTGACATGCTAAGCAGGTACTTGTTCGCCCTGTTGCTAACCCTGGTCATCGAAGGGGCTGTTGCTTGGCTATTCGGATTCCGGAAAGGCTGGTCCCAGCTGGCGGTTGCCATGATCAACTGCCTCACCAATCCGGGTTTGAACTTGCTTCTCCTGATTCTGGCCTGGTTGGGCGTGGAAGTGCGACTCCAGCTGGTCGTCCTCCTAGAGATCCTAGTGGTGGTGGTTGAATGGCGACTGCTGATTTATGTCTTTGGCAATCCAAAGAGGCGGCTCTTCGTCCTATCGCTTCTGGCAAATGCGGCGTCTTTCCTTGCCGGCATCTGGCTTTTTTGGATGTGATCAAGGCTGAAGTGACTTTGATGGTGAAAGACACCTCGTATAAGCCAATATACAGGCTTAACCAATAGCCTAATCTTCAAAATCAATTGTGTAAATCCCCATTTTTCAAAGCTATTTCAGTAAGAGAGAGCATTATCATCAAGCGAAGCGCTCCTTCGTGGATCGGTATTCGTCTATGGATCTTGCCATTTGGAAGCAACCCTGCGCCTCCACAGGCCGTGCAAGTGGTCTTGATTGGGATCTGGTTCAAGCAAACCTACTTAAGACAAAAATCCCGCCTCATCGGCGGGTGGATAGGATTCCGTGTCCTGACATTGCGGATCACGGGGCAGCCAAGAAGAGAACGAAGTCACCTCCGGAGCATTCCAGCCACGCTATTCAATTGTTGCACCCCCCTACGTTCACTTTGGCTTCTTGTTAGCCCCTTATTAGTGCTCTCCACCCCCGGGGGATAGTGTTTTCCTCCATTTCTCCATTACAGTGGAGAATGGTAATTATTAGGCATCATTTGGGCTCATATCAAAGTATTGGGGACTATCTCTGGTCTCTCTTTTCCTACTTGATTTTCTATATAACACTGTGTAAAATAATATATAACAGAATGTTTATCACTCTCCTAAAGACATCTTATGAGCTATCGATCCTCTAAACTAGAAACAATCCGGAAGAACGGGAAAACCCAGGTGATCGCGCAACGGAATAGCATATTAGATGCTGCCGAGAAGCTGTTCCTGGAAAAGGGCCTCGAGCATACCAACATGACAGATATCGCCGCCGAGGCGGACATCACCCGGCCCTCCCTGTATCGATATTTTCCAGATCGTGACCCCATGGCCTTTGAGATTGCCGTGCGGATGCTGCGAAGGATTGTCGAAACCTCAAACCTGAGCGAGCGGCCCTTGCAGCTGAAAGACTTTCGACTGGTGATTCTGCGCATGATTGATCAGTTTGACTCGCTGCGCGATGCATACCGGTATATTGGGATGTTTGATCATCTCTATGGCACCCGCTACCCCAACGAACAGCTGGCAGCCTGGTACAAAGAGCAAATCTTCAGCATGGGCTGGGGCTTTTTCTTTACGCAGGGAATCGGAAAGGAAATCCCCCCCAGCCAGGCGGCTATGATTGGTAACAGCACGATGAGCTTCCTGGAAAAAATGGCGGACCGCGGTGAACTCATGGCGGGGGAGCAGAATGTTTCGTTAACAGAAGAATTGGCCTTTTACAGAGACATGGTCAATGATTATTTCGACAAGATAGAACGGGAAAGTCAGGACCGCGCGCGATGATCACCAAACAGGAACGGTTGCAGTATGATGCCAAAGCCAGGTCGCTGGTTGAGCAGATGACGCTGGAAGAAAAGATCCACCTGATGAGCGGCAATATCAGCTTACTGTGGCTTGCTGCCCATTCGCAGATATTGAGCGATGGATATAACCACATTCCCTACCCATCCGGTGGATGTGAACGGCTGGGCGTGCCGATTCTACAGTTCTGCGACGGGCCGCGCGGTGTGATCCCAAACTACAGCACCTGCTTCCCGGTGACGATGGCGAGAGGTGCCACTTTTGATGTGGCCCTGGAGCAAAAGGTCGGGGATATCATCGGCCAGGAAGTGCGCGCAGTGGGTGGAAATTTCTTTGGTGGGGTGTGTGTCAACCTGCCCTACAACCCGGGTTGGGGCCGCAGCCAGGAAGTCTATGGCGAAGATTCGATCCACATGGGCAAGATGGCCGTCGCCCTGATGCGCGGCGTGCAGCAGCACAATGTGATCGCCTGTGTCAAACACTATGCCTTCAACTCAATGGAAAAGGCCCGCTTTAAAGTTAGTGTGACCGCCGACAAGCGCACCGAGCGCGAGGTGTACCTGCCCCATTTCAAAAAGGTGATTGAAGCTGGCGCAGCTTCGGTGATGAGCGCCTATAACAAGTACCAGGGCGAATTCTGCGCCCACAACCATTACCTGCTCAATGAGGTACTCAAAGGCGAATGGGGCTTTGATGGCTTTGTGGTGAGTGACTTCGTTTTTGGCATTCACGACACCGCTGCGGGGATCAACGGCGGGTGCGACATTGAAATGCCCAACTGCAACCATTACGCGCCCAAGAAAGTCAAGAAGGCCCTCCAGGAAGGCAAGATCCAGGTCAAAACCATTGATGAGACAGCGCAGCGTATCGTGCGCACGCTGATCGCCTTCAAGGACGCCAAAGATCCCCAAGATTATCCGGCTTCGCTGGCAGGCAGTGAAGCGCACCTCGCCTTTGCCCAGGAGGTGGCTGAAAAGTCGGCTGTACTGATCAAAAATGAAAACCAGGTTTTGCCGTTCGCTGAAAAACAGGTGCGCAATGTCGTGCTTGTCGGGGATCTGGCCGAAGTGCAGAATACCGGCGATCACGGCTCCAGTTATGTCAAACGGGCCAATGCAGATAACCTGGTTGCTGTGATGCAGCAGCGGCTGGGCAAGGAGCATGTCCGCTTTGTGGGCACGCGGGATGCGGCGGGCGCGAAAGCCGAACTGGCGCAGGCCGATGCGGTCATTTTTGTGGTGGGGATGCGCCACTCCGATGAAGGCGAATTCCTTTCCCCGATGACAAAAATCGGGGGCGACCGGACCAACCTGCAGATCCGTGCGAATGAGGCAAAAATGCTGGAAGAATTGGGCAGTGTTAACCAGCATACCGCCGTGGTGCTGATCGGCGGGAATGCCATCCTGCTTGACCCCTGGATTGAAGCTGTGCCTGCCGTTCTGATGACCTTCTACCCGGGTGTGCGCGGGGCGGCGGCGACTGCCAACCTGCTTTTTGGCCAGGCCAACCCGAGCGGCAAGCTGCCGTTTGCCATCGCCAGGCGCGATGAAGATTATCCCAGCGTGGTATGGCAGGCTGAGCAGCAGCACTACGATTACTATCACGGCTACGCCAAGTTTGACAAAGAAGGCATTACCCCCCGGGCGCCGTTCGGCTTCGGGCTGAGCTACACCACTTTCGCGCTGCGCAATGCGAAAGTGAAGTCAACTGCGAAAGACCGGGTGACCTTCTCAGCAACAGTCGAAAACTGCGGGAACTGTTTCGGCGGCGAGGTAGCCCAACTGTATGTCAGTTGGAAAGGCAGCGCGGTCGACCGGCCAGTCAAGCAGTTGATGGATTTTGGAAAAGTGTATCTCAACCCGGGTGCAGAGGCTGAGGTGGAACTTACCGTGCTCAAAGAAGATCTGTCGTACTACGATGAAGCGCAGAAATGTTTTGTGGAAGAGGATATCGACTACCAGGCGTATATCAGCAATTCGTCCGATCTTTCCACCACGTCTGCGATTCCATTTCGCTTTCAGTAATCCGTATTCTTGGCTTCAAAGCGGCACAAAAGACAAGGAAAGGCATATGGAAAAAGAATTTTCGCTCAATGTAAATGCAGGGCATGTCTTGCACGATGTCAGCGATATGCTGTTTGGTATTTTCCTGGAAGACATCAACTTTGCCTGTGATGGCGGCTTGAATGCCAACCTGGTCAATAATGCCAGCTTTGATGGCGTGTATCTGAGCCGGAAAGGCTATGGCATGATGCGCTCGTTGATCTTCAAGCCGGATCCGCATCCACTGGTCGACCGGCTGCGCTACTGGATCCCCACTGGCACCACGCTGGAAAGCCGGCATGATGACCCGGTGGCTGAGAACAGCTGGTATGCGCGAGTGACCGTCAACGGTGCATGCCGCCTGGAAAACCTGGGATACAACGGTGTCAAAAAGCGCGCCAATGATTGTGCCATGTCCATCCAGGCCGGGCAGGACTACGCGTTCTCCTGCTGGGTGCGTGGTACTTTCCAGGGAAGCATGGCGGTCAGCGTCATGGACGAAAACGGATTGGCGCTTACGGGAACCGTGCAGGTCACCCCTGGGAGCCAATGGCAGGAACACGAGCTGATCCTGCCGGGCAGCAAAACCGGCTACGGCAAACTGGTCATCCAGTTTGAGGGGAAAGGCAGCGTAGACCTGGACGGTATTCACCTGATGAGCTCGGATACCTGGGGCAAGGGTGACCCCAAGTGGAGCCAGGGCCGGCTGCGCCGCGACCTGGTGGAAGCGCTGCGCAACCTGAAACCTCGCTTTCTGCGTTTCCCCGGCGGCTGTATTGTGGAAGGCAACGGACCGGGGAACGAATATAACTGGAAAGACACGATTGGGCCTCTCATCAACCGCAAAGGCAAATATAACCTGTGGGCCGCCCAGGTAAGGGACGGTGGATATTACCAGTCCTACGAGGTAGGGTTCTACGAGTATTTCCTGCTATGTGAAGACCTGGGTATGCAGCCGCTGCCCACCCTCTTTGCCGGCTTGAACTGCCAGGCCCGCTCCAAACATTGTGTAGATACCCACAGCGCCGCCTTCCAGGAGCAGGTCGTGCAGAATTACCTGGATCTAATTGAATACGCTAACGGCGATCCGGCGACCAACCCCTGGGCGACGAAGCGGGCGGAAGCCGGGCATCCTCAACCGTTCGGGTTGAAGTATATCGGGATTGGCAATGAAAATTTCGGCCCGGATTACCTGGAAAAGTTTACGGCCATCAAAAAAGCGATCGACGCGGTCTACACCGGTATCACCTGCGTGATGTCTTGCGGGTCGAGTCCGCAGGGCAAGGAATTCGACTCCACTTGGGCCAAAGCGCGTGCGAGCTTCCCGGACGTGTGCGTGGATGAGCACTGCTACAACCGCCCGAATTGGTTTATTCAGGGCAACCATCGCTATGACGCTTATCCACGGGAAGGCGCGAAAGTCTACATGGGCGAGTACGCCGCCAATTTTCCCATGAATATGCCCCTTATGAGTGTCAAACCCAATAGCTACCAGACTGCACTGGCCGAAGCCGTTTTTCTCGCCGGTCTTGAGCGTAATTCGGATGTGGTCGCTATGTCTTCGTATGCTCCGCTGCTTTCGCAGGTCGATGGCGAGCAGTGGGCGCATAACCTGATCAACTTCAATCCGGCGCAGCTGCTGCTGACCGCCAATTACTTTGTTCAAAAGATGTACAGTTCAACCGTTGGCGACAAAGTTTTGGAGATGCAAGGCGAGATGCCGGGTGGGGTGTATGGAAGCGCAACCGCAACCGAGGACCGGTTGATCCTTAAGCTGGTCAACACCAATTCTCTGGATATCCAGGTAAACCTGCACCTTGAAGACATCCCAGATGGGAAAGCCCAGGTTGAATACCTCCAATCGGAAGACCTGAATGCTACCAATACGCTGCCCTTCAGAGGAGCCCCTGAATATGTGGTGCAGCCTATCCAAAAGAAACTGGTTGTGAAGGACGGCGCTGCCAGTTTGGCGCTAAAGCCGAATGGTTTTTATGTGTTGATTGTAAAACGATAGGTGACCTTTTAATATTGGCTCGTGAATTCCCTCAATCCATGACCCAATCCCGGATCATCCGTACACCCGAGACAACTATGGCAGAAAACCTTTCCTCCATCCATCCCGAGTTAATCAACAGTGCGAAAATGGTGCCGAGTTTTCGGTACACGCGCGGAAGCCTGCCCCTAATACGCCTGTTTTTCAGGCTGGCTTTTTTATTGTCGAAAACACATCCAGGTATTCGAATTGAGCAGTATTGGATACAGGCCAGCGACACAAAGAGCCACGTCCGCTTGCGGGTGTACAAACCCCAAAAGGCTACCGCCCCGATTCCTGTACTGGTTTGGGTACATGGCGGTGGATATGTCGTTGGTAACCTGAATATGAGCGATGAACGTTTATTGCAGTTTGTCCAGGAATTGGGAATCGCCATTGTTTCCGTGGATTACCGCCTCGCCCCGGAGCACCCTTTCCCGGCCGCGCTCGATGACGCCTATTGTGCCTTGAAATGGGTCCATGACCAGGCCCATGTTTTAGGGATCGACCCGAACCGTATCGCGGTTGGGGGCGACAGCGCGGGTGGGGGATTAGCTGCCGCCCTGGCCCAATGGTCGTACGACCGGGGGGAAGTAAAGCCCGTTTTTCAACTGTTAATTTATCCGATGTTGGATGATCGAACAGGGAGAAGACCGGAAGAGACCGAGAAAGACTACCTTGTCTGGACCCCGGCATCCAATCGGTTTGGTTGGGAAGCGTATTTGCACCAGTCCCCTGGTTCAGAGTCGGTCCCACCCGGTTCAGTGCCGGCCCGGCGGGTTGACCTGACCGGGCTTCCGCCAGCCTGGATCGGCGTCGGAACCATCGATTTGTTCCACGATGAGGACGTAGCTTATGCAAAAAGGCTGCAAGCATGCGGTGTGGGCTGTGAACTGATGACAGTTCCCAGGGCATTCCACGGCTTTGACAGCGCCAGTCCTCGGTCACTTATTGTTCAAGCCTTTCACCAGTCGCAAATCGGGGCTTTGAAAAAGCGCCTCTTCCCGTCTACTTCCGAATGATGAAGAGAGGGAGTGAAATTTAAATCAAGAAGCACATATCATATACGTGCTTCTTGGAAGTTCTGGATAATATGCTTGCAGTTGGTTGGAAACTATTCAGACCAGTGCATCCCCAGTATGAAGATGCCTTCTAGGTGATATTACTATAAACTTATTATCTCCCTTTGTTTAACTTACACTTCAGTTGTTCCCAATAAATGATGGAACAATCCTAATAAATTCGAGTGTCAATTGGGTAGTAAATCCGTTGCCCTAAAACCGTTGACAGGCCTTTATGAAAAGAATTATTTGAAGTCCAAAGGACTCGTTTGATTTCTGTCTAAGAGACTTGGCTAAAATGCTAGGCCTTTGGATGTCCTGAGCGTAAATTCAAAAAAGTCCTTTTAAGCCGTTGGTTGAGAGTTCGAGCCTCTCCATACCTACGAACGGGCAGCCCATCTTGTCATGCTGTATCGACAAAAGGATACAGTCATAATGGCTCCCAGTTGAACCCAAAAAGGCTTATGTAAATCCCAATTTACAGAAAGTATTCAGAAGAATGGACGTTTCTACCGCGCATATAGAAGCGCTGGGACAACATCAATACAACCACCAGAATGATCAATCACACAATATTGGCCGCTTCAATAGTGTTCTAGATGTCATTGACCGTGCTAATATGTACCACGCGTAGCCGCCCGTATGTGTACCAGGCATGATCGCCCGAATACGTACCACCCATAGCCGCCCGAATGTGTACCACCTTGGAGTGTGGCACAATGCTTCCAGACCACGATCTGGAGGCGACCACGATGAAGAGGAAGCACATGAATCACATACAGGACATCATCCGGCGATTGCAGCTGGGTGATAGTGAAAGACGAATTGCCAGGGATATGCAGATTTCACGGCAGACCGTTCACAAGTATCACGAGATTGCGAAAGAGCAAGGGTATTTGGAAAAGCCAGGCGCACAGCCAAGGGAGGCTGAGTTGAAGGAAGCGCTGGGTCCAGGGGTGCAGGCGCCGCGGCAGGCCTCCACAGTCGAGCCATATCGAGAAAAGATCCAGGATTGGGTGAAGGCGGGAGTGGAGATGACCGCCATCTGGCTGAGGCTGCAAGAGAATTATGGGTACAAAGGTGGGTACTCATCCATCCGGCGCTTTGTGCATCGACTGGAACCCACAGAGCCAGAAGCGTTCGTCCGTGTTCACAGTGAACCGGGCGAGGATATGCAGGTTGATTTTGGGTCGGTGGGACAGCTGTACGATCCGGTGACCAAGCGCATGCGGACAGCTTATGTATTTGTAGCCACGCTGGGATACAGCCGCCACCAATATGCCGAGCTGGTCTTTGATCAGAAGGTGGCTACCTGGATCGCCCTGCACAAACGGACGTTCGAGTATTTTGGAGGGGTGCCAAAGCGGGTGATCCCTGACAATTTGAAAGCAGCGGTATTGAAAATCCTGGTGCATGATCCGATCCTGGGGGAGGCGTACCGGCGGATGGCGCTGTATTACGGTTTTCTGATCAGCCCGACGATCCCTTATCACCCTTGGCAGAAAGGGAAAGTCGAGAATGGCGTGCACTATGTCAAGCGCAATTTCTTCGCAGGCCAGGAATTTGTGGATATCAATATGGGCAATCTGCATTTGCGGGATTGGATCGTGAATACGGCCGGGGTTCGCAAGCATGGCACCACCGGTGAGGCGCCGCTGCACTTGTTCAACGAGATCGAGAAAGTCTGCCTGCAGCCACTGCCAGAGGCGCCCTTCCGATTGTTGGAGATCCGGCCAGTGAAGGTTCACCCGGATTGTCATGTGGTGATCTGTGGGAGCTTTTATTCGGCGCCTTTTGGGTATATTGGCCAGGAATTGTCTGCGCACGTGAGCGAAAACTTCGTGGAGATCTACAAGGGGGAAGAATTGGTCGCCACCCACCCGCACAGCACCCGGCCTGGGCAGTGGCACACCCGCCTGGAAGATTATCCACCCGCCAAAGCCGCCTACCTGATCCGCACGCCGGATTACTGCAAGAAGCTGGGAGCCAAGATCGGCCCGTCCACCCTGAGTGTGGTGGAGCAACTGCTGGCAGACCGACCGCTCGATCGCCTGCGTTCAGTGCAGGCCATCCTCAGGCTGGAAGAGAGCGTGGGACCCAAACGTCTGGAAGCCGCCTGTGCACGCGCAGCCTATTTCGGGGATGTACGCTACCGGCAGATCAAGAGTATCCTCAATGCCGCCCTGGATCGTGAACCCTTGCCTGAACCCCATCCTTCCCAGCCCGCTCTCAGCCATGTCTTCGCCCGCAGCGGAGAAGAATTCTTCGGGAGGCGCTCATGATGTCTCACCCGCTTCTCCCCAAGTTACGCCAACTCAGACTCTCGGGCATGTTGAACACCCTGGATGTGCGCGTTGCCCAGACCGTGGATCAGCAACTCGCCCCATTGGAGTTCCTGGCTTTGCTGCTCGACGATGAATTGGAACGACGCAACCAAAACCACCAGGTCAAGATGATCTCGCTATCTGGTTGCGATAACAACAAGACCCTGGCCCAGTTCGATTTCTCCGCCGCCCCTGGGATCAACCGCACCCTCATCCAAGACCTGGCCTCCTGTGTCTTCATCCAGCGCCATGAGAATTTACTCATGTGCGGCCCAACCGGTACCGGGAAAAGTCACCTCGCCAACGCCATCGCCATTGAAGCCCTGAAACGCAACTTCCGCGTCCTGGCCAAACCGACCCATCGCTTGCTGCAGGATCTGCAGGTCGCCCGGGCCAACGGCTCTCACCCCCGCATCCTCGCGCGTACCCTGGCTTACGACCTGCTCGTCCTGGATGATTTCGGCCTGCAATCCATTTCTCCCCAGGCTGTCCAGGACCTCTACGAGATCATTACCGAACGTTATGAATGCGGCTCCCTGATCATCACTTCCAACCGCGCCTTTGAAGAGTGGGGTGAGATCTTCGCTAATGATCTACTCGCCAGTGCCGCCCTCGATCGTCTAACCCACCATGCCCATACCCTCGTGATCCGCGGCGATAGCTTCCGCCAACGCAACCGCAGAAAGGAAATTGCCTCGAATAAATCAACTTCTGATACCCCGATTATTCCAGAATCCTGACCCCCTCCACACTCCTTTTGGTGGTACATATCAATGCGGCTATCACTGGTATACATGGGGCGGCTATTGACATCCCGGGTCAAACTGCTTCCCACTACCGAACAGGCAGCTGCGCTGAGACATACACTCGAGCAAGCCAATGCCGCTTGCCAGTTCGTGAGCGACTCTGCTTGGGAGGCGAAAACCTTTCGTCAATTTGATCTGCATCACCACTGCTATCGGGCGGTTCGGCAGCAATT
>DATKKB010000054.1:0-8362 GCA_035543095.1 Anaerolineaceae bacterium | reverse complement strand
CCAGAAGTCAAGCTGCCCTTCTGATTCCACCAGAGTACGGATAAAATCAAACGCGCCTACACTTACGCCGGCAGTAGTCAAAATTAAATCCACTGAAAGATCCACGGCCTGGTCAAGGCGCTGCCGTACTTTTTCGAGTTTATCCTCAGCAATCCCCAGGTTAAAAGCTGTTCCGCCGGCCTGTTTTACAAGAGCTGAGATAGTGTAGGTGTTTGAATCGTGAATCTTACCGGGCGTAAGAGGCGCTTCAGGCGGCAGGATCTCATCTCCACTAGAAAGCACCGCGACTTTCGGATGGCGAAACACATTGACCTCTACCTGTCCAAGCGTCGCCAGCAGGCCGATATCCTGCGGCTGCAATTTTCGGCCAGCGGTCAAGACCAGCTGCCCTGCAGGTAGATCCTGCCCTTTCGGGCGCACGAATTCTCCTTTTTGGACCGGCTGGAATACCTTGACCGGCTGACCTGAGATATCTTTCTCCTTCTCTGAACTGTCCGTGTTTTCAAGCGGTACAATGCTGTCGGCTCCATCAGGCAGCATGGCGCCGGTCATGATACGAGCGGCTTCGCCGTTTTTTAAAGTGCCGGAAGCAGCTTTACCTGCGGGAATATCCATGGACACTTTAAGCGTGATTGGATATTCTCTAGACGCCTGGATGATGTCAGCAGCGCGAACTGCAAAACCGTCCATGCCTGAATTCGAAAAGGGCGGAAGCTCTTGGCTGGCAAAAACGTCATCAAATAAGATCCGGTCCAGGGCATCTTCTAAGCGAACCTTTTCGCCATTGAGCGGAGAAAACTTGTCTAATATCCTGGTCCGGGCTTCAGAAACTGAAAGTAAATTTGCCAACGTTTCTCTCTTAAAAACCACCTTTTTATAAGCGGCGATATTATATCACCGCTTATCCGGCTTTCAAGCGGTGGGCTTCCATCACGTTCGGAAGGTTTTCTATCTTCATCAGAATTCGGCTGAGCTGGGCGATGTCTTGAACTTCAATAACAAGGTTGATCGCAGCCAGATTATGAGTGACCTTTAAATTAATATTGATCAGGTTGATGCCTTCGTTATTGAAGATATTATATATGTCACCCATTAACCCCTGGCGGTCGTATGCTTTAACCTGGATAGCGATAGGGTAGGTTAACTGCGGCTCGCCCCATGAAACTTTTACAATCCGTTCTTTGTCCGTCATTCGCAGGATATTTGGGCAATCCTGGCGGTGAATGGTGGCGCCACGGCCGCGGGTGATGTAGCCGATAATCTCGTCACCCGGAGCAGGGTTGCAGCACTTAGCGAAAGTCGTGAGGATGCCCTTTAACCCCAGAACGGTCACGGCATCTTTTTCGATCTTGGAGGGTTCAGCCGGAGCGTGGGATTCCAGCAGGTTCTTGGCGGGCTCGACTTCCGAAAGCTTATTAATGATCTTGCTGAAAGACAGGTCGCCGCAGCCTAATGCAACGTAAAGATCGTCGGTGGTCTTCAGCTCAAATGATCGCGCTAACTTTTCAAGATCGACTTCCGCCATGCCAAGGCGGCGCAGCTCTTTATCCAAGATTGCCTTTCCCTGGGTTAAATTCTGTTCTCGCTCCTGCAGTTTGAACCATTGCCGAATCTTCGAACGGGCGCGTTGGGTATTAACCAGGCCCAGGTTCGAATTGAGCCAATCTCGGCTTGGCCCACCTTGCTTGGCTGTCAGGATTTCTACCATGTCGCCGGTTTTCAGGATGTAATCCAGGTTGATCAGCTTGCCGTTAATCTTGGCCCCCCGGCAGCGATTGCCGATTTCAGTGTGAACATGGTACGCAAAATCGATCGGGGTCGAGCCAGCCGGCAGTTCAACGATATCGCCCTTGGGTGTGAAGACGTAGACACGATCCTGGAACACATCGGTTTTCATGCCGTCGACGAATTCCTGGGCATCCTGGACTTCCTGGCGCCACTCCATCACCTTGCGCAGCCAGTTGATGCGCTGCTCGTAATCGTCGTCTTTTTTGCTGCGTTCCTTGTATCGCCAGTGAGCGGCGATACCGTATTCCGCATTCTGATTCATCTCAGGTGTGCGGATCTGGACCTCGAGCGGTTTGCCGTCGTCATAAATTACAGCCGTATGGATAGATTGGTAGAAGTTATCCTTAGGAGCTGCGATGTAATCATCAAACTCCTGCGGGATCGGGCGCCAATGGGTGTGGATTAGGCCGAGGGCTGAGTAGCAGGCAGGAATATCTGGCACGATCAGCCGAACACCCCTCAAGTCGCGCACCAGGTCGAAAGTCTTTCCTTTTTCAACCATTTTGCGGTAGATTGAATAAATATGCTTGGGACGTCCGCTGACTTCAACCTGGATCCCACCGGGCTCAAGCAGGTTGCGTACTTTCTCAACAATCCGGGCGATTTCCTCTTCGCGGTCGGTCCGGCGTTCAGCCAGATTCTCGGCAATCTCCTTGAATTTCTCGGGGTTGGTATAGCGAAATCCGAGGTCTTCCAATTCCCATTTCAGGCGCCAGATACCCAGGCGATTGGCCAGGGGAGCAAAGATGTCGAGCGTTTCCTGGGCTATCCGCCTGCGTTTTTGCTCAGGCATGTAGCCGAGGGTGCGCATATTGTGCAACCTGTCCGCCAGCTTAACCAAAACGACCCGGATGTCATCCCCCATTGCCATGAAGGTCTTGCGCAGGGTTTCATTTCGTAAATCTTTACGCCGGTCCCGCCCTTCTGTTACAGAGACGGCCGCATCGCTATCCGGGGTGTAAAAGTCCTCATCTTCAATAATTTCTTCCATGTGCTGGTCGGCGCGCGCCACGCGTGGCAAGTGAGTCAGCTTAGTCACCCCATCTACCAGCTTTTCGACTTCGTCGCCAAAATCTTTGCGGATATCATCTAATGTCAGAGCCGTGTCTTCGACGGTATCGTGCAGCAAGCCGGCCATTACGACGGCAGGTGGGACCCGCATTTCTGCCAGGATGACGGCCACAGCCACGCAATGGCTGATGTATGGCTCACCCGAAATCCGTTTTTGACCTTCGTGAGCTTTTTCGGCCACCCGATAGGCACGCAGGATTAAATCACGGTCAATTACCGTGTAACTATCCGGCAGAACCTCCATCAGGTTTTCGATTTTCATAACCTACTCTTGCTTATCCCTTTTAATTAGCAAAATAGTATACCCCCCATTAACCTTGAAATGCAAGAGGAAGCTCGCGTCAATCATCCCGCCGTACGAGAACCCGGATCGCATTTTCGATCGAGTGATCGGCAACGAGGATCAGGTAGCCGCCGCCTCCGGCGCCAGAGACTTTCCAACCCAATGCCTGGTCCTTGAACCGGTCGATTAATTCCATGATGGTTTCATTCATCATGTGCGGGAACATTGCAATTTGGGCTTCAAATCCATCCCGGACAGTTTTTCCAAATTGAGCCAGGTCGCGGTCCAGGATGGCTTGCCAGCAGGCTTCGGCTGCATCTGAGAGAGCTTTACAACCATCAAAATTGATTTTTGTATCGCTTAATACGCTGAAGCCAGACACCCGTGGTCCTAAGGGCACCAGGTAAAAGGCATTTTCAATGAACTGGTAGATTTCCTCGTTGCGAATCTTGTCAATTCTGGACGGCCAGTAGTTCCCGTCGTAATACGATTTATTCACTCCCGGAAAAACAATTCCAATCGAGTCCTGCGACCCGGATATGTAGCTCGTGCCGGGTGGATTATCACAGCAAAACAGGATTTTTGCCAGTTTTGCCGAATCACCTGCCGGGAGGCGCGGACCCCAAATCTCAATTGCTTTGAGACGGGTCGATGAAGCCATGCCGGAACGCTCATTAAATTCCAGGGTCGGCTCGATAGAAACCGTGATGACAGAACCCGGATACACTCTCGAGCAAAAAGGTTGGTCCAGCCAGCCGCCGCAAATATCGATGCGGAAAGGCATGATGTTGATCGTTTTGAGGGCTGAGCTGGATCGAGGGGTCAGACCTTCGTGTGGGTAACGCTTGAGGACTACATATTTGATTTTGAGCTCTTCGCACATTCGGGACTTGGCGGGGATATTTCCATCTTCATTGACGATAAAATAATCCGGCTGGATCGCTTTCAACTCATCAACGAAATCGAGTATCCCGGTGCCTTTTGAAATAAAAGCATCTTTCACGTATCCGACCGACTTCACCATGTACAGGCGTTCCTCTTCGTTGTTTACCGGGAGATGGCCTTTCAAGTCGAAATTAGTTCGATCCGAGCCGACCGCAACATAAAGATCCCCATAGGCAGAGGCCTGCCTGAAAAATTCAATATGGCCGCTGTGCAACAGGTCGAAGATACCGGAGACGAAGACTTTTGGCATAGGTGTAGAGATGAGGAGGGAATATTTTAGTGTGAAACGTGTAAAGTGAAACGTTATGCGTACTTTGAGAACTTAGAAATCAGGATCGGTATAATTAATGCGCGGGATGAAACCATTTTGAGAAATGACCTGCCTGTACCATTCCCCGCTGGCTTTGGTGAGACGTTCCTGAGTATCAAAATCGACAAAAATCAGGCCAAACCGCATGCGGTAGCCAAAGGCCCACTCGAAGTTATCCATCAGGCTCCAGACGAAGTAACCGGATACAGGCGCGCCTTCCCCGATCGCCTTGTGAACCTGGGTCAGGTGATCCTGGAGATATTGAATCCGGCGTACATCCCGTATCTTACAGTCCAGATCCATTTCATCAGCTACCGGAATGCCATTTTCAGTGATGACAATTTTAGGCGGGTTGTAATCGCGCTGGATGCGCTTAACTATCTCGTAAATTCCGGATGGGAAGATTTCAAACATCATCGAATAGGGGTTGCCTTGTGGGTGCACCTCTGCCAGCTCAACAAACGGAACTGCCGGATCATGCCGCACAACCGTACGTGAATAATAATTCACTCCCAGAAATTCGATCGGCTCGGAAATAATTTTGAGATCGTCGTCCGCCATGGGTGGCAAGAGCAGCGAAACCAATTCGAGTAAGTCGGCCGGAAAGCTGCGCTTGAAAATGGGGTCGAGGGTCGAGCGATTTTGAAGGCTATCGAATAAAGCGGCAGCCTTGCAATCCTCTTCAGCCGGAGTGGCAGGATAAACCGGGCTGAGGTTGAGAGCAATTCCAACCGAAACCGGCCGGCTGGCGGATGAACGAATAGCCTGAACTGCCAGGCCATGTCCCAGGAGCTGGAAAAAGACGACTGCGATGGCAGCCTGAATATCCGAAAAACCTGGCGCATGGTCTCCAATCAGGTGGCCATTGGCTGCAAAAACAATCGGTTCGTTGATAGTCAGCCAGGTAGATACACGGTCGCCAAGCTTATTTGCAACGATTTTCGCATAGTCAGCAAACTGATTGGCTGTAGTGCGGGAAGCAAACCCGCCATTTTCCTGCAATGCTTGGGGCAAATCGTAATGAAAAAGGGTAGGAAGCGGCTCGATGCCGTTAGCAAGCAGTTCGTCCACCAGGCGGTCATAAAAATCGAGGCCAGGGGTATTGACCGGTCCAACACCTTCGGGGAGAATGCGCGACCAGGCAATTGAAAAGCGATAAGATTTTAGTCCAAGGTGTTTCATCAGCCGGATATCTTCTTTCCAGCGATGGTAATGGTCAACTGCCTGATCGCCGTTCTGACCGTGAAAGGTTTTCCCCGGTTTGTGGGCAAATGTGTCCCAAATAGAGGGGCCCTTGCCGTCTTCATTCCAGGCGCCTTCAATTTGGTAAGAGGATGTTGCGGTTCCCCATAGGAAACCGGGCGGAAACGTCAACTTTTCAGTCATAAATCCCTTCTTGCAGCTCTTTGTAACAGGCTGTCCAGGGTTAGCGAGAGAAGCGAATCGATCACCATGTCTGCATGATCTGTACCGAGCTGGAGGGTGATCGGGTTCGGAACTGCCACGCAAAACAAGCCGGCTGAACGAGCGGCTTGAATGCCATTCGGCGAGTCTTCAAAAGCGATCGCTTCTTCAGGTTTTATCCCCATCTTTTGGACCGATTTTAGATAAAGTTCAGGATTCGGTTTTATGTGCGCTACGTCTTCGGCCGTCAGTATAAAATCAAATTTATCCAGAAGTCCGAGACGGACCAGGTGCGAAGAGACCCAGGCATGCGGCGAGCTCGATGCAACAGATAGTTTGAGGCTAAGTTGGATGGCGCGCTCCATGATCTGCGTTACACCCGGCAGCAGAGGCTGCTGCTTAATTATATCCAAAGAACGCTCTTTATAATCCCTGTAAAGCGCTTTGTGGTCAACCGGGCGTTTAATTTTTTCTTCGAGGTATACGAATGGATCGAATGCTTCAAATGAAGATCCAAGGGCGGCGGAATACTCACTCAACGGAAGGGTCGCGCCGTAGGTTTGAAAAACGCCCTGCAGAACATTATATTCCGGAGTCTCCGTATCAAGGATCAATCCATCGAAATCAAAAACCAATCCTTTAATCTTCATAGAGGCCAATTTTACCCTAGAAAAAGGGAATTCTGTTTCGTAGCCGCTCCTATTTCAACATCTCAGTCGAGGCAAATTTACGGTAGGGAGAAAGCAACTCCAGGATTTCGACATCTGATTGGGTGAGCATATTGCCAGCCATGCGAGCCATAATTTCCCCCAGGCCCGGGCCGAGCATGAAGCCCTGTCCACACAGGCCAACCGCCAGCATCATCCCGGCGACCTCATTGACCCAGCCGACGACTGGGGCTCCGTCAGGGGTCATTGGGTACAAGCCGCGCCAGGTTCGCCGGACGCGGATATTCTGCAAACACGGCATCACATCCACCATGCGGCGGGCAACCATCGGCAGAAAATTGCTGGTCTCACGCTGGTCGGTCCCCCAAATTTGAGGGTCTGGGGTAATGCAAAAAACAATCTGGCCTGTCAGGTGCTGGTAAAAATAGAAATTGGTCGATCCGGGCAGTGGGCGGATATCTACGATCAAAGGGTCAAAGAAACGCGCTACAGCTTCTGTAATTGCGGCCTCGTGAGCGTCTGGCCTGACGGGGAGGTCCAGGCCGACCATTTTACCAACTTCGTTGGCGTAGGCTCCGGCGGCATTAACGACGATGCCAGCGCCATATTCCGCCAGAGGGGTGAGGATTCCGGTCACTTTTCCCTGGCTGACCAGGATTTCTTCGACCGGTTCGTTAAAATGGAATTGGACGCCCAGTTTTTGAGCCTGGGTATAGAACGCATGGGTTGCCAGTAACGGCGACGCATTTCCATCATCTGGTGAAAGCGTCCCACCGAGTAGATCTTTTTCGTTGAGAGCGGGCACCCGGTCAAGAAGCTCTTGCCTGTCCAACCAGTCAATATTCAAACCGTATTTCTTTTGGACTGCCAATAAATTCTTGAGAATTTCTTCTTCGCGGGTACGGTAGGCGGGGAAACAGTAACCGCCTCGATACCATTCAATTTCGTCGCCGTAGATTTCTTTCCAGGTCGAAAAAATCTCGATGCTGCGCAAACAGATGCGGATTTTGGCTGGATCGGAATGGGTGGCGCGAATGCCGCCGATCGCTTTCTTATTCGACCCCTGCCCAACGCTGGGTACGCGATCGACAACCATCACCTTCAGGCCTTCTTTTGCCATGTAAAAGGCTGCCGGCGCACCAACCGAGCCCGCTCCGATAATAATTACGTCATAATTCTGGTTTGGGGTCATTTGTCGCCCTCCGATTCAGCGCTTGCGCCGGCAAAGATCCCGAGCGGGACTTCGATAAAGAGCGGGCGTTTGGTGTGGTCGGCAATTTCTCCCATAGAAATGCCTTGCTCGAGGAACAAGCGGTGGATCATGGTATTGCAGGTTTTAGCACCGCACGATCCCATCCCGGCCCGGGTGACGATTTTCAATTCATTCATATCCCGGTAACCCTGGCGGATCAACGATCGGATTTCGCCTGCCGTTACGCGTTCGCAACGGCAAATGATGGTGTCATCGGTAATGTGTTCGACGTATTGGTCGAGCGGGCGGGTAATGGAAGATTCCTGGACACGAATGCCAGCGATCTTGCTGGCGATCGATTTAGGCGCCTGGACCTGGACGATCAAAGTCCGGTCGGTAAAGGGTCGGGAGTGGACGTTGACCACCTCGAATTTTCCCAGCTCGTGGCCCTCGGTATCTTCAACGACTACCTCATCGCGCTGTTGGATCGTTTCTCGGGTGAACTCGTACGGTATCGTCACGACTGGCATTTCGGCGTTGTTACGTGAGTCGACCAGCGTGATCGCCAGGCCCGGACAGCCGGCCACGCAGCGCTCGCAGTCCTTGCACGAGGAGGGATCGCCGATGAAGGTTGGAACGTGGCGGATATCGGTCTTATCGATGAATATCAGGCCCCTCCCGCACAATGCAGAGCAGGGGTC
>DATKKB010000053.1:0-10639 GCA_035543095.1 Anaerolineaceae bacterium | reverse complement strand
ACGACTATCCGTAAATATTCTACACCTTATTCATTAACGTAATTATAGAGAGAGCATTCGGAAACTTAACAATATCATAGGTTAGCCAAAACCATCGAACGGCTGCGGTGCAATTCTGGACGTTGGTAACGCTCAGCCGCCAGCGCCACAGCCAGAGCAGCGATGAAAGTAAGGCATACGAATTGTGTACTCACATCAGGGTAAAACACTGGAAGTACTTCAAGCCAAAGTAACGTTTCAACCAGGCGAAATGGCGCTCGCTGGCGGTGCAAGGAATAATGACCAGCCGCCATCACTGCTCCAAGAAGAACAAGGTAGCCAGCTTGAGTTTTCCTGAACGCCTGACGTTATAGTTGACGGCTGGATGAGCGCCCAGAATGTCATGGACCACTTTGAACATACGCCAATCGAAGTAAGCTGCATCCGCATCCACCACCAGGACCCAAAATCCATAGAGGAAGGCCGCCACCAGGATGACGACCCACCCAACCTGAGAGTCATACATATGGGCCGGGGTTACCAGGATAAATACCGGCAGGTCCGATTGGTGGCATAGCACCGTATGCACCTTGTAGCCAAAAACCGAGGCTTTTTTCGCATATTTCTGCCAGGTGGCGCCTGGATCAGCCAGGCGGACGGCTTTTATCCCTATCATGCTGCCTGGGCCGACCTGCTGCGCCGTACGAACCAGCGCATGGCAGCCGCCGGCGCCTGCCAGCGGGCCCTCGACCTGTGCGGCAACCGCGCCGAACGCGCCTACCTCCAGCGCAGGCTGGACAAGATGCTCAATCCCCTGGCATAGCGCAGAAATTCGCCCCGGCTTCCAGGCGGACCGGATTGAAGGGCGGAAATTCACCGGCTTCGTTGAGCCCGACGATAGCTTCGAAATGCGGCGGAGTCGGCGGAAGCCGATTCAGAATCCAGTCGACAAAGGCCGGCTCATCGAGCTCCAGCGCCCGGGCCGACTTGAGCACGTCCCCAAGCGGACGGGCCAACGGCTGCCCGTTAAAAGCCACTGGCTGGCTGGCATGGCAGGGAAGGACGATCAAGCGCGGATCCAGCTTTCGCAGCCGGCCCAACGTTTGATACAAGGCATGGGCGCGCTGGCTCGTTTCAGGCAGGTCAGCCATTAAATCTGGACGGCCTACGCTCTCGAGAAAGAGGGTGTCGCCCGTAAAAAGGGCCTGGCCATCGAGGACCAGGCTGATCGACTCAGGCGTGTGCCCGGGCGTGCCGAGGACGGCCAACTGCGCCTTGCCGACCGGTACGACGTCGCCATCCCCAACCCCGCGGTAGACAAAACTGGCCCGTTCCTGGCGGGGAAGCATGTGCTCGGCGCCGGTTGCGCCGGCCAACTGGCGCGACCGGCTGAGATGATCGGCGTGGATGTGGGTATCCAGCACCTGGGTGATCTGCCATTGGCGATCGGCAGCCAGGTGTTGGTAAACGCCAGGCTCAACGGATGGATCGATAACCAGCGCCTGTCCGTCCGAACCAATGATGTAGGACAGGCAGCCTTTGCCAGTGCGCCGCACCTGGATGACGCTGGCGGAGGAAGCTTCCAGGGGGACTTCAGCCGTATTCCAGGCCAGGCTCCATCTGGACATACCGCCAGCCAGCGATATGGCCGGGACGCCGCGCCCGCGTAAATAGCGGGCGGCGACCAGGCTGGTCTGGCCGCTAAAGCAGACCAACACCACCGGGATACCGGCCTGGGCCTGGTAATCTGCCAGTGCGCCGGGGTCGTTGGCATGGATAGCCCAGTAGACGTCGATGTTGCGGGCGCCGGGAATTTTCCAGGCGGAATATTCCGCCGAGGGACGAATGTCGATCACTTCGACGGCGCGCCCGGCCTCCAACCAATTGCGCAACTCATCCGGATAAATTTCAATACCAATCTGGTCGGTCATAAAGATTTCCCTTAAGAAAGAACTTTCTTTCCTCCGAAAATAACTGGTTGTTATTTATATGTATTTTATCTTATTTATTATATTTTTGGATAAGTCAACAATATCCGTCTGGCGCACATCTTTACCGGCAGGTTCTATGGCATTCAGCTCCGCAAAAGGGTGAAGGGCCCTGCGAACTGACCCTGACTTTATTCGGGCAGTGTCCCAACGACCGCCCGCGGCATCGGCAGAACCTCATAGCGCAGCAGAACGTATTATTTGAGCAGCTCGCCCAGCAGCGGGCGTGCATCCGCCGGAATGAATGCTACCTGCTTTCCCTCCAATGTGCCGGAAAAAAATAAGCCTGTCCGTCGTAGACGCCCGGGAATGCTTTCAGGCTCGTTAGTGTTCCAGTATGTGGATTCCTCGCTGTCGTCGCCATATTTACGCACGAATTCCTGCCAGGGGCGCACCCCACCCGCTTCCAGCAGCCACTTCAGGGCCGCGCCCTCAACAGGTTTAAGACGTTTTTCCAGTGTACTCTGCAAGAATTTTCGATCCAAAAGAATTAGTCCCAGCCAGTACGCCAGATCGCCTTTTTTGCCGGAGGCTGTAGTATTTAAAAAGCGGGCGGTGCTCACCAGCATGTCCTTGGTGTTCGTCGCCAGGCAGGCCTGCAGGCCCATTTCAGCCGACAGGGGAGTCTTCAGCAATTTCTGATGGGCGCGCCGGGCACTTTCGCGTACGAATTCTTTCAAACTGCTAAAAGCTTCGTAGAAGACTTCAGTTTGTTTGAGCAATTCTTTGAAACGCTTGATAAGACGATGTTCCGGATTGATTTGGACTGCCATGTCTAGCCGCTTGTGAGCGGTTTCCAGGTCATGCTTATTAACTGCCAGCGTAAGCCATGCCAGGTTGGCAATCACGGCCGTATCCGGAGCGACGATGTCAGCTCGATCAACGATCTCCAGGTGGGCAAGCGCCTCCTGTTCGCGGCCATCATTGGCATCCGTTAGAGCGATCGCGGCGTGACCGTAAGTGTAGTTGGGGTCTATTTCGACCGAACGGTGGATGAGAGCTTCCCCTTCTTCCTTTTTCCCGCTATTAATGAGATTCACTCCCAGATTAAAGACAGCCATAGGGCTGGTCGGCTCCATTTCAACGGCTTTCTTCAACAGGGCGGTCGCTTCCTGCAGGTCCTTGGTTTGGGCCGCCTTTTCGATCAGCGCCAGGGTCTTGGGCTGGATTTTAATATCGACGTTCCCAATGCGCTGGGTGTTCAATTCTACCTCGCGCCATTCTTCCAGGTCTTCATCCCAAAATTTAAAAACTTTCGGACCTGTGTAGCGGCCGGTTTGATTAAGCATGAATATGGCGCCTAAGCGGGCCTCGTAGTTGCCGGACTGGCTCAAGGCAAAGCGTAAAATCTCAGCGTCCGCCTCGGGCAATTCGAATTGCACAAGGCTTTGCAAGGCGCTTGAATGGGCGGTTTCATCCCAAAGCAGACGTTTCAGCGCAGCAAGCATAAACGGGTATTTCTGATAAAAATTATCGAGCTTGCGCTTTTGAGAAGGCGATAAAGGGTCGCTAAAAGTTTGCAGCAAAGCATCCCATTCGGCCAACATTTTGGAATGCAAGAATTGATCGGCGCCCGGGTAGGCGGGAGGCATCCATGACAGGCCAGGCCAGTCCGGTTTTGTGGCTGTTTTGAGCTCCTTCAGAAGTCTCTCCCCTTCTGGGGATAGTTCATCTTTGTTTACTTTTTTAATCAGCTTCAGCGCATCTTTCCAATTTCCGCTGCGAATCGCGGCCACAGAAAGGCACAGCCAGGAGCGGCCGAACAAGGCGTCGGAGGGCTGAGCGAGGTAGCGCCTGGCAAGATCCCAAAGGGCAGGGGTATCTTCTACCAGGGCTAATGCAGTGATAACATGCTCGATTTCCTCTCCGTCAGGAGCGAATTTTTGGGAGAGCTTCTCAAGGCGCCTGGCATATTCCCGCGCCTGCTCCGGTTGGTTCAGGCCGATATAATAGGTAACAAGGTTGCTTAGCGCGTACGTATTTTCGGGAGAGCGGGTCAGCAAGGCTTCTGAAACAGCAATCGCTTCTGCTATTTTTCCTGAAAAATAAATGGCCTGGGCGCGGTTGTTATACGGAGGACTCCAATTGGGAGCAATTTTGATGGCCTCTTTGCACAGGTAATCCGCTTCAGACAGCCTGTCTTCGTCCATTGCCATTTGCGCCTGCTCATTAAAAATACATGCTCGCTGCATGGTTTCCAAATTCAGGCCTGACTCGCTGGCTTCATACTGGATAATGTCCGTCGCATCAACTATTAACTGTTCCAGCGCGGCGCGGTCTTCATCGGTTAAATCACGGTCAGCTTGGGCGCGTTTGGCGGCTTGCAAGGCATGGGCAGGCCAATCATTATCCAAGTAGAACAGCGCTAACGGAAAATACAGCGGCGTAAAGCGCGGGTTTTTTCGCTCAATTTCACGAAAACCCCGCAGGGCTTCCTGGTAATTACCCAGCGTAAGCTGCACCGTGGCGCGGGACAGCATAAATTCCGGCTGGCGCTTCATCCAGCGCGGCGCGGAATCGAGCACCTCCAGCGCTCGGGTATAATCTTCAGCTTGCAGGGCTGCATTGAGCTCTTGCTCAATATTTTCCGGGGAAATTTTGGATGTCTGTGGGCTGGACAAAGGCGGGGCGTCCGGTTTCTTAGAATCCCTGGGCATATTTTCCCTCCATATCTACTATAACTTTTTTGATACGAGGGGGTGGAGTATTTTGAAAGTGCTTCGCACTTTCAAAATACTCCGCTCGTTCGTTTTGAGTGGCCGCCGAAGGCCGGCCAGCTTATTCAGCAAACATCTTTACGAGATCTTTACCTCAATTTCGTTTTAGCGCAGGAGTCCGCCCAAGCAGGCGTAGCTCACGCAGGTGGCACGCGAAGGCGGCGCGCCACGTGGGATAGCAGGTGTAGCGGATGCCAAACTCCTCGCACGTCGCTCGCACAATCGGCGCGATGCGCGGGTAGTTCAGGTGGCAGATGTGTGGGAGCAGGTGATGCTCGATCTGGTAGTTCAGCCCGCCGATGTAAAAATTCAACAGCCGGTTGCGCGGGGCGAAATCGGCGGTCGTCTCAACCTGGTGCACGGCCCATTCGTTTTCGATGTGCTGAGGCGTGCCCACCGGCTCCGGGAAGGCAGTGTCGCCGTTGATGTGCGCCAGTTGAAAGACGACGCCCATGACCAGGCCTACCGTTACCATCACGATCAGGAAGCCGACCAGCACCTGCCACCAGGGGAAGACCAGCAGAGGAAGCGCAAACATGATTACGAAGAAGAACAGCTTACCGGCCCAGAACGTGAGCTTGTCCGCCGCGCCCATTTTCGGGTAGACGTGATTGGCGTCGGACTTGCCGAACAGGGCCATCATGAAGTCGCGCAGGATGAAGTCGAAGCCGATCATGCTGTACACCACCGGGAAGTACCACACCTGGGCCTTGAAAAGCGGCTTCCACGGAGCGCGCGGCGTGAGGCGCATCAGCCCAAACGTCTCGACGTCATCATCCAGGCCGGAGATGTTGGTATAAGTGTGATGCCACACGTTGTGCTTGATGCGCCAGCGAAATCCGCTCATGCCTAGCATCTCGGCGCTGAGGCTGACGATTTTATTGACGACCGGATGATCCGAATAGCCGCCGTGGTTGGCGTCGTGCATGACATTGAATCCAACTGAGGCAATGGACAGCGCCCACACCAGGCACAGGATGATGTTAACAGGTGAGGAGAAATGGCCGAGCAGTAAAAGCAGGTACGTGCCCAGCCACCAGGCCAGCGCGACCGCCGTCTTGAAGTACATAACCGGCAGGTCGCGCCCGGGGATGTGGCTGTCGCGCAGGTAGGCATTGACACGCTCGTTGAGCGTTTTTTGGAAATCACGGTGCTGTGTGAACCGGAGGCTTCTAAAAGTAGATTTAACAGCAATATTCGCAGAAGTAGTCAATCCATTTCTCCTAAATGCTTTTTCTCTCCTTTATACCCCATATTTAATAAAAATGGTAGAAATTCTCTTAAATTTTTAATGATTAGCCATCCTTAAATTCCTTCACAGCCAACCTGCCCCGCACCTTACAGAAATGCAGAGAGATGAGCCAGGGCCGCGCGCCCCTCCTGCTCGAAGCCGTAGAAAGCGTAGTCGTGCCCCCACAGAATGGCCCCCAGGGCATATTCCACCTGGGCTACCAGGAGTTGCTGCTCCTCAGCCGGCGTGAGCGCACGCCCATACCCCTCGAAAAAAGCTGAAACTAGATCAGGACGGCGTATCCAGCACCAATTCGGATCCCGGCTGAAATCGGCGACGCGTACGTCCCAAAAAGCAAATTCGAAATCGATAATCCCTGCCCAGGTTCCCTCGGGGCTGACGAGCCAGTTGGCGGCGATGTAATCGCGGTGGCACGGAGTTGGTCGCTCGCCTGCAAACGCCGGGACCAGGTCGTAGGCGGCCTGGACCACAGCCAGCTCGCTTTCATCTATGTAACCGCCCTGGACAGCACGGTCAATCTGGCTTTTGAGTCGCCCGGAAACGGCTTCTCTGGCGTCCTGGCCAAAATCCTCAGCGTACATTCCGTCACGCCGGCATAAGCCAAAGCGCTCGCCCGGTCCCAATTGGTGCAGCGCGGTGAGCGCAGCGCCGGCTGCTTGCCATACAGCTCGCTCCTGGGCCGGGGAAAGCCGGGCGTCCTCAACGATCTGCCCGGGCAGTTCACTGGTAATCAGCGCCAGCGGCTCTTCGTCGCGCACTGCCAGCAGCCGGGGAGCAAAATCACCGAATGCGCAGGCCCATCGTTCGTAGGCATAAATCTCATTATTCCAGTGCGATGGGGTCTGGTGGACCTTTAGATAACAGAATCCGGCTGGTGTGCGCAGGCGGCAGGTCGACGACTCGTGACCTCCGTGAGTCTTGCTTGCGTCAGACATCACCTCAACTGGCCCGAGCACGGAGGAGCACCAGTGAAGCGCCTGATCCATCAGGTTTTTAAGCACCTTTTTCATTTCGCCCCTCGCCTTACTCTGCATACGGATCTGTCATTCCAGTTTCTTCTCCATCGAGTAGAATCCCGGCATTTGATCGTATATTATTTCAGTAAAATGCTGGATGCCCTGGTAGTCTATCTATCGTCAAATTATAACTTCGTAGTAACGACTTAAGTCGATACTGTCCAGTGGTAACGACTAAAGTCGCTATTACAAAGAATAGTTTCACCCTTGACACACCACTAACATTTCACTGAAATAATATACACAATCCAACCCGTCAGGTACGATTTCGCAACTCGTTTTGTCCGTCCAACCGGCCTGCACCCTACCGCCGACTGGCCGAACCCGTAAGCCAGGGTCAGACTGCCGGAGCCGATCATAAACATCTTACCTGGATTGATTCACATTTCCATCGGCGTCATAAGCTGAAAGTAGTTGCCATCCGGATCGGCCAGGGTTGCGATCATCCCGTTGCCCATTTGGTAGGGGGCACGGATGACTGCCCCACCCAGGGCCTTGATCCGGTCAAATTCTTCCTGGACCTGGGTCGTTTCAAAATTCAGCATGACTCGTCCGGGGTCTTTCGTGGCGCCGCCCATTTCGGAATGCTCCAGCACGCCCATGTAGCCATTGCCCACCTGCCAGCCAACGAAGCCGCTTTCAGGCTCAGCCATATCCGGCGGTTTTCCGATGACCTTTTCATAGAAGGCTGTGAGCGCCTTGAATTGTTTCGTTCCGATCATTATTGAATTCAGGTTCAACATATCCCACGCTCCTTTTTGAATATAAATCGATAATGTGTATCATATTTACCCGATTACCGTCTTATTATATCCCGATCCGCGTGGTTGGCGTGATTTCAATTGCCATTCCTGGATTGTTGGCCGGTACCTTATTTCTTCCCCCCTTTTTTTCCGTAGTGATCCCGGACGAGAGCAGCAATCTGGCGATCCGTCATCTTATCAACCGTTTCGATACCCACAATTCGTCCTCCAAGCTCTTCGCTCTTAAGCCGATTGCTGAGCTCGACCTTTGCTTCGCCAGGCCCAATAATCCAGATAGAATCAGCATCCCGAATGATAGCAATGATCTCATCGTAATATCGATCAAGATGGCCTTCAAACTGCCGGTCCCGCACATCCTCTGCGGGCGATCCTTGGATACCACCGGAATTTCTCGGCCCCCCACCACTTGAAAAGCGGACATGCTTTTCCATGTGCGATCGGATGCTCCGGGTCGTCTCGATCTCATTATCAAAGGTCACGATTACTGTCTTGCGATGGTCAATCCACAAACCCACTTGCTCATTCATGGTTTTCTCCTTTGCAAATCGCCTGAATCAGAGTCTTTTAAATTCTGCGTCCTTACCAATTCGAATTGCGTCCAAAACCGCTTCTGGATGCTTATCTGCTACCCGGAGCAGCACCATCGCTGGGCCTTCCGGCACGCGCCGCCCTTGCTCCCAGTTCCTCAAAGTGCGCACGCTGATGCCTAACATAGCAGCAAACTTCTCCTGGGTCAAATGGTAGCTTTCGCGGATGTGCTTGATATCCAGAGGATCGAGATGGAAGGTACGAGCGGCTTCTTTTTCGCCGCGCAAAATTGCTCCGCCTTCCTTTACGCTGGCAGCCAGTTCAGCAAACAGTTCGTCTTTCACGGGTATTCCTCCTCAATAATCCGCCGCAATGCTTTTAATTGTCCGGTAATCAGGTTATCATGCTCGTTTTTGGCATACACAAAAAGCCTCAGGATTCGGCCATGAACGACCGCCCAGTAATAGATTATCCGGACACCGCCGCTCCTAATAATGATTATACGCCAATGGCGTACTTATGTCAAATGGAAACCACACTCTGAAAGATTGGATAAGGTGCTTAAATGTAAAATTCACTTGACATTTTGTATGTTTTATGTTACTATATGTCTATCAAAGTTTACTCACCGGAAGGAACACACCCACCATGTCATACCAGGAAAAAAGGGCCATCGTTAGTATCGGAACAGGAGCATTGATTTTGGGTTTGTATTGCTTCTATGCGTTCGGTCGATTCCAGTCAGGCGCTATCGCCGCAGGTGATTTGAAATCTTGGGCAGTCACCATCCTGATATTTATCGGCATCGGTATAGCTGCCGCAATTGCCATTCAGATCGTTTTTCACATTCTGCTTTCGATAGCCATTGCCGCAAAGAAAAAAATCCAGGATGAAAGTATAGAAGATAAAGAAATTGATAAAGCTATCGGAGCTGAATTTGTTGAAGATGAGATGGATAAGCTGATCGAATTGAAATCAATGCGGGCCGGTTTAATCATCGCCGGGATCGGATTTATCGCCGCGCTCGTAAGCCTGGCCTTAGACTACCCTCCCGCGGTGATGCTCAATATTTTGTTCATTTCCTTCAGCGGAAGTTCGCTCTTTGAAGGAGCTGCCCAACTGTACTATTACAGGAGGGGTATCCGTAATGGCTAAGAAAATCTATATTTCAAACAATATCCGGAGGTTGCGTTTTTTTGCCAACGAGATGACCCAACAGGAGCTCGCCGAAAAGGCAGGAGCTTCAAGACAAACCATCATTGCAATTGAAGCCGGCAAGTATTCACCCTCGCTTGAATTGGCATTCCGCATCGCCGATGCATTCGGCGTCAAAATTGGTGAAGTGTTTGATTATGAAGTAAGAGGAGAATCATAACATGCGCACAGATAGAATGAATACAGTAGTTGTGGGGACATTGTTTATCCTTGGGACCGTTACAGGCGTAATCGCCGCTTCCATTGAAAGCCCTATTCTCAGCGAGTCCGATTACCTGGCAAGGATTTCGGCCAATGAAGGCCAGATCACCATCGCGGCATTTCTCCAATTCCTCATGGCAATGTCCTGCGCCGGCATCGGCATTGCGCTTTTTCCAATTATGAAAAAGTATCGTGAAGGCCAGGCGGTTGCAGTCGCCGGGTTCAGGATCATTGAAGGAATGATCCAGGTGGCAGGAGGCGTTAGCACGATCTGCTTGCTGTCATTAAGCCAGGAATTTGTAAGAGCGGGCGCTGCCAATTCCGCCAGTCTTCAAACCCTGGGAACCATTATCAGAGCCGGTACTAATTGGATGAACAATGGGGCCATGCTGCTGAGTTGGTGCATCGCTGCTCTAATGTATTATTCCGTCTTTTTTCAATACCGACTCGTTCCTCGCTGGCTGTCCGGATGGGGACTGGTTGGAATCGGGTTGACCATACTATCCAGCGTGTTGATAACGCTCAAAATCATCCCCATGAGTGATACCCTTCAGATGGTTTTTAACTTACCGATTGCACTGCAAGAGATGGTTTTCGCACTCTGGCTGATTGTTAAAGGCCTTAATCCATCTGCAGTGGCCCACCAGCCGGCGCGACAACAGGTCAGCTATATTTCATAGGCCGGCCTTCGGTGGTCACCCAAAACGAACGAGGGGGTTTTAGAAAATGCTCCGCATTTTCTAAAACCCCCTCGGTTCAAATAGGCTGGCCGGGCTTCGCCGGTCAGCCAAAACGAACGAGCGGAGTATTTTGAAAGTTCTTCGCACTTTCAAAATACTTCACCCCCTCGTATCAAAAAAGCTGGCCGGCCTTCGGCGGCCACGCAAAACTCCACCGCCTCGTATCAAATAAGAGATGCCGGGGCTTTCGAGAACATGGGTGACTTTGATCGTGACTTCGATCGGTTCATTTTGCATGA
>DATKKB010000052.1:0-5781 GCA_035543095.1 Anaerolineaceae bacterium | reverse complement strand
CTGGCAGGTTTCGAGGTGAGCCTCCATTTCGATTTGGCCTTGCCGGTCCAGCTCACCGTCAAGGTAGGCGCCCAGTTTATTGCTCATTTGATCAGGCATTTTCACCCTCCGTTTCATAACGATATTTCCGCAACATCTCCCGTAGACGGTTGCGGGCGTAATTCAAGCGCGACATTACCGTGCCGACCGGGATTTCGAGCACAGTGGCGATTTCAGCGTAGGTCAGCTCGCCATATTCCCGCAAAACCAGAACTGTGCGCGCCGCTTCCGGAAGCGCTTTGACCGCACCTTGCAGGAAATCGACCTGCTCTTTTTCAATGTAGGCCGCTTCGGGGCCTGGACTTTTTTCGGCCAATGTCAGCATTCCTTCACTATTTTCGATACTCTCTACCGGTTTTTGACGCAGGGTATCGAGAGCAGTATTGATGGCGATGCGGTACACCCAATTGCGAAATGGAGCCCGTGGCTGAAAACTCGGCAGCCTGACCCAGGCTCGGATGAAAGCTTCCTGGGTTGCATCTTGAGCGATTTGAGCATCGCCGCACAGGTGGTAGACCACCCTGATCACGTTCTCGTAGCAGCGGCCAACCAGCTCGCTGAATGCGTTGCGGTCGCCTTGTTTGGCCTGGATGACCAGGCTGTCTTCAACTACCGGGTTTAGTTCAACCACGTTGCGACATCCTCTATTTGAGACCTTCTATATCCATAACGGGGATTGCCGGGATTTTATTCGGATGGGTGGTCTTGTTTTAACTTAGAGAATAGACTTTTTGTCCAGCAGCCCTGGCGAAATCGTCCATCTGCTGTTCGATAGCTGTCTGGGGTGGGCGGGCTGCTCCATTTTGCCTGGAAGTGAACGGGTTGTCCACCCGGGCTCGGGGATGCCGGGCAATTTTACCCAACACTTCAATCAATTTGTCCACATCTGCTTCGTCGTTCTCAATGCCCAGGCTCATCCGGGTCAATCCGGGCAGCGAAATCTGGGGTAACACGGTCAGCATCAGTCCCTGGAAACGCTCCAGCAGCGGACCGACATTGAGCAGACTCTTGATCAACAGATGAGCGCAGTGGCAGCCGTATCGCACACCGATCCCGCCTTGCTCGGCCAGTTCATTGGCCACCAGGTTGGGCATCACGTCCTTCATGCTAAAAACAATGACACCGCCTTTTTGCGCAAACCTGGGCGAGTCCGGATCCTTTATCCCGTAGACCGTCAGGCCCGGTATTTGCGCAAGGCCGTCCAATGCCCGCCTGGTCAAAGCCTGTTCTTCCTCCTGGATCAAGTCCAGGTCGATCCGCTTCAAAAGCAGAAGCGCTTTGCCCAAGGCGGCGATGCCCCCTGCGTTTTCCTCGCCGGACGATTGGATCAGCTCCAGTTCAGCGGGGCTAAAATTAAGCAGCCCCTTCCGAACTAACAGCACGCCGCTGCCAAATGGCGCGTACACCTTATGGGCAGAGAAGGCGAGATAGTCTATTCCGCATCCTTCCATCTCGACCTTGCGGTGGGCGACCATCTGCGCCGCGTCTACCAGCATGCGCGCCCCATACCGGTGAACGATGCGGCTGATCTCCGCAAGGCTATTGAACACGCCGAGGACGTTCGAAGCGCCGCTCACGGCCACAAGCTTAATCCGTTTCTTTCCGTGCCGGCCCTCCTGATTGAACGCACACAAGAGGGTCTCCAGCTCGTTCAAATCGATAAAACCTTCAGCGTCTACCGGAAACCGGATGAGCGAATAACCGGGAACCTTGCGCCACGGCAGCTCGTTCGAGTTGTGTTCAAGGAGCGTGTTAAGCACAACAGGTTCGAAACCAGGCTCGAATTCTTTGCTCAAACTTTCAGCTGCCAGGTTGATGGCTTCGGTAGTGTTGGAAGTAAAGATCACATCGTAGGCTGCCAGGGGCGCACCCAGTACACCGGCGCAGATGGACTTGACCTGAAGAACGATCTCTCTCTGTACCTGCCTGGGCTGGCGCCATGTCTGGCACACCGCCTCCCAGATAGGGGTGAAAGTGGGCGTGCTGGCGGCGTTGTCCAGGTTAATATAGGGCCTGGCGCCTTCAACCGTTGGAACACGAACCCCGCGACCGATCAAGGTCTGCCTGAGCTCATCCAACAGCTCTCGCCCGGTGAATTTCTCCAGCTCGTCGTGGCACAGAATTTCAGCGGCTGCCTGCTTTTCAGCGTCTGCCGAAATTTTGGTGGCCTCGGGCCGGAAGATTTCATTTCCGAAATGGTGGATCAGCCGCAGCGCCCTGGCAAACGCGATGACGTTGACGATGGCGGGCGTGCCAGCCTCGAATCTGTCCGGCGCCTGGGCCCAGATGACCCAACCAGGGGAGACGAGCCTGGCCGTCCCCCCGCCGGCCTGGAATGGAATGCCTGTGGGCAATGCCTTTCTGTCGACAGCCAATGCCCTTACACCGAGTGGCAGGCCGATGTCCTGGCTTGAAACACTCTGATAACTGTCAGGCTTAAGTTGTGCCTTGAGCGCCTCTGCCCTTTTGGGTGTGCAAAAGATGACCACGTATTTGTCTTTGTTCAGCCCCAGGTATTCCAGGACAATGTCCCTGGCCTGCTCGAACAAATGCGTGGTCACCATCGAGTTATGCCCGCTGCCCCGGTGGACATTGGAATAGGTCTCTAACGCAGCATAAACGCCTCGCTCCAGCTCTGCAAATGCTCCTGCTATTTCATGATCCGCCCTGGTATTGGCTGTCATGTCCCAAAGCTTTTCTGATTTTTTCATTTATGGCGCCTTCCCTTATCCTGTAGGTGGTCATTTTTATTTCCGGCCTTTAGCCGGCCTGAATTGCAGCCGGTTTCTGATCCTTTACCCCCTTGATCAAAAGCCACAAAGTTAGTGAAAGTTCCGCAATAAGACCAACCGGATAACTCAAGTAAGTAATTGCTTTGAAGTCCGGGAAAAGGAAAAACTGGGATAAATAAGCCAACCAGCAAAAACAATCAGCCTTACCGCCATTACCATTTCTTGCAAAAAAGCAGGATTACTTCTTTTCCAGGAATACGAACAGCTCGTAGACTAAAAATGCCGGCCAGACGAGGCCTTTGAGGAAAGCCTGGAAACGTTCCTGGTTTGTGGTGGCGCGCTTGAAGTAATAGACCCACGCGCCAATGAGCCCGATTCCATAAAAGGAATCTGAGCCGCCGCCACGCTGAATCATGGCTGGTTTCAAGTGTTCTTGTTTCGTTAGTGTTGGTTCAGTAGTCATTTTATCCTCCATTTGAATATATTAGTACTCTGGATCTTTGGGTTTTAACGTGGTTTCAGGGGCAAAGTGCTGCGCATTTTGCCCCTGAAACCACAGCAACTCCTAAAGGGCCAATACTCTATTTGTATAAACGTTTTAAAGCCTTGTTTTATTCGCTTTGATTGTTTTTTCTTTTTTTTCAGCAGAGGTTATGTTCAGGCAGATGCAAACGCACGTATAACCCACGCTTTGACATTTACACCTTTAATCAACAGCCACACGTAGGGTAGAGCATTTTCTCGACCCAGGTCTTCTCAGGGAGATCGGGTGCCTGTCCTTGGGACCATTCGGGGCAACAACAGCGCCACTAGTGAGAGGATCAACAACAGCAGATGCACCACACCTGACCAGGCCATGTCTGGATTGAACTAGTGGGTCAGATTAAACAAGCCGTAGAGGAGACCATTGAAGGCGGTAACCCGAAAGGCGAAGCTATCTACCTTGGGGTAAACCAGGATAAGCAGGAAGAAAAATAATGGCGTCATAGATGGCTTTTCCATGGTTCTATCCTGATGTCGGAAGGCTCATTCCTTCCACGATCTTGCTCAACCCCGAATAAGCCTTAGCCTCTACTTCCGCTATTTGGTCAAGGCAGTTTGCGGCTTTCTCCAGATCGTTTTGCTGAATAGCCCCCGCAAGTCCAGGGACGATCGCGATTGATTCACGTAGATGATCAACAGCTCCAGAGAAATCTAAACCGGCCATTTCACCGGCTTCCTGCAGAAACGCGATATACAAGTCCCTCCCGGCGGTAAGGTGATTTCCCTCCAAATCGGGCGGTGAGTTCAGGTACTCACGCACCTGTCGCAGGCACCTGGCTGCTGTCTCCTCTCCTAGCTCCTTCGGCCAGCCAGCAATTTCTCCTGCGAGTTTCTTCATCGCCGGTATGCCCACCAAACTGACCGGCGGATGCAGCATGGTTTGGCACTCATCGGCGATGGATTTGCGGATGAGTGCTTCGGTTGGGGGAAGGTCCTCTGGAATATCCAAAACTGCCAGCCGATTTCGTTTGCCCAAGCCCGGTACATTCACATCCCAAGCCAGTTGCAGCTCAGTCAATGAAATTGCCTGAACGGTAGGCTTATCTGTATCGTGTATGTAGGCGGTATCATCGTCACAGCCGACCAGCAGCACGAAATGAATCGGGATATGCCGGTGGTGAAAGATGTCGGTGTAGTAGTGCAAGTGATACATATCCAGAGGGCCAAGTATTGGAGGAGTGCCTCTTTCTAGGGCTGCCTGCGCCTTGGCCCAGGAAAACTTGAATGCCCGGTTTTCGATCTCGGTGAAACCGGCCCCAAGAAGCTCTGCCAGGTATCTATGCTGGCGTGGAGTTGATATGCCCGTATAGACCTGTCGCGGCGGATCGGCTGCGTTGAAGCGAAGGTAGGCAAATCCTCCGCCCTGCCCGAGTCCCCATAAAAACTCGTTTGACCAATCCCGGTGAGAACGCCACTGAACCAGGTCTCGAATCCCATTGACGGGACACATGCCATGACTTACCCGGTGTGGTATATTCCATAGCAGTTTCATGTTGACCTTCCTCTCTTAATTTCAAAAAGGCGTCAGCGAATTTACTCTGCCGAAGTTCGCCGGAGTTGAGAGACCAGTTTTCCGTTATTGCTTCTCAAACCTCGTTATCCTTTGGCAACTTCTGAGCATTTGCATGGGTTGGGTCTCATATTCAGCTTATCACTTGAACGTGGTTTAATTCCTTGATCGGATGCAAGATTACCATCGTTTTTGCTTGACAATATTTATCCAGGGTGGCGCGGTTGAACCGCAGGGGCAGGCAATCGAAAAGGTTCATGATCAATCGGATCATGACCGGGTGACGGTGTAAGCGCAGCTCGATTATACGTGCATTAAGACCTTTCATGCGGTGGTAGATGGTCTTGGTTGGCATTATCCAGCCTCCGGTAGAAGTACAGTTCTCTAAATCAAGGCCATATAATCGCGAATCGACAGCAAAAAGATTATGTCACGGAATCTATAATAATATACGCAAATTGGGCGCTGGGGTTGTTCTGACCTGTATTGCCATTCTCAACCATGCCAGAATCATCCTGATGCATTGCGATTTTTCCGCTGAATTTTATGGCGCAGATTTGCGGCGTTAGAAATGACTTTCCTGCTTTTCAATATCCATGGCAAAACCGGAGACGATCGTCAATAATTGAAAGACCAGGCTGATACATAGAGAGAACCAGCAGAGTAGATAAGCAGAAATGTGCTCTGAAAAGCTCGTACCGGGTGGCGTGAATATCAGCCAGATGGCAATGCCAATAAAGAGAAAAAGGTACCCTGCGGTGAAGAATGCCGGCCATAATCTTGCCATTCGCATTCTCGCTTTTCCAGATAAATCGCGTTTCCACCAGTTGATTGGTTGGTTGATCCGGGTGGACACTGCCCAAGCGATAAGGAAAAAACCAACCTGAGCGATGCCGCCGCCCACCAAAAACAGGAGGATGCAAATGAACAGAAAGATGGCCGGCCCATTTGTTCTGT
>DATKKB010000051.1:0-4427 GCA_035543095.1 Anaerolineaceae bacterium | reverse complement strand
GTCGTCAGCGCCGGGTTCAGCTCTTCCATGATCAGCAGCACGAACCGGATCGCCAAGCGCCGGTTTGGTTTCCTGGCATACTTGTGGAACCTGGCGCTGCAGCTCATCGGCCTGCGCCGGATCGGATTCCACATGGTCATCGATCAAAAGCATCGCAAAATACGAGCGGCGGAAGTCATGGTCGTAAACAGCACGCTGGTAGGGCTGGGAGAGCTGCCGACCCGCCTTAACATCCACCCCGGGGATGGTAAAATTGAAGTGTGCGTGATTAAGCCGCGCTCGATCTTTGGAATGTTGACGGTCGCCTGGAACATCCTGGTGCGAGGCAAAAACCGGCAGCCCGAGTTCCGAGGTTTCCAGGCAGCCAGCGAAATATTCATTAAGACGAAGAAACCCCTGATCGTCCAGGCCGACGGCGAAGTTGTCGGGCAGACTCCGGTTGAAATCCGGGTCATTCCCCATGCAGTCGATTTGATTGTTTCTGCCCAGAAATAAAAAGGAGATGGTTTATTTCGTGCGGGTATACCCGGACCACAAACCATCTCCTTTTTTTGGGAGAATATTACCCGCCGAGGTAAGCGGATTGGACCATTGGGTCATTCAGCAGATCGTCGGCTTTGCCTTCCAGCACCACCCGGCCGGTCTCCATCACGTAGCCCCGGTTGGCAATCGACAGCGCCATCTGGGCGTTTTGTTCCACCAGCAAAATGCTCGTGCCCTGGTGATTGATGTCCTGGATGATATCAAAAATCTGCTCCACCAGGATCGGCGCCAGGCCCATAGAGGGTTCATCCAAAAGAAGAAGCTTAGGGTGTGCCATCAGGCCGCGGGCAATAGCTAACATTTGCTGCTCGCCGCCGGAAAGTGTGCCGCCAAGCTGTTTGCTGCGTTCTTTCAGGCGGGGGAAACGCGCAAAAACACCTTCCAGGTCCTTCTGAAACTGGTCGCGATCATTCAAAGTGAAAGCGCCCATCTGTAAATTTTCCAAAACCGTCAATGGCGCAAAAATTTTTCGCCCTTCCGGGACTTGGATGATCCCTTTGTGCACGATCAGTGGCGCTGGAACCTGGGTGAGGTCTTCCCCCTGGAAAAGGATCTGACCAGATTTGCCGCGTTCAAGCCCGGAGATCGTATTCAGCGTGGTGGATTTTCCAGCGCCATTGGCACCGATTAATGTTACGATCTCACCTTCATCTAGGTGAAAGTTTATTCCTTGTAACGCATGGATTGCCCCATAATGAACGTGGAGATTCTTGATTTCAAGCATTGGAGGCATGCCTCTGGCGTTGGTATTTTTGGGACAAAGCAGCCGCGCCTGGGCCAAGGTAAGCTTCAATCACCTTCGGGTTCGCCTGGATTTCTTTGGGTTTCCCCTCCGCAATTTTCACTCCATAATCCAGGACCGAAATCTGGTCCGAGATATCCATCACTACACGCATATCATGCTCAATCAAGATGATGGTGATACCCAGTTCATCGCGCAGGCTGCGGATGAAACGAGTCATCACGGCGGTTTCCTGGGGGTTCATACCGGCGGTCGGCTCGTCGAGCAGCAGCAGGGAGGGCTTATTGGCCAGCGCCCGCGCGATCTCCAACCGGCGTTGAGCACCATAGGGAAGGTTACGGGCCAGGTTATCGCCCAGGCCGGCCAAGCCGGTGTATTTTAGCAACCGCCGGCTTTCTTCAACGGCTGTTTTTTCTTCTTTACCAAAACGGCGGGTGTTGAAAACTGCATCCAGCCAGGTCGTCTTCAGGTGGGGAGTCTGGCCGACAATCACATTTTCGATTGCGGTCATGTTTGCGAACAGGCGAATGTTTTGATAAGTTCGCGCAATACCCAGGTCAGCGATCTGGTTTGTCGAGAGACCATTGATCCGCTTTCCCTTGAAAACAATCTCGCCGCGCTCCGGCTTATAAAAGCCAGATACGCAATTGAAAAGGGTTGTCTTGCCTGCTCCATTCGGACCGATGATACTGGCAATGCTATGCTCCGGAACAACCAGGTCAACCTTATTGACAGCTACCAGTCCGCCAAAGAATTTACTTACCTGGGAGGCTTCAATCATGGTTGTCATGTTTTTTCCTCCCCTTTGGCAGGCAATGGATCCACCGGCTTGGGCACAGCTTCAAGCTTTTCGGCTGGTTCCAGCACCTCCTCAGGGCTGGCCTTTTCAATCCGCTGCCGCCGGGCTGGCCATAAACCCTCCGGGCGGAGGATCATCATGACCACCAACAGCGCTCCAAAAAATAGCAAACGATAGTTATCCAGCTCGCGCAGAATCTCCGGGAGGCCTTTCAGCGCAAATGAGCCCAGGATAACACCCGGAATGCTGCCCATGCCGCCAACGATCACCAGCGCCAGAACATTGATCGAAACCATTAACCCATGGTCTTCAGGCCCGGTGAACTGGTTACGCACGGCAAATAAAGCGCCACCTATCCCGGCAAAGGCCGCTCCCAAGGCCAGGGCTAACAATTTGGAGCGAAAGGTATCCACCCCAGTAGCTTTGGAAACGGTTTCGTCTTCACGAATGGAAACCCAGCTTCGCCCCGTGTGAGAATTCTGGATACGCTGAGAGATAAAAATCGCCAGGAGGACGAAAAGTAAGATCAAATACAGTAAATCAATATCGTTGGAAAAATCCAAGCCAAAAATAACGGGCCCGCCAATATTTGGGACGCCACGCGGGCCGCCAGTAAAAGGAGTCATCGCGTCGCTGCTCAGCAATATCCGAATAATTTCGCCCAAGCCCAGGGTTACAATAGCCAGGTAGTCTCCTCGCAGGCTAAGAATCGGCAGGCCGACCAAGAGACCTGCTAACGCCGAAAAGACGATCGCGGCTAAAAGCGCCACCCAGAAGCCCACCAATAAGTCGAGCGGGCGTGGAGCATTCAACAATGCCACGGCATATGCGCCAATTGCAAAAAATGCCACGTAACCGAGCACCAGTTGGCCAGCTAGGCCGACTATGATATTCAGGCCCAAACCAAGGATGACATAAATTCCAACAGTGCCGATCACATAATCCCAATAGGAGCCGATCTGGGTAGGTAAGAAAGCCAGCAAGATCAACACCAAACCCATCAAGATATAGCGGGTCCAACGGAATTTCTCTGCTTTTAGAATCAGAGGTTGGTTTTTTAAATTTGCCCAACGATCCCGCAGATTACTGCTAAAGGCTCGCCGCCGTTCTCCTCGCATGGCTTTTGCTAAAAGCCCACCTAATAACCCGGATAGGCTCAACAGAACCAGCAAAATCAGGGCTCCGACGAGTGGAGCTTGATTAAAAATAAAGTAATTAACGCTGGGCGGCGATACGTTGCTCAGATAATTACGCATATCGATCCCGGCAGCATAAAGCGTCCCAAACGAATAGCCAAAAACGCCCGATACCAGGCCAGACAGAACGCCGGCCGCTAATCCGGCGCCACCCGTGCTAAAGTATGTATCTGAGTCCACCGGTTTGGCAGCCATAATTCCAGCCCATAACCCTAACAGGCCAAGGAATATTGCCAGCATGCTTACATCCGGCGGAGCGCCTTGTTGGACATAAATTCCAAATAATTTGGCCACCAGAGCTGGGCCGGTGATAATAAAGCCAATCAAGAAAAAGAAAATAATGATGACGGAAAAGATGGTCCCAGAGCGTAGTCCATTGCGAAGAGATTTCGAATTCATACTTTCTCCTCCGAAAGAACCTGGCCAAGGAGACCTGATGGGCGGAAGAGGAGCACCAGGATCAAAATGGCGAACGCAATCACATCCTTAAGTTGGAAATCGATATTCAACGCTGCAGGCCCAAGGCTCTCAATGCTGCCCAACAATAATCCACCTACCATAGCTCCCGGGATATTTCCAATGCCGCCAAATACTGCCGCGGTGAATGCCTTAATTCCGGGCAGAAATCCGACATAATAATAAACAATCCCCAAGTGGATGCCAAACATCACACCAGCCGCACCTGCAAGGGCGCCGCTGATAATGAAAGTTTTGCTGATCACATCGTTGACATCAATGCCCATTAATGCCGCGGTCCGTTTATCATGGGCCACTGCGCGCATCGAACGCCCCAATTTCGTACGTTGAACCAGAGTGTACAACCCGATCATCAAAATAATGGAAAGGATGAAAGTCAAAACGCCGGTATAGGTGATGACGACCGGATTGCCAGCTACATCGATCGTCCAACCTGCTCCACGGCTAAAAAGAACGGGATTGGTATAACTGCGACGCTGCGGGCCAAACATAACCTCGCCAGCATTTTGGAGAAAGATTGAAGAGCCAATGGCGCTGATCAAGGGGATCAGGCGCGGCGCTATGCGTAAAGGCCGATAAGCAATCTTCTCCAGGAAATAACCAGCCAAAGCAGAAACGCTCATCCCTACCAGAAAAGCCAGAATGACTGAAAGCACCGGTGGGGCATTCA
>DATKKB010000050.1:0-4213 GCA_035543095.1 Anaerolineaceae bacterium | reverse complement strand
AATTTAAATAATAACATTAATATATTTTTTCTAGAAATTATTAATTGAATCTGACCTTTCCCGCAATTCCCCACAGGCGCAAAAATAAGGCCTGGCCAACGTCTGCTTGCAGAAATGCATAAGGAGTCCCATTTCGGGTAGGGGCGGGTCTGTGCTTGTCAGATAATGATTCCATCCTTAATCAGACCCGCCCCTGGCCAAACCCATTCCGACCTGACCTGGGCAGGTCTCTTTTATCGGGAAGGATTGAATTCTGAACGCCACCAACCCGCCCCTGCCTACGGCCTTTCTGGGCAGGGTAGAAAAAAAAGATTAGTGGTTTGAAATTCTTATTTTAGCGCCTATGAGGTTGGGGGGTTAGGACAAACCGACAAGGTAGCTAGTTTTTGGTGCAAAACTGCTCCTGGCAGGTCTTCGCGAAGCACCCTGTAAGGGATGACCCGCTATCGCTGGTGTCGCAGACCCCAGCGGAGCCCCAGGGGAAGTTTCACACCAGGAACTAAATTAAAAGGTTGGCAAAAGGTTATCGATAATGTTAAACTTGAGCGGTTGGTCTGATCCTTGCTTATCCCCATCCAGTCAGGATCGCTCGAATCACGTTTCAAGTCTTACGTTCTACGTTTCACGTTCGCGCAGCACCCTTTAGGGTTCACATCATCCATCCTACCTATACCGGAGTATCCATGCCCATCTATCCCCCCGAGCCCTTTCGCATTAAGATGGTCGAGCCGATCCGCCTGATCAGCCCCGCCGAGCGGCTGTCAGCCATGCGCCAGGCCGGCTATAACCTGTTCTCCTTACGAGCCGAGGACGTTTACGTCGACCTGCTGACCGATTCAGGCACCGGCGCCATGAGCCAGCACCAGTGGGCCGCCATCATGCAGGGCGACGAGTCGTACGCCGGGGCCCGTTCGTATTTCAGCCTGAAGGAAGCCATGGCCCAGATCTTCGGGTTTGAGCATTTTGTACCCACCCACCAGGGTCGGGCGGCTGAAAATATCCTGGCGGCCGTGCTGGTGCGCCCAGGCATGTCGGTGCCTTCGAATATGCATTTCGATACGACCGACGCCAACATCCGGGCTCGCAACGGGCGGCCGGTCAACCTGGTCAACGAAAGCGCCTTCGATCCCGGCCTGAATGCCCCCTTCAAGGGCAACATGGATATTCCGAAACTGCGCGACTTTATCCAGAAGGTTGGACCGGCCAATATTCCCTTCGGGGCCATCACCATCACCAACAATGCCGGGGGCGGGCAGCCAGTTTCGCTGGCTAACCTGCGGGCCACGGCGGATACCTATCACGAATTCGGGATTCCGTTCTTTATCGACTGCTGCCGCTTCGCTGAAAACGCCTATTTTGTCAAGCTGCGCGAGGAAGGCAACAGTGGCAAATCCACCCTTGAGATCGCCCGCGAGATGTTCGCCCTGGCGGACGGGGCCTGGATGAGCGCCAAGAAGGATGCCCTGGTCAACATCGGCGGCTTCCTGGCCATGCGCTCGGCAGAGCTGTTCCAGAAGGTCAGCAACGAGCTGATCCTGCGCGAAGGATTTCCAACCTACGGCGGGCTGGCTGGTCGCGACCTGGACGCCATGGCGACCGGTCTGTGGGAAGGCCTGGACGAGAGCTACCTGGCCTACCGCCTGGGTCAGACGGCTTACCTGGGCCAGCGCCTGTTAGAAGCGGGCATCCCGATCGTTGAGCCGCCGGGCGGGCACGCCATTTACCTCGACGCCGGAAGGTTGCTGCCGCACATCCCGCAGGCCGAATTTCCAGGCCAGGCATTGGGCGCGGCCCTGTACCTAGAGGGCGCCGTGCGGGGCGTCGAGATCGGCTCGGTCATGTTCGGCTACACCGACCCTGACAGCGGCGAGGCGGTTTACCCAAAGCTCGAGCTGGTGCGCCTGGCCATTCCGCGGCGGGTGTACACCCAAAGCCACCTCGATTACGTGGCGGACGTCCTCATCCGGCTCAAGGAGCAGGCCTCCAGCCTACTGGGATACCGTATCACCTACGCCCCGCCATTACTGCGTCATTTCACCGCCCGGTTTGAGCCGATTTAGACTTCCTGAAAGAATTACATTGTTTTAAGCAATACCTTCGCCAATTATGCAGTAGAAACAGCCGGTTGAGCAGGGTGAATTCTGCCTAAACAGGCTACTTGCAGAAAAATTGCGGCTAATAAATCATTATCAGGTTTTTGCGGAAGCATTTTTATTGTTTCTGCGACATAGCGAGACGCTCGAAAATGCGTCTTGAGATCCAGGACACTCATAGAAGGATCATCCGAGTGATAATGATCCAATAGGATCTGTGAAAGATTGACCATGAACAGCGAAAGATTGGCGGCATTGGTTACCGGCGTTTGTTCAACGTTCATGAAGTCTTCCAATCCCCAATACTGTTTGGCATCCCGGAAATTGAACTCGATTTGGAACCTTAACTTATACGCATCAATCAACTTGTCGAAAGGTAAGTCCAGATTTGTGCTAAAGAGGACGACATGAGCGACTGCCAGGGTGGTCAGGTTGGTTTTGTGAAGGATGACCACGTTGAGCGGGATAGGGAACTCCTTATTCCACACCTTGGCCAGGTAAATATCCGTCCGAATTCCATCTTCCGTGCTTGATTGCTTGAGATACTGGGTCGGTAAGTGATCATAATCAATCTTCTGCCCATACTTGGGATACGGCCCACGCTTCGGTTTTGGCCCATCATAGGGTTGGTATAAGGCGGCATCATGGCGGAGCTTGGAAATCAAATCCAATCCACATTGTTGAACCATCCAGGCGGCAGGGTAATTGCCAAAATGACCATCCATGACCAGATAATGCAGTTGAATGAAGTCGCCAATCAACTTTAATAAGGCTTGTAACATGCTCTGGATACGTTTTAGCTCGGGATTGAGATCCACTGATTGTTTGTTTTTGTTCTTACTACCCTTTGGTCGTCCAGGTTTTCGTTTCTCCGTGGATTCCTTCGCCTTACGCGCTTTTGCCTTGGCTTTGCAAGCAGCTTTTTCTTCCGCACTTCGGACAATTTGTTCTACGCGGATGGGACTGGAGCGTCGTAAACGGACGTTGATCAAGGAGAAGGTAAAGAAGGCTAATCCAGGAATGGCACGTTGGGCTAAGTTGGAGAAAATGCAGTCTTTTCCGAAGGTCGCCTCTCCAGCTTTGCTTACCACCACTTCATCCCCGCCCAAGATATATTCATCGCCTGGCTGAAAGAGACACTTGAGAAAGATAGCCCAGAAGATTTCTGCCCAAGGGAGAAGCGAATTGTAGAGACGCTGAACGGTGCGATAGCTACCACCTTTGCCTGCCCAGCGGGAGATCCCTAACATCGTGACTCGTCCCGTCATGGCGAGTAGGCCAAAGACTACTCGGCTGAACTGCCGCAAGGTTGTATTTGAAATCAGCAGTGCGATAGGTTGTAATAATGCTAAAATGTCTGTCATGGGCTTTTTGTGGTGAGTTTTGGTCTTGGCGGACTTCTACTCTTCTACGAAAAGCCCTGTTTTCTCAGCCCATATTTGATAAAGATATTGCTAATTGGGAATACCCTCAAAATGATGGATTTTGCAGCTATTTTGAAGGATAGAGATTGGAACAAGGAAGAACCTGCGGGGCATAAGCAGGTTCAGGATCTCATTGCCAATGCCGTACCTGGATTGCCGCAAGAATATGTCGCTTTCTTGCAATACAGCAATGGAGGCGAAGGTTCAATTGGAATTAATCCAGGCTGGTTCCAATTATGGCCTGCCGAAGAAGTGATTGAGTTGAATAAAGGTTACCAGATTGACAAAGATTTACCTGGCTATTTTGGATTTGGCAGTAATGGAGCTGGAGAATTATTTGCATTTGAAATAACTCAGGGCGAACCTTGGAAAATCGTAATGATCCCATTCATCCCAATGGAGGCCAATGAAGCGATCACGATAGCCAATGATTTTGAAGAATTTATCCGAGCGATTGGCCGTAAGTATGTTTGGCCGTAAATGGGATAAAACCTAAATTGGCGAAGGTATTGCTAGGAAGTATTAATTTTATTTCCATTACGCTGGATTACGCTCTCGTAATTTACTTTAAGCCTGTTTCACCTGCGCTGATGAGTGCTTTATAATAAACATATGCGCGCGCCAATATTGGCCACGAAGCTTTATCCTCCTCCTCCCCCTAAAAAAATGATCTTTCGCCCGCGCTTGATCGAGCGA
>DATKKB010000049.1:0-8243 GCA_035543095.1 Anaerolineaceae bacterium | reverse complement strand
GACGCCATCATTCCTTTTCCGAACAGTAGCTTGAATGAGAGAAGCGGACATGGGGCCCTGACGCTTGATTCAGTGCTGGGCATTCGGACGGACGCACAGGGCATTGTATGGATGCTGGACAACGGCATGCGCAGTGGCGTCACGCCCAAGCTGGTGGGCTGGAATACCCACACTGACCGGTTGCACCGCGTCATCTATCTTCCGCCGCCGCTCGCGCCGAAGGATGCCTTCGTCAATGACTTTGCGATCGACAGTGGCCGTAACCGCATTTTCATCAGTGACCCGGCGGGAGGCGGCAATGCGGCACTTATTGTGGTCAATCTGGAAACCGGTGCTGCCCGGCGGGTTTTGGAGGGGCATGTCAGCGTGGTGCCGGAAAATGTCGATTTGATCATCGACGGTCGCCCCATTCAGGTGAAAGACGCCACCGGCCATCTGGTTCGACCTCACATTGGGGTGAACCCCATTACGGAAGACTTGAAAAACGAATGGGTCTATTTCGGCCCCATGCACGGCCTGAGCCTGTATCGCATCAAGGCGGCTGATTTGGCCGACGACAGCCTGGATTCACAGGCGCTGGCGCAACGGGTGGAACGATACAGCGCCAAGCCGATTTCCGACGGCATCACGATCGACCAGGACAACAACATCTATCTGGGCGAATTGGCGGAAAACGCCATTGGGGTGATCAAGCCGGAACGAAGTTACCAGCGGCTCACGCAGTGCCCCAACCTGTCCTGGGTGGACTCGTTTAGCTTCGGGCCTAAGGGTAAGCTTTACGCCGTGGTCAATCGCCTGCATCAATCCGCTACGCTCAATGGTGGCGAGTCTCTGTCCAAGCCGCCATATTTTCTAATGCAGGTCAAAGCCCTGGCTCCCGGCCTGCCGGGGCGGTAAGCTCTAGGCCGTTTGTTCATCAAGACCTTGGCAGACGGCCCAGATCTGCTCCCGCAACCAGCGGTGTGCCGAGTCGTTCTCTCGTAAGGGATGCCAGATCATCACCAGGTCATAGGAGGGAAGTTCGATGGGCACCGGCAAGACCCGCAACGGCGCCAGACGGACGAACTGTTCGGCTATCCTCAACGGCAAGGACAACAGCATGTCCGTCTTGGCGACGATGAAAGGCGCGGAAAGAAAGTGGGGGACGATGAGCGCGATGCGCCGCTCCAGCCCCCTCTCGGCCAGCCAATCGTCGATCACTCCGGTCCGGGTTCCAGTCCTCGATATCAGCATATGCTTCAGCGTTATGTAGTCGTCCAGTGAGATTTTGTCCCCCTGAATGATGGGATGATCCCGCCTGAGCAAACAGGTCATCCGATCATCGAACAATTTCCGGCTGGTCAGATAACCCGCCGGTTTCAAAATCGCCTCGAATCCCAACACGATATCCAGCTCACCGGTTTCCAGTTCCTTCTCCGGAAAAGGCAAATCCGTTCGTTTGACGTGAATATCGATGCCGGGCGCTTCCTGAGCGATGCGTTCGATCAAGGGCGGGATGAGCAAGAAATCCATATAGTCCGTCGCCGCCATGACGAAGCGGCGCTGACTTCGGGCGGGATCGAACACCTCCGGCTGGCGGATCAGGGATTCGACTTCACGCAGCACCGCCCTGACCGGTTCGATGAGCGCCATTGCCCGTTCGGTGGGCTTCATTCCGGAGGGCGTCTTGACCAGCAAAGGATCGTCCAGCTGCTGACGAAGTCTTTGCAAGGTATGGCTCATGGCCGATTGACTGACAAACATGCGTTCCGCGGCGCGGGAAACGTTTTGCTCCTGCATCAGCCAATCGAAAGCCACCAGCAGATTCAAATCAAAATGGCGTAATTCCATCACTCAATCTCCAAGTCTTTGGCACTTTTATGGCCCATCGTATTTATTGCCGCCTTTCTGTCGCAACCGCTTTGCTCGTGATTTTTAATCATACCGCCATGAAAACGCATCATTTCACACGGCGAGATTGAAGGGGTAGTTTGTCGCCATCGTATCGCTCACTGATTCGATGTCAGGCCTCCCTCAACGTAGCCCCACGATGAATTGAGCGGTACGACCTACATCAACAGCCAGTAAAACTTAACTCCTTAGAGGATATGCCATGGCGACTAACGTACTCGATATTCCACCTCAACCCTATACCGGCGAGAAGGTCAGACTTACCCGAGCCTATGACTATCTCATCCTGGTATTGGCGCTTTTTCTGTTTATCGGCTCCTTTCATCTGCACGTCGCACTTACCGTCGGTGACTGGGACTTCTGGCTCGACTGGAAAGACCGCCAATGGTGGCCTCTGGTCACCCCGCTCATGATGATCACCTTTCCGGCCGCCGTTCAGTCGGTTTTGTGGACTAATTTTCGTCTGCCCCTAGGAGCCACGCTTTGCGTAGCGTGTCTTTTGATCGGCACCTGGATCACCCGCATTTTTGCCTACCACTACTGGAACTATTTCCCCATCAACGTAGTGCTGCCGGCGACCATCATGCCCAGTGCGCTGATACTGGACGTCATCCTGATGTTGAGCAACAGTCTGACGGTGACCAGCATCTTTGGCGGCATGGCCTTCGCGCTGCTGTTTTATCCGAGCAACTGGCCCATCTTCGCCATGTTTCATGTTCCGGTTGAATACGGCAATGCGCAGCTGACCCTCGCCGACGTCTTCGGATTTCAGTACATCCGTGCCGGCATGCCGGAATACTTGCGGCTGATCGAACGCGGCACCCTAAGAACCTATGGCCAATACGCCACACCGCTTTCGGCATTCTGTTCGGCGCTGCTGTGTACGCTGATGTATCCCCTGTGGTGGTACTTGGGGCGGTGGTTCGCGACGGTCCGGTTCGTGAAGAAGATCTGATTGGAGGAAACCGTCATGCTGAATATCAAAAAATTGATAACCGTCACACTGTGGGCATTGTCCTGCCTGATGGCGTCTCAAAACAGTGCCTACGCCCATGGCGAAAAGGCGCTGGAGCCTTTCATCCGCATGCGCACCATTCAATGGTACGACGTACGCTGGTCGCAAGAGCAACTCAAGATCAACGACGAAGTGGTCATCACGGGCAAATTCCACGTCGCCGAAGATTGGCCGCGCAGTGTGCCAAAGCCGGATGCGACTTATCTCAACGTGTCGACCCCGGGACCGGTTTTCATACGCACGGAACGCTATTTGAACGGCCAGCCCTGGGTGAGTTCCGCAGCCTTGAAATTGGGCGGCGATTACGATTTCAAGATCGTCCTGAAGGCAAGGCTGCCGGGGCGTTTCCACATCCACCCGTTTTTCAATCTGCATGATGCAGGCTCAGTCATGGGGCCCGGGCACTGGCTCGAAATCGCCGGTGATTCTGCCTCGTTCAGCAACCCGGTCAAGACCCTCAATGGAGATGTGGTCGACATGGAGTCATACGGCTTTGCCAACGGGGTTTCCTGGCATGTGTTCTGGATTGTTCTTGGCAGCGCGTGGCTGCTGTGGTGGGTAAGACGTCCGCTTTTCATTCCCCGTTACAAGATGCTCCAGGCGGGTAATGAAGACGCCTTAATCACTTCGTTGGATAAAACCATCGCCAAAGCCATTCTGGTCGTCGTACCCATGTTTGTTTTAGGCGCGTATGCCATGACGGACAGCCAGTATCCGAATGCCATTCCGCTGCAAGCCGCCCTCGATCAAATCGAGCCATTGACCCCGGAGGTGAATAACGGCTTGGTCCAGGTCAAGGTGAAACGGAGCGAATACCACGTGCCGGGACGAGCCATGATCTTGACGGCTCAAATTCACAACCTCTCCGACCAGCCTGTACAGGTGGGCGAATTTGCCAGTGGCAATCTGCGCTTCATTAACAACACCGTGGGGATGGCTTACCAGGATCACGGCGATCCTCTCGTCGCGCAGACGGGTTTGAAGGTGGACTCCCCAGATCCCATCCAACCCGGAGAAACCCGAACAGTACAAATCGAAGCGGCCGACTCCCTGTGGGAAACCGAACAGTTGGATGGCTTGTTCAGGGATGCCGACAGCCGCCTGGGTGGCTTGCTGTTCCTTTACGACGCTACCGGCAAACGCTACGTCGCGAGCGTTGCCACGGCCGTCATTCCGCAGTTCAACTGATTCGAGTATCTGAACCGAAGCAACCAAACCGAAACTATTACGAGGACAACATCATGGCCGTTACATCACCGGACATCCTGCCCATCGCCGAGGGGCAGCAAAAAACATCGCTTCCCTGGTACATCAGGGATCTGCACAAATATTTAGCCACTTTCGCGGGCCTGACGGTCATCTATGTCGGACTAAGGCTGTATCAAGGGGCTTACGGCGTCCTGGCGGGGCTGGATTCGACGGAGCCGGCCTTCCAGACCCATTGGATGCGCCTGTTTTATATCGAACTGGGCGTGCTGGCCCTGGTATTTCCGGCCCTTTGGGGATATCTCTGGTTTACCCGCGAGCGCAACATGGAGGCAATGGCGCCGAAGGAGGAAATCCGCCGGTATTTCACGCTGACCATGTGGATCAGCATCTACACCTTCGCCGTCTATTGGGCAGGCAGCTACTTTGCAGAGCAGGACAATTCCTGGCATCAGGTTTCCATCCGCGACACGCCATTCACGGCCAACCACATCATCGAGTTCTACTTCAATTTCCCCCTGTATGTCTTGCTGGGGGGATCGGCCTGGATTTATGCCAGAACCCGGCTGCCGCTTTACGCCAAGGGCATCTCCCTGCCTCTGACGCTGGCGGTCGTTGGTCCTTTCATGATCCTGGTCAGCGTGGGATTCAATGAGTGGGGGCACACCTTCTGGTTCCGGGAGGAGTTTTTCGCCGCGCCCATTCACTGGGGCTTCGTGATCGGTGTCTGGTTTGCCCTTGGCGTCGGCGGCATCTTGCTGCAACAGGTGATGCGTCTGGTCGAATTGCTGGATCAGGTCGAAGACGCCGCCTAGCGCTCGGGCCATTTCTCCACCAGGCTCATGACGACGCGACCTGGTGGAGAAATCCAGGCAGCTTTCAGTGAGTCCGCTTGAAGGAACAACTCTGTGATCAGCGGTAAGTCTCCTCCGCGACCTCGGCATTACGCCTGGATCGTTCTCGCAGTCACCTTCGTGACCTTGCTGGCAACGGCTGGTGTGCGCTCGGTCCCCGGAATCATCATTCCTTCTCTGGAACGGGAGTTCGGCTGGTCACGGGAATCCATTACGTTCGCCGTGTCCATCAACCTGCTGCTGTTTGGGCTGGCCGGCCCCTATCTCGGCCGATGGATGGACCTGTTCGGTCCACGTGTGGTGATGCTGTCAACAGCCGGACTGACTAGCCTGGGCGCCATTGCCACCTTATTCATGCAGTCCCCCTGGCAGATGACTCTTTTTTGGGGCGTCATCATGGGCGCAGGCTCCGCAGGCTGTTCCATGGTAATGGGCTCAGCGGTCGTAAGCCGCTGGTTCATCGCCAGACGCGGCCTTGCACTGGGTATCCTTGGTGCAGCGATGTCCGCAGGGCAACTGATCTTTACACCCGTACTGATGCATCTGGATATGACTTATGGATGGCGGTCGACCACCTTGTTCGTGGCATTGCTGACCGGTGCCGTGGTCTTACCCCTCATCCTGCTGTTTATGCGAGATAACCCTGCAGGCATAGGATTAGGGCTGTTGGGCGACGACCTAGGTGCGGTGAAAATCCCTAAACCTGATATTCATCCGATGATACATGCGCTGCGCACCCGAGAATTCTGGTTGTTGGCGTCGAGTTTCGGTATGTGCGGATTGACGACCTCTGGCCTGCTGCAAACGCACTTGATCCCCCATGGACTGGAACACGGCTTTTCCGAAATGACCATGGCGGTCTCGTTGGGAATAATGGGTGCCGCGGATATCGTCGGGACGGTCGGATCCGGCTGGATTTGCGATCGCTTCGGCCAGCGAGGACCGCTGGCGATTTATTACCTACTGCGCGGGGCCTCATTGCTTCTTCTGCCTTTCATCGAGCACGCGGAAGCACTCATGGTCTTTTCAGTGATCTACGGATTGAACTGGCTGTCCACGGTCCCGGCGACTTCGGCTCTGACCGCGGATTTTTTCGGCAAACAAAACGTCGGCGTCGTTTTCGGATGGATCTTCTGCGCGCATCAGTTGGGTGCCGCAATCGCGGCTTACGGGGCAAGTTTTGTTCACACCTGGATTGGTGACTATTCGGTGGCGTTCTTTATGTCTGGTGCGTTCGCGATCATCGCCACTGGACTGGTGTGGGGTATTCGGCCGAAATCATTGGTTTTAGCGCAGACACAGGAGCAAAGGTTATGCCGCTGGTCAGAATTTCGTTAATGAAAGGCAAGCCGGTAGGTTTCGGAAAACAGGTCGGTACCATCGTTTATCAGGCGATGCGGGATACGATCAGTGTGCCCGAGCATGACAATTTCCAAGTCATTTCAGAGCATGAGCCGCAAGAACTTATATTCGATCGGAATTACCTCGGTATTTCGCGGACTGATGGCATCGTCATCATACAAATCACCTTGAATGAGGGGCGGGCCCTGGAATTGAAGAAGGCACTTTATCAAACCATTGCCGACCGGTTGCATGCGGGGCTGGACATCCGCCGAGAGGACGTCTTCATAAGCCTGGTGGAGGTCAAAAAAGAGAATTCGTCATTTGGCAACGGAATAGCGCAGTATGCGCAATAGCACTGCGACCGAATTAACGAGAGGCCGTCCTCAATCCGTACTCGATTCAGACAGTAGACAAACTGCCTGTGCTGCAGAAGGCGCCATTTTTGTCGTGCTTGCAGCCATTGGTTTTTCCACTAAGGCGATCTTGGTCAAGTTGGCCTATGTGCAGCAGATCGATGCTGTGACCCTGCTTACCTTGCGTATGGGATTTTCATTGCCGTTTTTCATAGTTATGGGAGTCTGGGGTAGTAGGCATGCGGACCGGTTAAAACTCCGATCGGCCGATGGTTTCGCAGTCCTAGCTCTGGGGTTGTTAGGGTATTACGTTGCCAATATGCTTGACTTTTTTGGGCTGGAACTTATTTGTGCAGGACTGGAACGCCTCATTGTTTCTTTATATCCAACGCTCGTCGTAATGTTCTCTTACATTGTTTTTGGACGCAGTATACATAAAATGGAAATTGTAGCGCTTGTCACATGTTATGTGGGGGCTGCCCTGATCCTTTATCGGCAGATCGATTTCAGGCATCCCGCAATACTCTGGGGTTCGACTCTCGTGTTTGGAAGTGCGGTGGCATATGCGGTCTACCTGATAGGTAGCCATCGATTCATCACGCGATTGGGGCCTTATCGCTTCACTGCGTTAGGTATGGCGGTCGCTTGCATTGCCTGTCTGGTTCAATTTGCCTTGACTCACCCATTTTCCGCACTCGACGTTTCAAACGAGGCTTATCTCATTTCGGCTAGCATGGCCTTGTTCTCAACCGTTATGCCGTCGCTTTTGTTATCCTTGGGGATACAACGGATTGGGCCAAGTCAGGCCTCTTTGGTCAGCAGCGTAGGTCCGGTTTCGGCATTGGTCTTGGCCAATCTTGTTCTGGGGGAAACTATGAGCGGCATTGAAGAATTGTTGGGTTCTGGGTTGGTTTTGATGGGAGTATTTGCTATTAGTCTGAAAAAGCACCAAGTGGCATCTACGTAGTTCTGATGGCGTCGCGCATTAAGTCGGGAAAAGTTCATTTCACAAATCCTTCGTCGCCAATCGCAGTGATCGGGCTATCGATTCTCCACCCTCGTTTGAAAATGTTTTGCTGTTGACCCTGTTAGCCCAAGTTCACACCCCCCAAAAATTTCCTTCTTAAATTCAGTCTGTTACAGCATCAAAAATTCCGGAGCGGCACTACATGCTCGTAGTTCAGGGCCAAGTCACCTAGAAACTCCCTTCTAACCTGCTGAAAAAACAAGGATCTCGGCGGTACCAAAATACGCTACCACAGTTTCTATACGCATGGTCCATGGTGACGAAAATATTATGGCTCTACATTTGTTGGCTTCCTGTAAACATCTGATTTCTATCAGATCAAAGCGGAAATTTCGGCAAAAATCGGCAAAACCGCGTAAAGATGGGTTAGGCGATAGCTCACGGAAGTAAGGGAGCGTTTACACATTTCACTGGGCGGTTTCAAGTTTGAAGTGCAACACCAGATTGTAAGTTAAGGATATCCCGCTGAAAGACTTCGGCGGGGGTTTCGAAATCGAGACATTTTCTCGGCCGGTTGTTCAGCCGTTTGGCGATGGCGTTCAACGCCGCCTGAC
>DATKKB010000048.1:0-3103 GCA_035543095.1 Anaerolineaceae bacterium | reverse complement strand
GTACAGGAACATGCCGGCCAGGAACAGCATGGACAGGCTGTCCAGGATATAGATATAGCGCCAGTTGAGGATGTAAGCGGTCGGATTATGGAAATTGTACAGGTTGACGGCCGCCAGGACGAACAGCACCAGGCCCAGCAGGTAGCCGATCCAGCGCAGGTACGGGCGGGCCTGCACCCAGCGGGCTTCCTGCGGGAAGACCAGCGCCAGGTCGACCATGGCGCCGCCGGCGCAGGCCAGCGCCAGCGTCCACAACAACGCCAGGGCGTGGGTGGTATACAGGTCGAACAGCCCGGCGCAGGCGACCCCCACCGAGGTGGAGAACAGGGCGAAGGCCCGCCCGGCCGATTCATTGCGCCGCATCCCAAAGATCCACAGGCTGATCCCCAGGAAGAGCACGCCGACGATGTACGGGATGATGAAGTAGACCGTCCGGGACGCGGCCGGGAAGGCCTGCAGGGTGATGAGCCGGGTGGTCGTCTGCCCGCCGGCCAGGGCACGCAGCCCCAGCGGGATGGACTGGCCGGGATGGCTGCCCGCCAGGGCGTTCTGGATCTGCGCCTCGCTCTGCACGGCTTTCCCGTTAACTTCGACCAGCTGGGTGGTGAGCGCCAGGGATTTATCCTGGAACAAGGCCCAGGCCGGGTCGGAGCCGCTCTGCCCGACGCCGTTGAAGACCATGGTCTGCTCGACAAAAGCGCCCAGGAACGGCCTCTGCAGCCAGGTTACGGCCAGGATGGGGATCACCACCAGGGCCATCAGGGATACGGCCTGGTATACCAGCACCACGATCTGGAGTACCTGGTCAAGGATTTGGTTATGTCGCTCGGAACGGAACATGGCGGGGTCAGCTCGGTCGGTGAAGTTCGATGATTCTTAATCATTTTACACTACATTCCAAGGGAGAATAGGGCACTTTCATAACATTTCCGGGGAGAGGCGTAATTCGAGAAACGGAATCCGTGACCGGTAAGCCGGAAAGAGCAGGAAGCGGTTGGGAAGAGTTGTTAAGGTACAAAAAGCGGTGAAAAGGGGATGGCCCTGGCAGGAGTGGGTTTATTCTTTATTCGAAAAAAACGGCTCTCCCGTTCTTGGTGTGAAAATGCCGTTAAACTTTAAAAATTGCAGAAAAGGCCAAGGATGGCTCACCACGAAGACACCAAGGCACGAAATTTCGGATAAAAAAGCATGGATTACCGTGCCTTCGTGACCTGGTGGTATCTCTTCACAGTCAAACTGGAAGGGCCAGAAAACAAAAGAGGAACAAATCATTTTACCCCCAGATATTCCGCCACCCCGCCCGATTCGGCAATAGCGCATAATTTACTACAAGGTTGATAGAAATAGGTTCTCATGGCAAACTGACCCCTTGCTGAGAGAGGAGAGCGCCATGAGAACCCAAGGGATATTTTACTCGGGAAAAGGGACGGTGTACGTTTGTGAACTGGACAGATGTCCAAGGTGTAACGGGCCAATGCGAGTTGCCTACACCAGCAAATATAAAACAGTGCAAGGTATGCGGGAAGTAATGATGATTGCGCAACGGACGAAACATTGTGTGAATCCCGGTTGTGAAGCCTCCCCAACAATATTGGGTTCGGTGGAGTGGGGCCAGGTAGCACCGGTTTCGTGCACCTATGGATATGATGTGATTGCGCAGATTGGTTGGCAGCGACAAACCCTGCAACAACCCTTTGCAACCATCCACACGAATTTGAGACAGCAGCTCAGGATCAGCGAGTCGCAAGTAAGAGCGTTGTATCACTATCGATATTTGCCCTTATTGGCATGTCACGAACGGGAGCGACTGAAATATCTAAGAATAGTGGCGGACCAAGTGGGGTTGTTATTGAGCCTGGATGGGTTGGCACCTGAAGGAGGCGAGCCGCAATTGTGGTTGGTACGGGAACTGGTGAGTGGAGTGACGTTGCGATGCGGATGGATGAGCCAACAAGAACAAGCGGCATTCGTTCACTTCCTGCGGCCAATCGCTGATCTGGGTTTGCGGGTGACTGCTGTTATGAGCGACAAGCAGAGCGGTCTGTTGGCAGCCGTGGCAGAAGTCTTTCCACAGGCCAGGCATGCTTTTTGCCAGAGCCACTATCTGCGCAATATTGCCGTTCCTGTGGCGGAAGCGGATGAAGCCATGAAAATGCTCTTGCGACAGGATGTCAGAGCAGCCATTGGTCAAAACATCCGCCAGGAAGACGTTAAGTCAGAGGGTATTTTGACGGTTACCGGGGTATTGCCTTCGCCGGTGGAAGCACCTGCCATGCTTTCTGAACCCATATTGCCAAAAGAGGCTGAGCAAGTTCGCGATGCCATTACCCGAGACATATGTCGTCGTATTCGTTATCTGTTGACTCTCAAAGGTCGCCCGCCTTTACGCTTGGCCGGAATTGAGATGTTCGTGGGTCTATCCGAAGTTATGGAATGCCTGGACCGTTTGATTGTCCATCATTCCACCCCTCAATTGCTGGCATTGCATCACGGATTGCAAACAGCCCTCCAGTCTGCCCAGGCAACTTATTCCATTGTGCGCGAGGCTGCCAATTGGTTGGAACACATTGCCACTCTGTTAGATCCTGAACAAAATCCAAATCGCTCCGGCATTCAAGTACGTCAGGATCTATTCGCCTACCTTGTCAAAATCCAAGCCAATCGCTTTCGCGATCCAATGCTGCGAAATTCCTTCCGCATCATCCTAAAAACCACCCGTAGCTATGCCCCGGGTTTATTCCATTCTTATGATGTGCCTGGCCTGCCTCGCACCAATAATGATCGCGAAAGCGATTTCCGAGCCCTTGGCCGTCGTTTGCTACGTACCACTGGACAAAAGGGTCTCACACTGCGTACCATCCAGCGTCAAGGCGCATGGGAATTACTACCCCACCCTGATACGCTGTGTGAAACTGTTCGGATTGTTTCTATGATTGCCCCAAACAAATTTCAAGATGAACGACTTCGCATGCACCAGCATCGCAACCGGTTCAGACTCCATACGCGTTCCCCAAAACTAGCCATTCATCAGCTCGTACACCTCGAGCAACTCTGGATTTCTATACCGGAGGATAGCTCATAGTAAATTATGCGCTATTGCCCG
>DATKKB010000047.1:0-7696 GCA_035543095.1 Anaerolineaceae bacterium | reverse complement strand
TTGCAGCAAGCGGTCAGCCTCGGCTGATAATTCACCCAGTCGCGGCAGGTAAGTTCGCAGCAGATCGCTCACGCCTTGCCCGGCTTCGAGATACAGGCGAGTGATGCCTTGGGGCTGGCTTATAGCCAGGCTGAGTTTCAGTGGCTCCAGGGCATCTTGTTTTAGCGTATGCAAGGCCATAGCCTGGTACAGGCTACCCTCAACCACCCTGGCCATCCTCCCGGCGTTTTTCGCCTGAAGAACGATGGGCTCCAGCAGCGCCAGCGCCTCCGCCGGGCGCCCCTGGGCCAGCAATACCCTGGCTCGGAGAACGCCCCAAACTTCCTGAACCAGGGCAGGCTGCCCCGGGCCAGGCCGGCTGGCAGAAGGCAGTTGCGCGCCGTTCGCGCACTGCTCTGCCAGCTCAGACTGCTCCATCGCCAGGTGCAATCGTACCTGAGCCTGGGCCAATTGCGCCACCGCTGCAATGTTATCGTCAAAGGCGCGTTGAGAAGCTGCCTCTTCAATCTCACGGCGCGCTGCGTCGAAATCCTCCCTGGCCTGCGCAAGCCGGGCTCGCACCAGCAAGGCACTGAAACTCGGGCTGGCCTGTCCAACCTGCCGGCATAACGCTACGCCTTTCTCCAACAGGTAGGCGGCCTGCTCCAGGTCATTCCACTCGAGGGCGATGGCTGCTTGCCCGATGAAACCCAATGATGCCGGTAATGGCAGCGTTTCATGCAATTCTGACGAAGCCATCTGGATAATTTGCTCATACAGCTGCCGGGCAAGGCGATACTGCGCCTGGAAGAATACGGCCCCCATGGCCTGCATATTCAAGATATTCGCCGCCAGGTACACGTCGCCAGCTTTGCGAGCCAGTTCGAAAGCTTCTTTGACCATGGTGTAGTAGCGCTTATCGCTTGCCATGGCATACGTCATTCCCACCGCGAAGAGCAGCCGGGCGCGCGGGATCAATTCACTCCCCGGCATGGTTGCGAGCGTATCCTGCGCCAGCGAAAGGACTCGTTGCGCATTGGCGCCGGCAATGCTGGATATCGCCAAAATCGAAACCAGCTCGCGCTTCAAGGTTTGAGAGCTATCATCCACAGGCAACCCATCCAGCTCGTGCCATGTGTCTTCCAGAATTGCGATCGCCGTGGCAGAATCTCCTTTCAGGAAGCATGCCAGGGCCTGGAAGATCCGTAGCCGGGGGCGACCGGCAAGGATAGATTCAGGTAGTGACGCCAGCCACTGGTTCAGCATGGTCAAACGCCCACTGGAAATAATTTCCTGGACGCAGGTCTCAATTAGATCCGCAGCCTGCTCGAAATCTCTCGTCAACAGGAAGTAATGGATGGCCTCGGGGTTCTGCCCTTGCCCGGCAAACCAGGCGCCGGCCCGGCGCAGGCGATCCGCGATTTCATCTGGACTCGTCCCTTGGCGCATCCGGTTTCGCAGCAATTCTACAAACAGGTGGTGGTAGCGATACCAGCAGCGCTTGTCATCCAGTGGAATGGCGAACAGGTGAGACTGGCTTAGAAAAGTCAGCTGCTGCTCTACAAAATCAGTCGCAGCTCGACCCGTCATCGATTCACCCAAAATGGCACGGCACAGATCGGGGGAGAAGCGATCCAGGACAGCAGTCATTAGTAAAAAAGATTGGGTCTGTTCAGGGAGGCGTGAGAAAACCTCATCCATGAGGTAATCCAGCACGAAGCGATGGCTGCCCGAAAAGCCGTGTACGAATTCACTTTTTTGGTGAGCCGCATCTGGCAATGCCTTCAACGCCAGGGCCGCCATTTGCAGGCCTGCCGCCCAACCTTCTGTCCGCTCGACCAATAGCTCATTCTCGGTTGGATTGAGCTTCAATCCCATGATTTCATTAAGAAAAACAGCCGATTCACCAGGTGTAAAACGCAAGTCACGTTCACGGATTTCCACTAATTGGGCGCGTGCCCGCAGCCGGCTGACCGGTAAAAGCGACTCGGCCCGGGTGATAATCACCAGGCGAGCACAATCTGGCAGATGTTCGATCAGGAAGGCCATGGCTTCATGGAGTGCCGTTGATGTTATCACATGATAATCATCAAACACCCAGACGAAATGTCCCGCAAGCAGTGCTAATTGGTTGACCACATTTGCCATCACAAGGCGCGTCGATGGAGGCGAAAAAGACCCTTGCCCAGTTACAGTACTTGGCTCCAGATCAATCTCTGGACAGGCTGCCTTCACTGAAGCCATGCAATAGTCAATAAAAACTCCCGGGTCATTGTCTTCCTCATCCAGCGACAACCAGGCAACTCGGAATGGCGATAGAGCGCCATTGGAACCGCAACAATGCTCCACCCAGGCGCGGACCAGGGTCGTTTTTCCCGAGCCTGCCAGCGCGGAGACCAACCCTAATCGTTTGCCAGGTAATAACAGCTCGTCCAGGCCAGCCAGCAGGCGAGATCGCGGCACTCGCTGGGGTGCTAATGGAGGGATATGATATTTGGTCGAAATCAAAAGAGTGACCATCGGTTATTTAATATTATACAATTACACCTCTCTTGATAACCATGAGGATTATGATCGTACAAACTGTATCTTTGTATTGATAAATTTAAGAAATTCCAGGCATCCTATCAAACTGGGCAGGAATGCTAATGTCTGCTTCTTGGCTAATTCTGTATCCATCAAACCGACTGCCTGGGCTGCCCTGGTCTGCATATCTTTGCAGGCCTAACTGCACCTGTGGGTTCGCTTCAATGTTCTTCCTCCAATCCGTGTTGCCTCCCCAGCCTGCCATGATCAACGGTTACCCTGCACCCCGCTCTCGGCGATATTCGAGCAGGGTGCACCGGGGTTTTCCGCTTTTTCTGCCTGTGATGGCGATCACCAGGATGAAAACATTGAAGAGGGGCAGCCCGATTCCATTCCGAACCGGGAATACCACGATGGATGGTCTCAGCCAATGCGGGAGTAGCTTCATCATCGCGGCCACAAAGAACCAGTGCTGGAACACGGATACCAGGTTTTGTAGGCTCGAAATGGAACGAAGCCTTCCTTAATGAGCATGTTGATTTTCTAACTTCACTTGTATTCACCCACAACCTGGCTTAAAGGTCTCATATCTGCTTCTACCCAGGCCTCTGCCAGCTTTCCGTTTTCCAACCGGAGAATCTCAATCCAGGTCAGTTCGACCGGTCTTCCATCCGGCTGCTGGGTGAAATGGTCTCTCCCTCGCGCGACCACCTTATCTCCTTCGGCGATGATATCCTCGATGGTTGTGTGGATATCCGGGAATGCGCTTAATTGAGCAATGACGGCTCGTTTGACTCCTTCGATCCCCCGAACCTGAATAGAGGCATTATGGTTGACGAAGTTGGGTGAAACGAGTTCATCTACCAGCGCTACATTTCTCTGGTTGAAGACTTCGTCGAAGAAACGGCTGACTCTAGCCTTATTGGATTTTACTGACATACATTGTATCTTTCCTAGATTTTTTCGGCTCTGATTGGACCATTATTAATGTCGATTACATTCGTGAACCCGGCGCTTTCAAGAAGGGCCTTGTATTCTCCAAAATCATACAGCCCGCCGGAGGCTGTCGCTGCATAAAGCCACAGGCCATCCCACACTTCCCCTTCGATTTCCCGCCGGGCGACTGAGTTGATAACAATGACCCCACCCGGTGCCAAGGCTGCATACACCTTGCGGAACAAGCCGGTATTTTCCTCCGGGCTGAAAAAGTGGGTGACATCTCCAAGGTAAGCGACGTGAAATAACCCGGCGCCGAAGTCCATAGACCATAAGTCGCCAGGTACGAGGGTGACCTGTTCGCCAATCCCCAGGTTTCGGGCAACCTTCACTGCGTTCTGCAGCACCCCCTCCCAATCCACCCAGGTCAGCCGCACGCCCGGATGCTGGCGCGCCAGCTCCATAGAACGCGGCGCCGGCCCGCAGGCAATATCCAGCACTCGCAACCCGGCGCGGGCCTGGATGCCGAGCGATTGCCACAGGTTTTTTTCCCTCTCAAAATATGTTTCGGGATAGGCCCAGCGGCGGGAATAATCCGCGATCCACAAGGGCACCATCTCAGGGGACGTGGCGCTGTCCTGCAAGGGGCGCTTCCCGCTGCGGATGGTCTCGGCCAATCGACCATTCTCATCCCAGCGATATTCATACAGCAGCATATCACCGATGTAGGTAGTCTTCCCAGGAACTAGGTAAAAAGCGGATTCTGGTACCAGTGCATAACGATCTCCTGTTTTAGACAGCAGTTTGAGGGCGCACATCGCGTCCAGCACAAGGCGTGAACCAGCCAGATCCCACCCTTCATGGTCAGCAATTTTCGAAGCTGTATCCTGGCCAGTGGCAATTTTTTCCCAGAGATGAAGCTCTAATGCGGCACGAAAGGCGCCGATGCGAAAGGTCGAGTACTCAAGTTCACCGATGATTTCCTTTTGTGGAATCTCCTGTGAGGAAACATCCGATTCCATACTCTCCTCCTCAAATTGCTTTTACTTCCGCCAGGCTGGGAGCGACTGCGCAGCCACTCGCTCAACCATAGCCCGGTCGAAGCCAGAGATGCGGTTGGCAAATATCTCGCGATACTCATCTGGAATCCAAAAGAAGATAAATTCACTGATGCCGATTTCGTGATAACGGCAGACGTAATCTTTGATTTCATCCAGCGAACTTGTCGGTGCATCGGCGGCATACCCAACCAGCAGGGAGCGGCGGATGTCACGCGGACAACGTCCCAAGGAGACGCAGTACTCATCGAAGGTTTCCTGCTGGGTTCGGCAAGCTTCCAGCGCTTTCAAGGCCAGGATGCGTTTCCCGGCGCTATATTCAGCCACGCTGATATCGAGCGTATTCCAGCAATCGGCATAAGCCGCGGCAATTCTCATGGCCCTTGGACCGGTTACTCCCAACGTGAGAGGCGGGCGCGGGTTCTGAACGGGGCGTGGAGACATGATAGCGTCTTTAATGCGATAATACTGGCCCTCAAAGGTTGTCACCTCGTTGCGAAGCATCCGGTCAATGATCTGAACTGCCTCTCCAAAGCGCTGAATGCGTTCGCGTGGCTTCCAGGGTTCGCTTCCTGTCATCGAATGATCTTTAGGGCTAAACCCCGCACCCAGGCCTAGCTCCAACCTGCCAGCAGAGAGATGATCAACCGTGAGGGCCTGGCTGGCGACCAATGCAGGATTGCGATAGATAAAATTTGTGACCAGCGTGCCTAGGCGAATCCGGGACGTCTGCGTAGCGATTGCAGCCAGGAGCGTCCATGCCTCCCACATTGGATCGCCCAACCGCAGCGGGTTATAAAACTGATCGCCGATCCATAGGCTGTCATAACCGAGGGTTTCGACAAACTGGCATTGCTCAATCATCTGCGGGATGGGAAGAATTTGTGGGAAGAAGATACCAAAACGCAGTTTTTCAAGCATGATATCCTCGTTGAATCCGGCTAATGATTTTTAAGTGAACTGTCTTGTCAATAGCGCTTGACTTCTTCCTACCTATGGGCATCTTTAAACCGTTCGATTAAGGAACTCAAATCCGCCTCAAACCAGGCTTCTACAGCCTTGCCATTTTCTAACCGGAGAATCTCGATCCAGGTTAGAGCTATTTTCTTGCCATCGGGTTGATGCGAAAAATGGTCTGTCGCCCTGACCACAACTTTGTCTCCTTCTGCAATGATATCTTCAATAGTCGTATGTAGATCTGGAAAGGCTTTGAATTGAGCAATAGCCATCTTCTTGACCCCTTCCGGTCCTTGCACGGCGAGAGAAACATTATGGTTGATGTAATCGGGGGCAATGAGCTCATCAACAACCGGGAAGTTTCGATTATTGAAGATTTCTTCGAAGATTCGACGGACTATCGCTTTGTTGGTTTCAATTGACATAGCGAACTCCTGAAGAGCAATGAAAACCTATTTATATGCCTCAAGCCGGGTAAGAAAATTTCCTAAAATTGGCACCGGAAGCTATATCTCACTTTCCTTTACATATTGGCCCTGCTCATATTTATTTTCCAGTATGGTAAGGATTTTTTTTGCAACGGCATCAGGTTTTTGTAACAATCCTTGCTCGAAAGCCCGCCTCATAAAGTCAGCACTTGCATATTCTTCACTGGTTTTTGATCGAGCCACCAGTTGCATATGTGTATCGACCATTCCAGGACCGATGGTAATCACCTCAAAACCATACTCTTTTTCTTTCTGCTCAAGCCCAATGCACTGAGCGAGCATATGGATCCCTGCTTTGGCGCTGCAGTAGATGCTATCGCCTGAGAAAGGGGTAAAAGCCGCCCCTGAAGAAATAAAAACCACTTTCTTTCTGGTTTTAGTGTCCGAAAATCTACGGATGAACTGGGAGGTCAGGATCATCGGGGCGATCAGACCGATTTTGACATGAGAATCAATCTCCTCTGCCGGACATTTCTCGATGGCTCCCAATGGTTCACTGGCAGATGCGTTATTAACCAGGCAGAGAAAGGCAAAGCTTCGTTTGCCAACGATTTCGTCTGCTTTTTCCATAATCCGGCTGATTTGGGAAATTTCATTCAAGTCAAATGAAAGGTGATGGTAATTTGAGGATTTCAGTGAAGAAGACTGATTTCTCGAAACTCCAAGAACCGTATTTGCATTTTCTAAGATTTTTTTGGCAATAGCTTCTCCAATCCCCCTTGAAGTTCCCGTGATCAAAAAGAAACCGTTTTCCATAAGATATCCGTTTCCTTTCCAAAATGGGAATTCCTACCCTGGCAGTTGGACTCAGCGCTGAGCCAATAATAAACGCGGACTCAGCTGAGAAACAGCGGCGAAGCCTGCATCCAGCAGCCAGGCACGATATTCTTCAAATGCATATGCTCGCCCGCCCGAATTGGCCCACAGCACCAGAGATAAAAAGCTGCTATCCTCATCAGGCTGTTCCATGCCCATGGGCACATCCAGCACCAACTTTCCGCCTGGAACAAGCGCCTTGTAGATGCGGCCATAGAGATCGTGATTTTGCTGCACGGTGAGGTAATGGGTGACCTGACCGAGCAGACAGGTATCGTATTGCGCTTCGCCCAGGTCGGCAGTCAAAAGATTATCAGGCATCAACTTCACTTGAGAGAGCAAGCCCCAGCGTTCTGCCAGGTCGCGGGCCGATTCCAGTACCAGCGGCTGATCCAGGCAGGTCACCTGCACGCCAGGTGATTTCTGCGCCAACACCAGGCTCTTAATGGCACAACCACAGGCGATATCCAGTACCCGCAGGCGAGTGGACTCCTCCACCATAACCCCGGCTTTGGCCCACATCTCCAGGCTGGACGGAATGCGCGCCGCCCGGTAGCTCTCGATCCAGGCATCCTGGGCAAAATCTATCTCACGATCCATCGCACGCGGCAGGCCATCGCTGATCGACGCTTGCAAGCCGTCCCAGGGCGTTGTGCCGGTGAAATGCATGATCAAATCACCGGCATAGGCTTTTTGGCCGCGCACCAGGAAGGTGGCTGCGTCTGGCAAGAGGGAAAATTTCTCGCCTTGTTTCAGAAGGACGTTCAGGCTCGTCAGGTAGTCCAGCAGGCGGTGGATTCCAACCTGGTCGCATTTGCACGCCCGGGCAACAGCCGCGGCATTTGCCGGGCCGGCCGCAAGGGGAGTGAAAACATCCAAAGCCAGAGCAATCCGGACGATGTGCGGCTTGTAAGCCCCGGTGTACAGGTCGTAAAT
>DATKKB010000046.1:0-33862 GCA_035543095.1 Anaerolineaceae bacterium | reverse complement strand
AGCTCAAGCCGTATTTTAACTGGCGTTGTGTGTTTTCACGCCGTTTCTTCTCCTCGTCTGGATCTTGTTGAGGAGTTTTTGGTTTCTGATTCATTTTCGCTCTCCTATTTCAAATAGCACTTCTCCCCAACGATACGGATATGGCGGCTGCCAATCCTCAGGGGGTGATATAAAATTGACAGGATCGAAAAGGATCCTGTAACCCGAATGCTCACAGTGACCAACGCTGTACGGGAACGGTTGGCAATTCTTCTACGCTCTTCTTATCTATCTTTAAATAAACCTCGTCCTCATTAATATGGTCAATCTGCGAAACGGGAATGGCCACTTCTCTGTTTTTCAAAATGTGCCGCTCGCGCATTATCAGGTGAGTGACTTGCATGTTGGTAGAGTTAATCAGGAGTTCATCAATCTGACCCAGGGGACCATCCGTTGCTTCCACCTTTGCACCGCGGTGAATGGCTGATTCCCCCAATGGGGTGTTCTCATTTTCTATCGCCACATTTGTATCTACTTCGTCGAGTTCCCTCTCTACGGGAAGAACGATAGGCCAGAAGAGATAACCCTCATTCCATCTTTTTTCAAATTCAGGCATTTTCACCTGAATGTATTCTTCTGATAAAAATGGCCGCATTTTTTTCAGGTCACCCCGGGAACACTTCAGGGTGATGAGATGGGGGTCTGTCTTTTCGACCTGTTCAACAGGCACCATGATTTCATTCGATGGGGGCATGAAGCTTTTTACCACCAGATGGGTGACCAGTTTTGTAACTGGATTGACGATAACATGGGTGCAACGTCCGATGAGACCGTCTGAACACATTACTTCAGCATTCGCAGGAATGTCAATCATGTTTGCTCCTCAACATTACTAATATGTCAATCAATTCTTTCTGGCTGGGCAAATGATTCGAAGTAAGCTTCTGCGTCAATGGCTTCAAGAACAGCCAGTTCAGCGTCGTCAATCGCCAGGAAAGCAAAATCGATCGCGGCCTCCGCATATGATGCTGCATCCTCAGCCCGCTTCTTCGCCTGCTTGACCTCGCGAGCTTCTTTCTCAGTTTCTCTTTTATTCTTGATTTGCAGAACCTTTTGGTTATGCAAATCCTGAAGTTCTTCCCATTGCATAGCCGCGGTTGCTTGCTTTTGCTTAACATTGGCCTTGAATGATTCCTGCCTGGCTTTGGCATCCGTCTTCGTTTTCTGGATGGACGCTTCTACCTTTTCCTTTGATGCTTGCTCAACCGCAGCAACCTTCTTTTTCGTATTGGCAGCATGGTTGGCAAGATCTTGAAGATTTTCCGAAAGATTTTTCATAATTTTCTCCTTTTGTACAATATTAACCGAACCTTTGAGGGAATCGGTTCCTCTTACCGGTGTCATCGGTTATTTATTGATTATCATATTTGTTTTTCTAATGAAAGTCACTCTTCAGCGGTTGACAAAACACCTTACTTGGGTAGACAATCTTTCAGCTCTGGCCGCTGGATGTGTCGTCTGGATCGGATCAATGATTCTGTGTTACCATGCTTTGATGGTTAAACAACATTCTCAGCTTGCACTCGACCTCCCTTGATCGCCGCGATGAGATCTGAATGATCGCGTTCTGTCTGGTCGGCATATGCCTCGGCAAAGCTTGCGATGGCTTGATCAAATGCATCGCTGCTGCCCAGGTAGCCGCTGATTTGTGCAGAGTCACCCGACCTGGCATGTGCACGTGCAAGAGCTGCCCCGCATACCCGGATATATTTAACAAATGTTTTTTGATCCATACGCTCTACCTCCACTGAAAGCTTCATGTCTCGCAACTGGCGAATGTAGAAGTCTCGAGAGCCAAGCTTGCTCCAGCCAAGGAAGATATCGCTGGAGGCCTGCATCAGACGCTGCCCAATGACAACCCGCTGTGCATGGTTGGGATAGGCGCTGGCGCTTACATATGGCTCAAGCACCGATGCCTGGGCTTCCTTAATTTGCAGGAATAACGGATCCTCGAAATCGTTATCTCCCATTAGCAACACGATCGCGCAGACCGTCCCTACGCTGCCGACGCCTACGACTTTTTGTGCGAGGTCGATCGGATGATACCGGTTCAGTAACACGAGCCGCTCCTCTGGGAGTGTTGCAACATATGCATCATAAGATGCCCATAACTCTTCGAGGGTGACATTATCATGATAATGTTCGATGAGGGGCGGCTCATCCTTGATGCGATATTGACCATCCACAAGTTTCGTGAGCTTGGGGAAGATTTGCGTACTTGTATGGCGTTGTGAATGTTCGGCCGCCTTTCTGACTAGCTTCTGCTGTTTGTCGCCTACCGACTCCATTATGTTTTGTAGATCGATCGCGGTGTACCAAATGTTGAGGTGAGTCCTTGTCATGAACTCGCGCATATTCAAGCGGTATGACTGTACTAATGCCAGGACCGCAAGTCGATTCTCCTCAGGTGTAAAACCATTCTGGCGCCCTACTAAGATAACGCTGGCTGCAAGTCGCTTCACATCCCACTCCCACGGACCTGGTAACGTTTCATCGAAGTCGTTCAGGTCGAAGACCAGCTTACGTTCAGGCGTGGCATAGATCCCGAAGTTGCTTAAATGTGCATCTCCACAGGACTGAACATGAATTCCCATGACAGGAGTTGTCGACAGGTCGCTCGCCATAATTACTGCCGATCCTCGCAAGAAAGCGAACGGTGACAGTGCCATTCGGCCATAGCGGATCGGCACCAGGGACGCCAATCGCGACCGGTTTGACTCTTCCAGAAGGCTGATTGGATCGGGGCGATTAGTGGATGCCGACCAGGTTGAGTGGCTGGAACGAGGGATTTTGATGCGTAGAGCTTTCCCAGCAGCATATCGTTCAGCCCTGGTTGTTGAGTTCGTCAAAAAAGTCGTTGCCATATCACATCCTCAAGCTCCAATGTTAAATATAAACTCCTATTTATCTTATCACTGGGACACAAAGTAAAGAGATTATGCAAAGTGATGGAAAGTAAAATGTCACCCGATGGAGAGTGATTTCAGGCGATATTCCCACTATGATGATATTGGCTGACGGATGCGCTCCAAACAGCTCCAAATGGAAAAGGTTGGCATGAACAAATGAAAAAAGACTCCAGGCCAACTTGACAACTAATTTTTTAGTAAATAGGAGGTCACATGCTTCAATCAATTGCTCGTAACTGGTGGCTTATTGCGCTGCGCGGCGTCGCAGCAATCATTCTTGGTGTACTTTGCTTTGTCTATCCGGCAGATACTATTTATGCCCTGGTCATCGTTTTTGGAATCTATGCCCTTGTCGATGGGGTGCTGGCGGTGATTGATTCATTCCAGATACGAGAAGCTTTTGACCAGTGGTGGGTTGTGCTACTCGAAGGCCTGGCCGGGATTTTGGTTGGAATTCTAGCCTTTACGAAAACTGTGGTTACAGCCGAGGCTCTACTTTTTGTGATTGCTTTCTGGGCAATTTTCACGGGCATAATGGAGATTATCGCAGCAATCTATTTTCGGCGCGAGATCGACAACGAATGGTTATTGATCCTCAGTGGTATTCTCTCCGTCATCCTGGGAGTTCTCCTGGTGGTTTATCCAATGGCAGGATCCCTCGCGGTGATTTGGGTAGTTGGTTTCTATGCAATTTTCTTTGGGGTATTAATGCTGTTCTTAGCTTTCGAGGTCCGGAGCCTTGCGCAGCGGTCAAAGGCATAAACTTACATTTGAGTATTGACCAGTTAGAGGAAATTGATCCATTAATCGGATCAATTTCCTCCATTTTACAAAAAAAGCGATATATTTGGTCATAGAAGAAAGAAAAGTTATTGATAGCCACACTTCAAATCGTGGTCAATGTAGCAGTGCCCGCTGCTGCCAGAATTCTCAGAAATAAATGGATCAGTGGATAATTTTATGGTGAAAGTTTTTATCCGTGTTTTATCCAGTGATTCAAATAATAAGGTGAACCTATGATTCCATTATATGACGCTGATCGCAGGCCGGTCAACTTCCCGGTGATGACCCTGACCCTCATCGTGATCAATTTTATTGTTTTCGGTTTCGAGCTGGCCCTAGGGGAAGACTTTGTCACTCGCTGGTCGTTGGTTCCGGCGCATATCACTGCTGGACAAGATTGGATCACCCTCCTGACCTCTATGTTTCTCCACGAAGGGTGGGAACATATCCTCGGCAATATGGTCTTCTTTTGGGCATTTGGACCTGAAGTTGAAGACGCGATGGGGCCTGTCCGGTATCTCGTATTCTACCTGATCGGTGGTTTGGTTGCTAATTTTGCCCAAATCGCCGTTGATCCTACCTCGACCATCCCTTCCCTGGGCGCCAGCGGGGCGATCGCGGCCGTGATGGGTGCTTTTATCCTCGCCTTCCCAGGGGATCGAATCAAATGCGTGCTAATCATCTTTGTTTTTGTAAGAGTCACCGTGATCCCAGCCGTGGTTTTACTCGGTTTCTGGTTTTTGAGCCAGGTTTTTAGCCAGATTGGATCTATCGCCGATGTTCAAAATGGAGGTGTGGCTTATATGGCTCATATTGGTGGGTTTATTTACGGCGCCCTCGCCTGGCGGTTGTTTGAATCTACCGAAGGAAGGAAAAAACGGCTGACTCTCGAATAAGCATGGCGGGATTGCCCCCTGATGCCCTTCGAGGATGTGATTGTTTTATTTATTCTTACGAGTCAATTTCAGAAAGTGCTAAAGAAACTGCCTCCTGGAGCGTCAGGGTTTGGCCTGCCTGCCATGCTTCCAGAAAAGCTTTCTCGCCCATTCGATTCCTGACGGCAGATTTAAAAAGCTCAAGTTCTGACTGGTCTGCAGGATGGTGCCGGGTACCCAACGCATCAAACCTTGCATACGAAGCGCCCAGTAACAGGGCGGCGCGTTCCGGTTGGCCCAAGGCCGTTAATGGACCTGACGCTGTTGCTATGAAACATGCCTGTCGGTATTCATTATTTAACTCCCGGGCGATCGTGAGACTATTTTGAGCAAACTGCAACGCAAGACGGTAATCTTGTTGGTGGTATGCAACGAAACTCAAGTTATTGAAAACTACAGCTTCTCGTTGGCGTTCACCTGTTTCTGATGCAACAGATAAGCTTTCTTCGTAATAATGTCGGGCAGCTTCATAGTCGCCGTGCATGCGAGACAGTTCACCAAGAGCATTAAATGCATGAGCAATTCCGGGTTTAAATTTAAGTTCTTGGAAGAGCTCTAACCCTTGTTTGCATAAGTTCAGGCCTTGCGAAATCTCAAGGGGATCTTCGACGAAAAGACAGCTCAGGAACACTAATGACCAGGCGGTGTTGCGTTTGTCTCCTACTTGCCGATAAAGCTCGACAGCCTGGTTGAGGTACTCTTTTCCAGTTTTTATTTCGGCAAGCGCTAGACCGATTTGACCTGCACTGCGCAGCACGCCTGCACGCAGAGCAGGCGAAGCCCCAACCGATTTCTCTAGCCCTAAACCCGTCCAGCGGCGACCCTCGGAGGCTAAATCATTGTAAAACCAATAGTAATATAGTGAAGCTACCAGCCGAATGCCATACTCATTATGGTTTCCACTGAACGACCAGAGAAGCACAGAATGCAAGTTGCCTTGCTCAGCTCGCAAGCGCGCGAACCAGTATTCCTGTTTGGCGCTACGAATTTCTACCTCGGCTATCTCAACCAGATGGGTGTAATAATCCGCATGAAGAATTTGGATGCTCTCTTCTTCCCCAAATTCAAAAAGGCGCTCATTTGCGTATTCATGGATAGTCTCCAGCATCATAAAGCGTCGTTCACCATCTGAATTCTGACGAGGGTAGACCAGGTTTTTTTCAATAAGCGCGCTTAATAGTTCGATTGGGTCTTTAATAAGACCACGATTACATACATGTAAAATGCTATCTAAAGTACTTCCTTCCTGAAAAATAGCCAAACGGGCGAACAGCTTTTTTTCGTCATCCTGGAGGAGATTGTAGCTCCAATCCAGGGAGGCACGCAAAGTACGCTGGCGAGGCGGCAGATCACGCGACCCATTGGGCAAAACATCAAGGCTGTGTTGCAAACGCTGCGCCAATAATGCTAGTGGATAGGTTTTCACCATCGAGGCAGCCAGCTCAATCGCCAGGGGTAATCCGTCAAGATCAACACAAATGCGGGCGATAGACAATAGCTGAGCCTCATCTACTGTGAAGCCGGGCTGGACTGCCCGCGCTCGCTGCACAAATAAATTAATAGCTTCATATGCAAGGTATTCAACTTTCAGTTCTCCCTGTTGCAAGTCGGGCAAGGTGAGGGGATGAATCGGATACTCCTGCTCCCCATTCAGGTGCAGGCGTTCGCGGCTGGTCGCCAGGACGGTCACTTGGGGTGAAGCCAATAACAATTCAACCACCAATGGGTAGGCTTCAGGCAGGTGTTCCAAATTATCCAGCAGAAGCAAAAGGTGTTTTCGCGCCATGAATCGCTTCAATACATCCTTAAGAGATACTGCCCCATTGGCATTGACCTGCAGCGCTTGAATAATAGCGTTTTCCGCTAAGGCTGTGTCGCTGATCGAGGCAAATTCCACCAGCCAAACGCCATCTCGATAAGCTTTGATCAGGTCGGCAGCAACCTGTGATGCCAACCGTGATTTCCCGCACCCACCTGGACCGGTCAGGACCACCAGCCGAGAGGATCTGAGCAATTGTTTTATTTCAGCAATCTCTTTCTCCCGGCCCACGAAAGAGGAGAGTTGGGAAGGGAGGTTGCTGGATGGGTGAATTTCTTTTTCTATAGAGGGTGATTGTGATTCCAAAATCCCGAGCGCAACTGCTTTTCTTGCAGCCTGGGTGCGATTTCTCGCCCCAAGCTTGGCGAAAATTTGCTTGTTGTACCATTTGATCGTTTCGGGGGAGAGTATCAATTTCTGGGAAATCTCATGGTTAGACAAGCCATTCGAGATCAATTTAATGATCTCGATCTCGCGATGGTTGAACGGTTCAATCCAGGTTTGTGTGCGTAAATCTTCCATATATACTTAATTATTTTATCACAATTATGACTAAATCCACCTATATACACCACTTAATGGGGGTGAATTCCACTTCTTAATTTGCTAAGCTGGTCTCAGTAACAAGAAACGGCACAAAAAGGAGATTCGCGATATGAAAGTCTTGTTTCTAAAATCCAGGCAATAGAGAAGGAGAAATGGAATGAAAAAGATAAGGTTATTCATCTTGTTGATATTACTGGCAGGATTGGTCGTTTCAAATCCTGTGGAGGCTGCAGGAATAGTTGTAAGGGAATCAACTTTAAATTCTTCCCACTCTCTCACCCTCGACCTCGTATGCGATGGTTCAGTGGTGTGCAGAATCCAAAATTCCAGCCTGGATATCTTGAACGGCAACCTGATCTGGTTTTATCAGCAGGTACCGGCAGCTTCGGGCAAAATTTTTGCTAGCTGGATTTCACTAGAACTCCCCGATGGTACCACCAGAGGTTTTGCTACTTACGGATTGGATGGTGGCTACTTTTCACTGGGTAGAAATGGTGAAGGCAGCCTCGTCGGCTTCCTGGCGCACGGCACCATTGCGCCTGCCGTTCCAGGTCCAATGATTGGAACCTTTCTCTTCCATGCGAATGGAACCTATATTTCTGACTAAAGGCTTTTCAGGATAAAAGACACTATTTTGGTATAAGGAGAAATAAAAATGCCACTCTATTTGGATATCCACCATCATGTTGAAGGAGCCACCGCAGATGCTGTTGCTGGTGCACATATGAAGGATCTTGAAATTCAGGCCAGATATGGCGTTGAATATAAAAAGTATTGGTTCGATGAGACCACCGGAACGATTTTTTGCCTGGTAGAGGCACCAAACAAAGAAGCTGCCACCAGAGTTCATAGAGAAGCCCATGGCTTGGTCGCTGATGAAATCCACGAGGTTTCTGAAGTTTCATAATTGCTATTCAGATAGGAACTAGGTAGTCATTTTGGACCACGGGCTGCATCCAGCTTCGCCCGTCCTGAGCAATCAGTACTTCGGCAGCCTCTGGTCCCCACGTTCCGGCCTGGTAATTCGGAAAATCGACCGGCTTGGTTCTTCCCAGGCATTCAGGATTGGATCGATCAATGACCAGGAAGCTTCTACCTGGTCGTTGATCGTTCCATTCATCATCATGGGTTTTCCCTCGCCTGGAAAACTGATCAATCCCGTCTCGCAGGTGCTGCCGGAGCTCGTCCAGCGCCACAAACTTGCGGTCCAATCCTACCAGTGCGAGTGAGACGGCAAGAAATAATCAAAAAGTTCTGTTTGAGTGTTTTATTTCGGGAGCGAAGTCCTCGAAATAAAACACTCGAACAGGTATTAATTTAGTCAACCGGCTGGCGCAGAGCGATTTCGCGTTTTTCGCGGATGGCAGCCAGCAACTGTTCAAAAGCAGTATTAAATTTCTGCACGCCTTCATCTTCGAGCTGTTGGGTCACCTGGTCCAGGTCGATCCCAACCTCGGCCAGTCGCTCGCGTACCTTACAGGATCTGTCCGGGTCAATCAATAGCGTGTCCGGCGCCGGCTTGCCATGATCGCGGTAAGCCAGGATCGTTTCGACTGGCATGGTGTCAATCGTCTCCGGAGCGATCAGCGCCTCGGCGTATTTAACATCGCTGTATTGAGGATTTTTGGTGCTGGTGCTGGCCCACAGGAGGCGCTGAGTGCGGGCGCCATTTTTGGCTAGATTCTGGAACCTTTCACCGGAGAAGAATTTACGGTAAATATCGTAAGCCACCCGGGCGCTGAAAATAGCGGTCATGCCGTGCAGGCTCGCGGCAATTCCAGCAATGCGCCCGCCGGCGGATTGGATTTTTTCCAACTGCGGGTCCAGCAGGACATCAATCCGGCTGAGGAAGAAGCTGGCCACCGACGCTATCCGATCTACTGGTTTACCTCTGGCAACCAGTGCCTCCAACCCTGAAACATAAGCTTCCGCTACCTCGCGATAGCGCGGCAGCCCGAATAACAGGGTGATGTTGACGTTGATCCCTTCGGAGATAAGCTGCTGGATAGCTGGCAGGCCCTCCCGGGTGGCCGGGACCTTGATAAAAATATTTGGCCTGGCCACCGCCGCCCACAACCGCCTGGCCTCAGAAATGGTGCCGGCGGTGTCGTACGCCAGGCGAGGGGAAACCTCGATGCTGACGAAGCCATCTTTTCCTTCCAGCCGCTCATACATCGGGCGGAAAAGATCCGCCGCTCGCTGGATATCCTCAATCGCCAGTTGCTGAAAAATGTCCTCCGGGCCGGTGCCTTTTTGGGCCAGTGTCCGGATAGCATCATCGTAATCGTGGCTGCCGGCAATAGCTTTTTCAAAAATGGATGGATTGGACGTAACCCCACTGATGTCATCCTCTTCGATAAATCTTTTTAACTCGCCGCTATCCAGTGAATTGCGCCGGATATAATCCATCCAGATACTCTGTCCGTAACTTTCAAGCTTCAATAAAGGATTGTCCTTCATAGTGATCTTTGCCTTTCTTGCCTCAATATTAAGCGCGCTTGGGCGCAAACATTCTCGACATTTAATCCATATTCCCGCATGACGATCTCCCCGGGAGCTGAAGCGCCGAAGCGATTCACGCCGATAACAGGGTTGGATGGCCCGAAGTAAGCCTGCCAGCCCAGCGGCAAGCCGGCTTCGATCGCCAGGAACGGGATTTCAGGCGGGATAACAGACTGGCGGTACTCCTGTGGCTGCCGGGCGAAAAGGTTCCAGGAGGGAAGGCTGACCACGCGGGCTTTGATGCCTTCCAGATCCAGCTTTTCCCTGGCTGACAGCGCCAGGCTAACTTCTGAGCCGGTTGCGACGAGTACGATGTCCGGCGCCTCTTCTACCACTGAGTGGACCAGGACGTAACCGCCGGCTTTCACTCCTAATGGAATCTGGGGATACTTCGCCAGGTCCAGCACCGGCAGGTTCTGGCGGCTCAGAACGAGGGCGACCGGCCCATTATTCGATTCAACGGCAACCTTCCAGGCAGCGGCTGTCTCGTTGGCATCAGCCGGGCGGATTACAAGCATGCCCGGTATCGACCGGATGCCGAGCAATTGCTCCACGGGTTGGTGAGTAGGCCCGTCCTCTCCCAGGGCGATGCTGTCGTGTGTAAATACGTAGATCACATGGGCTTTCATCAATGCTGCTAGGCGCATGGGCGGGCGCATGTAGTCCGAGAATATCAGGAAAGTCGCCCCATACGGAATCAGCCCGCCGTGGACCGCCATGCCGTTCAAGATGGCGCCCATGGCGTGTTCGCGGATGCCAAAATGGATGTTGCGCCCGGCGTAGCTCCACTCGCCGCTGGCGGCTCCCTGGGTATCGCCCGGTTTACTGTCGGGGTTTTCGAAATCACCCAGCCCGCTCAACATCGTGCGGGTTGATGGGTCCAGATCAGCCGAGCCGCCGATCAGGTTCGGCAGGCTGGTCGCGCTGGCGTTCATGATCTTCTGGATAGCGCTCCGGGTGGCCATCCCTTTAGGATCGGGGATGAAGGAAGGAATGTTTTTATCCCAACTCTCCACCAGTTTACCTTCAATCATCATTGAAAGTTCTTCCGCGAGCTCAGGATACAGATCCGAATACTTTGCAAATACGGAATTCCAGCGAGCTTCCAATTGCTGGCCGCGATGGCGAGCCTGGCGAAAATGCTTTAAAGCCTGGTCGGGGATGTAAAAGTCAGGGGAAAGCGGCCAGCCAAGCTTCTCTTTGGTGAGCCTGACCTCTTCCGGGCCGAGCGGAGATCCGTGAGCTTCGAAGGTGTCCTGTTTATTGGGCGAACCGTAGCCGAGGTGGGTCTGGATTAATATTAAAGATGGGCGATCGTTCACCCTGTGCGCTGATTTTAGGGCACGCAGGATGTGCTGCAAATCGTTTCCGTCATTGACAACCTGGGTATGCCAGCCGTATGCCTCGAATCGTTTCCGAACGTCTTCTGTAAAAGTAAGTCCGGTGGCTGCTGAAAGGGTCACATGGTTGTTATCGTAAAAATAAATCAGCTTCCCTAATTTCAGGTGACCCGCTAATGAAGCGGCTTCAGCCGCTACGCCTTCCATCAGGTCGCCATCGCTTGCTATCCCATAGGTGTAATGGTCGACCAGGGCGAAGCCCGGGCGATTAAATCGGGCTGCCAGGAAAGATTCGGCTATCGCCAGCCCAACCCCGTTTGCAAATCCCTGGCCGAGGGGGCCGGTGGTCGTCTCCACACCAGGGGCCAGGCCGCGTTCCGGATGGCCGGGAGTCAGACTCTCCCACTGGCGAAACCGCTTGATCTGTTCGAGCGATAGATCGTATCCGGTCAGATAGAGCAGGCTGTAGAGCAGCATCGATCCGTGGCCGGCGGAGAGAACGAACCGGTCCCGGTCGAACCAATCTGGGTTGGCTGGGTTATGCTTTAGAAATCTGGTCCACAGGATGTAGGCCATAGGAGCCGCCCCCATGGGCATTCCGGGATGGCCACTGTTGGCTTTTTGAATGGCATCGATCGATAAAAAGCGGATTAAATTGATACATAAATTATCAATTTCCGATTGAGACGCACCTGCTGGCTTGCGGTTATTTTTCATATCGATCCCTTTGATTAAAACAATCTAAACCGAATCACGCCCGGCCAACTTCTTTTGAGTATAAAGCCTTGCTGCGATAAATTCATTAAAAAGAGCTAATAATTATCCAATTAATAAAAATTGACTATCACATAAAAAAAGCGCCAATTTTGGCGCTTTTTTATGAAAAAGCTCTTTAAGGGTTTTATTGGGTCAAAAAAACCCAAAAAACCAACAAATCAAGCTTCGGCAGTGTTGGATTTTGCGGAACGGCCGAACCAGTTGCGCCACTCGCGGTTCTCCCACACGACCAGGATAGGGGCAGCGTTGAAAATGGACGAATAGGTGCCGCTGAAGATACCCACCAGCAGGACAGTTGCAAATTGGCGAGTTGTGATCCCGCCGAACAACGCCAGGGAAGCGGTGCACACCATAACCGTGAGCTGGGTGTTGATGGACCGGCCCAACGTCTGGATAATGGAGTGGTTCACCACCCTCTCGAAAGAAAGCTTGCGATAAATAGTGGAATTTTCACGGATGCGGTCGAATACCACGATTGTGTCGTGGACCGAAAAACCGATTACCGTTAAAAGGGCAGTCAGGAACAGTGAGTCCGCTTCCCATCCCAAGAAATGGCCCATAAGGGCTTCGAACCCCAATACAACCAGCGTATCATGGATCATGGCGATAATGGCTGCTGTGCCGTATCGGAAAGCGTGCGGAACCCCTCGAAAGGCCAGAGTGATGTACAGCAAAATAGCAATAGCTGCCACCCCAACGGCAATGGCGGCGTTATTCGTCACCTCTTTACCGATGACGGGACCGACCGTATCGAAGCGCAGGATGGTGACGGTGCTGTTGAACTGGGTCCCCATCTGGTTCACGATCTTCGTCTTGGTGGCTTCGTCGATTTCCTTCGAGCGGATGATCAAAATGTCGCCTTCGGAGGTCTGAGCCGCGACATCCTCAATCCCCATGCTGTTGTATAGCGTGATCACCTGGGCAGGTTGGGGAGCCTTTCCGGCATCGAACTTGACTTCGAGGGAGCTGCCGCCGGTGAAATCAATAGCCAGCGGCAGGCCCCATACAATCAGGGCAATAACGCCAGGGACAATCACAATCAGCGAGATCAGAAAGTAATAATATCTTTTTCCAATGAGGTCAATCATATATTCTCCAGTTAAATTCCGTACCAGGCTGGGTGTTCGACGAATCTGAGATTATCCAGGGCAACGTGAAGGAACGTGCGGGTTACGATGATGGCCGTGAACAGGCTGACACCCACACCCAGCGCCAGGTTGACCGCAAACCCTGAAACAAAGGAAGCCCCGTACGTACTCCCGAAAATGAAAAGGATCAGGCATGTGATCAGGGTGGATATATTGGAATCCCGGATTGAGGGCCAGGCCCGCCGCCAGGCCAGGTCGATGGCGGTATGTAGCTGCCTGCCGGCGCGCAGCTCTTCCTTAAGCCTTTCAAATATCAAGATGTTGGCGTCGACCGCCATACCAATGCTCAAAACGAACCCGGCGATGCCTGGCAGCGATAGCGTGACGGGAATCAATTTAAACAAGGCCAGGTTAATCATGGCGTAAACCCCCAGCGCGAGCACAGCAATAAACCCGGGCAGGCGGTAATTGACGAGCATCAGGATGATCACCAGTGTCAGGCCGATAATGCCAGCCAGGATACTTTTATTGATCGAGTCCTGTCCAAGGGTGGCTCCGACGGCGCGGCTTTCGATCACGGTCAGGGCAACCGGAAGAGAGCCGTAGCGTAAATTGATGGCAAGGGCGTTAGCGGACTCATAGGTGAACGATCCCTGAATGACACCCTTGCCATCTGGGATGGCGCTGTTGATGCTGGGAGCAGAGATGAGCTTGTTATCGAGCACGATCCCCAGGATTTCATTGACATGATTGGCAGTGAAATCGCCAAAGATCTGCTTATACTGGTCTTTCAATACGAAAGAAATTTCATACTTACCCAGGCTATCGGTAGTTACAGCCACGGAGCTCAAGGCTGTGCCCGTCATGAGGGGATAATATATTTTCGTTGGAGTCTCCGTGGGAGCAGGAGTGGCGCTCGTTTCAGCCTTCGGGGTAGATGTCGCACCGGGCTGGCCAGTAGGAGTTGCAGCCTGGGTGGCCGTTCCATATGGCTGAGCCGCAGACCAGGTTTTATTGTAATCCACCGCCACGGTCGAGCCTTCCTGCAAACGCTCGTTGCCCATCGGGATGAAAGCCAATTGGCCAACCTGCTTGAGGGCTGCAATCACCTGGTCGGTATTCGTCAGGCCGGGAAATTCACCCACAATGCGGTTATTACCGGACACCTGGAAAGTGATCTCGCTGACGCCGAGCGCATTGCTACGGTTGGCAAGAATCTGTTTGGTATCCTGTAAAGACTGGGGGTCGATAGAGGTCTGGCCTGGGGGAGGCGACGCCTGAAGAATCACCTGCAATCCACCCCGCAGGTCTAGACCCAGGGGTTGAGTACCACTGCGAGTGAAGCCGAGCACGTTAATTCCGGTATTAAGAGGTGAAACTATCCAGATCGCAAAAATGAGAATCAAGCCAATTAAAAGCATTGTCCAGCTATTACGGTTCATCTACTGAAATCTCCTTCTCGGGAAAATCGTGCGATGTTAGGTGTATAAACGATTGCATGCAAAAAGAATACCATCCCAATTGTTTAAATGCAAAAATTTAACTCAAGAATTATATCAAGAAAGAGGAGAACCGGAAGATCTTTTTTTGGTTTTGTGACAAAATGCGGGAAGGTTGTTATACTGTAGACATGCATCCGGACTACAAATACGAGGTTGAGCTGACTGCGATGGTCTACGGCGGAGACGCGATGGGGCGCCTGCCGGATGGGCGGGCGGTCTTCGTTCCGTTTGGGCTGCCGGGCGAACGGGTGCGCATTCGCCTGGTTGAGCAGAAGCGTGGATTCGCGCGGGCTGAATTATTGGACTTGCTAAAACCGGCGCCTGAGCGCATACCCCCGCGCTGCAGCCACTTCGCTATCTGCGGCGGTTGCCATTACCAGCATCTTGCGTATTCCGACCAGCTCAAATTAAAAGAAGAAATCGTACGTGAACAATTGATTCGGATTGCCGGCTTGCCCCAGCCGCCGGTTCTGGCTATCAGGCCTTCGCCAAAGCCGTGGTATTACCGTAATGCAGTTCAATTCCACCTTTCGCCGAATGCCAGAATTGGTTATCAAAAAGCCAGCTCGCACGAAGTGGTCGAGATCCACGAATGTCACCTGCCGGAGCAGGTACTTAATGAGGTCTGGCCAAGGCTTGAATTTGAGCCGGATAATGGCCTGGAACGGCTTGACGTTCGCCTGGGAGATTACGATGACTTGTTGCTGGAGCTGGAAGGACAGGATCTGAATCCGCCCGATTTTTCAGTCGATTTTCCGATTTCCGCCGTCTATCGCGGCCCGGCAGGACAGATGGTGCTTTCCGGGGTGGATTACACATTAATAAATATCCTGGGCTTCCCATTCCAGATTTCCTCCGGATCGTTTTTTCAGGTAAACACGCCTCAGGCGGAGGCAATGGTCAGGCATTTGCTTGAGCTGATCACGGTCGATAAAAGCGCGACTGTCCTGGATGTTTACTGCGGGGTGGGGTTATTTACGGCATTTCTGGCAGAGCGCGCCGGCCGCGTCGTCGGTATCGAAGTAGCTCCCTCAGCCTGCGAGGATTTCTCGGCAAATCTAGACCATTTTGAAAATGTAGAGCTGTACGAAGGGCGGGCGGAGGATATTTTGCCGTATCTCACCCTTCGGCCGGATATCGTTGTGGTGGATCCACCCAGGGAGGGGATCGAAAGGGCAGCTCTGGATGCAATCCTGGCGATGGAGGCGCCTACCTTGATTTACGTTTCCTGCGATCCTGCTACGCTGGGGCGCGACACCAAACGCCTGATCAAGGCCGGGTACCAGCTCAAGCAGGTCACCCCGTTTGATCTATTCCCTCAAACGTTTCACGTGGAATGCATGGCGAAATTTGAGAAGAATAATGATGATAGCGGCGAAGGCAAACGAGTTGACGATTTAAACGAGTAACGAATAAATTCGTTACTACAAGGGGGTTGGGGAGAAAATTCCTTAATCAAATTTCCTGATATTCTTAAGTAAATTGGAACTAAATGTATAAAAATGCGTCATAATAATAACAAGGGTTTCCTTCAATAGGATCGCTTTTTAAGGAGGAGGATGCTATGTTTACCTGGACAAAAGGAATGGTTGCATTCCTGATTTTGACCATGTTTTTGGCTGCCTGCACCTTTCCGGGTCCAACCCAGCCAGTTATTGAAAACAGTCCAACGCCGAACCAGACCATGACGGCCCTGTTCTCAACGCCTTTTCCAACGCAACCTTTACCAACCAAAACTTTGCCGCCAGTTATAACCGCCACCAATCTGCCAACACAGCCAGCTACTGTTGCTCCGCAGCCTACTTCCACACCCGTTCCGCCAACAGCGACGGCAGTTCCACCCACGGCGACTGCCCTGCCGCCAACGGCTACCCCCATGCCTCCCACAGCAACCCCGGATACCAGCCACCGGCCCGGAACCAGCGTTGCGGCAGCTTTCATGAGCAAAGCACCGGTCATGGACGGCGGTTGGACTGATTTTCCAGTGCACGACTATCCGGCCCAATCGGTTGTTTTCGGCAAACAGAATTGGACGGGATCGGACGACCTTTCGGTTTCATACCGGATCGGATGGGATAAAACGTATCTTTACGTCGCTGCCAAGGTGAGGGATGACGTCTACGTCCAAAATGCAACCGGGGCCGATATCTTCAAGGGTGACAGCATGGAAATCCTGCTGGACACGAACATTTCCGGCGACTTCTTTGTGACCCAAAACAACTCGGACGATTACCAATTAGGCATTTCGTTTGGGCGCCCGGACGTCAACGGCACCAAGGAAGCCTGGCTATGGCAGCCAACGAACAAGGCTGGCAGCCGCACCAACGTAAAGGTCGCCGCCACCCGCAACGAATCGGAACACCTGACCCGGGTTGAGGCCGCCATTCCCTGGAGCGTGTTCGGAGTCACGCCTAAAACCGGTATGCACTTTGGTTTCGTATTTTCCGTCTCGGATAATGATAATAAAACTCAGAACGTCCAGCAGATAATGATTTCCTCCGACGCCAACCGGAAACTTCTCAACCCCACTACCTGGGGCGACATGTTCCTTAAGTAACGGAGATTTGGAATTAAAAAAAGAAGCGGCGAGATTTTCGCTGCTTCTTTTTTTATTAAAAGAGCACACTTGCCAGTTCTGAACGGTAATCTCGAGCCAGCGGATTTTCGTCCCCCATTATTTCGAGTAAAGCCAGGACAACCTGGCGAGCCTTCCCGCCCTGATAGTTCTTGTCCTGGCGAAGGATATCCAGCAATCCATCCAGGGCCTGGGCCAGTTTGCCACGCCGAGCTAACCGGATAGCGCTGATAAAAGCAGCATCCAGGTCGCTTTCGTCCGGTAAATCATCGTTCACCAGGTCCTCAAGTGCATATGCAAAAGGAAGAATTAATTGAGCTTGATTGAACTGCTTGCTGGCGGGGAAATTTTCCAAAATATCCAGGGCATCGTCAATCTTGGATTGCAGCAGCATCACTTTCGATAATCCTAACAGGCTGCCAGGCTGATTGGGAGATTGCTCGAGCAACTGCCGGAAGATCTCCTCAGCTTCAGACCAGCGTTCAAGCTCCAGAAGAGCATTTGCTTTCTCGAGCGCCAGGCTGGCCGGGCTCGGGGGCATAATTTTCATGATAAACTCGCGGATGCGCTCCTCGGGTTGGAGCCCGACAAATTCGCCTACTACCTGGCCGTTACTGAAAGCTTTCACGGTGGGGATGCTGCGTACGTTGTAAAGCACGGCTAAATTTGGGTTTTCGTCGACATCAACTTTTGCCAGGCGAAACGCGCCTTCGGCCTGGTTGGCAATGTGCTCCAGGGCCGGGCTGAGGATTTTGCAGGGGCGACACCAGGTGGCCCAAAAGTCTACAATGACCGGAACATTCTGGGAATATTTTAAAACCTCGTATTCAAAATCAGCTTCACTGACATTAATGATATTTTCTGCGGCCATCATGTTTTCTCCAACCAGGCAGAAAGGCGATATCCTGCCTGGATAGGATGATTGTAATTTGTGTGTGTAAGAATAATATTAAACATTTTGATAAAAATTCATAATATTATTCATCACCCTCTGAGGGAGCTACCGATGGTTGGTCGAACCGGATAACCTCACCGTGGATATTGATGATGACCTTAAAGCCCATCATCCCCAGGTAAGCCCGGCCGTCTTCTGGAATACCGGCGCTCAGGAGGGTGTCGAACTGCTGATCCAGGTGCTTGAGCTGGTTGAGGATCATGGCGCGGCTGAAGATATCCTCCTGACCGAGCATCTTGGCGGTCTGCTCGGTCAGGGTTTCTTCGTTTCCGGTGATCTGGCTGCGCATCATTTCAAGAACCTGTCGATCGACCTGGTCCGAAGGAATGTGACGGTGGAAACCGGCGTCGTTGACCACGTACATTGGTTCTCCACCCACGTAAGCGACATCGACAGGGTGGTCAAATTCATCAACAATCAAACCTGCGAAAAGAGGTTGGCGGCTCATATCTCAAAACACATCCACAATAGTTCCTGTACTGGTCAATATGGTACGTTCGGAAAAAGGTACAGACGGGATTGACCAGCGATACAGCCAGCGTGCGGCTGCCAGGTTCAAATTCACACAGCCATGGCTGCGTGGCTTTCCATAATTATTATGCCAGTAAGTGCCGTGAAATGCAACTCCTGTTGTCGTCAAATATATCACCCAGGGCACCCCCGGGAGATCGTAAGCGTTTTCTTCCAGGTGATCCGGATGAACCATGTGGCTCGAGGGAAATTTGTAATTGGTATAAAACCGGCCGCGAGGCGTGTGCAGGTCCTTTTGCGGGAATATGGCGCCCGTGGCAGCGCGGGTCAGCATGACCGGGATGTCGTTTTCGTACGCCAGTACGATCTGTTCATCCAGATTTACCTCGATCCGCTTGGCTTTTGGAGGAATCTCGGGCGAAAGCGGCGAAACCTCGTCGGCAGTGATAAGGTGGAGGTGTTCGGCCAGTGCGAAATAATAAATCGGCTGGTTGCCTTCATCCGCGATCCGGTACCAGGCCTGGCCGGATTCATCCATTGCCAGGTTATTCACCCAGAAAACAGAGCCGTAATACAGCCGGTAAGCAAAGAAACCGCCCGGGTGGATAGACCAGACAGCGTCGGTATAAGGCACGGTCACTTCAACCGGCACACCTTTGGGTGGGATGGCAGTTGCGACCGGGTTCAGCCTGATTTGCATCGGCTGCAGGCCAGCGGAGTGAACAAACCCGCCGCTTTCCATTTCGTACCAGATGCGGTTGAAAACCGGATCTTCTTCTGCGCCGTAAGTGGCATTTGTAATGGTGTAGACCTGGTCTTGTTGGTAAGTTAGCATTACACGGGCGCTGTGGGTGGGTTTTTCAAAGACGTTGACCGTGGGTTTAAGCACGCGCCCCTGGCAGGGCAGGTCTATTTCAGAAGACAGCTCCAACGGCTGGCTAAGGGCGAGCCGCGGCAGTCCAAAAATGGCCGATAGGCCGGCCCCGGTTAATTTTAAGAAATCCCGGCGGGACATACCTTCCAGGTCAGCGCGGTACAGGTTGGTTGGCATTAATAGTGGATGTTAACCAATGTCCCAATTACGACCCAATTTTCGTACAACCATTGTGCGTCTTCGGTTTTCAGGTTAACACATCCATGACTCATCGGATGGCCAAAATTGTGGTGCCAATACGTGCCATGCAAGCCGTAACTCTGATAAAAATACATAGTATAAGGCACCCTCGGCAGGTAATATCCCGGCCCGGTCATGAGGGCGTAGCGATATTTGACATAAACGTGGAATTGGCCGGTTACAGTAGGGAAGCGGGCGACGCCGGAGGAAATGAGGAAAGAGCGCACCAACGTACTGCCTTGATAAGCGTAGGCCCTCTGCTTTGTGAGGTCTACATCCACCCATTTCTGGCTTTCCGTAATTCCGGGAGGGATCTTCATAGAACCGCTCTGTGGGGCCAGCGTGGGAGCCTTCGTTTTAGTTGGTGCTGGCGTGTCGCTGGGCAACGGTGTATTAGTGGCTGTCGGTGTATTGGTAGTCGTGGGCGTGAAAGTGGAGGTTGGAGTAGCGGTATCGGTAGGCGTGGGTGTGAAGGTAAAAGTGGTAGTTGGGGTGTTGGAAGGCGTAAGGGATGGCTTGACCATTACCGCGGCCGGCCGGGCAGCCGAATTGCTGCGCGCAAAGACCGGCATGATAAACGGCCAGGCCACCCAAGCCAGCGCAACCAGGCAAACCAAAACGACCGCAGTTGTTGCCCATAAAATGAAAGGCCGGCGTTTTATGGCCACTGCCTTTTTGGCAGCCGGCTGCATCCTGGCTGCCGGAGCACGATCAGGATGAACTTTGGGATCCAGCGACTGGACTGGAGAGATGGTTACCGGAACGGTGGGAATTTCCGCAGCCTGTACGGGCTCCGGCGAGGCTGGGATGGCTGGCGTATTGGCGGGTGCGGGCGGCACCATTTCCGCCGGGCCCTGGGGTTGTTGGGAGCTGCGCAGCTTCTGAATGGCCCACTGCATGCCGTTGCGGGCGCGCTGGCTGGAAGGATTGATTTCGAGTGCTTTTTTGAGGTAACCCATGGCCGTGCGCGGATCCGAAATTGCTGCCAGCAGCAGGTAAGGCTCTTCAAGGTTTGGTGCCAGCGAAGCTGCCGATTCAGCCAGTTGGCGGGCCACGGCGTTATGGCCAAGACGAACGGCGCGATAGGCCTGGACGATTAATTGATGAGCCTGGGGATTGTTAGTTTCGGTCATGGAGTTGGGAGTACCTGTTGGCTAATGGGTTCATTGCGAATGTAACAAAGGATGCCATCCCGGACGCCCTGGGCAATTTTATCTGTGTGATTGACCAAAATATCCCGGTCGAGGTTCAGAAATCCAGTCTCGATGATGGCAGCAGCAGTTGAACCGTTAATTTCATTAAACGCATGATATTTCGTCATGTCGGTGGTTATACTGTTGGCGTGGAAATTCAAACCGGTATCATGTTGGTAGCGGTCGATCATGCAGGCCGTCAGCCGTTCTGCCTTCTGAGGATTTGGGCTGGATTCGGATGGGGCCACTTTAAAGCCGGTGGCTTCTGCATTGATATAGGTGCAGGAATCATTATGGATTGATACCAGCGCCAGGGCGGTATAACCGGTCAGGCGGGTGTCGAATTCTTCCAGTAAATCGACCTCGTACCCATCATCCTTCAGTAATTTTTGCACCATGGTGGCGATTTTGTAATTCACATCTCTTTCCGTCAGCCCATCCGGGCAGACTGAGCCCGAGTCGTTGCCCATGTGCCCGGAAACGATGCCGATGCGTGGGCGAGGGGCGGGGGTGATGGTTGGAAAAGCAGTGCCAGATACTTCCGGCGCCTGGAAGGCACGCATCATCTGGTCAAGAAGCTGGTTGGAAAACAGGTTTGCGGGAGTCCAGAGTGTGAAAAGGGTCGCCAGAATAAACGCCAGGCTTAACAAGGTTTGGATGGCTTTCCAGGCGCTGAAACGGGTTTCGGAGCTTTTCAGGTGCTCGGTATTTGCTTCAGGACTGGTTTGAACAGGTTTCGAGGCAGTATCTTCGGTCATAATGTATGATAGTACCTTAACTTACCCTTAAATGGCAAGTAATTCCAGACAGTTATTGTGTTCTTTATTCTTTAATCCAACAATCATTATTTTTTATACTTGACGCTCACACATGCTGAATGTATAAACTAAGTAAAGGACTTTTCCATGAGCGATCTCGGTGAGGATCTTCGTCGCACGATGAGACGATGGGTTACGGGTGTCTCCATCGTTTCCAGCCAGTTTGACGGCGTTCGTCACGGAATGACGGTGAACAGCCTGGCATCCGTATCCCTCGATCCACCGGTTGTACTGGTTACTCTCCAACATGATACCCGCACGTACCGACTTGTAACTGATTCGGGGATTGCTGGTATCACCATTTTGAGCGCCGAACAGGCGAACCTGTCAGATCGATTTGCTGGAAAAGTGCCCGAACATGCCGACCGTTTTGATGGAGTCGACACCTTTACCTGGAAAACCGGTGCGCCGCTGATCGTTGGCGGGCTGGCTTACCTGGACTGCCGGGTAGCTTCAACCCACCCGCTGCCGCTCTCAACCCTGTTCATCCTCGATGTGATTGCAGCCCGTCCCTCTGAAAATGGTAAACCGCTGGTTTATTTCGATCGTTTGTATCATGGACTGAGCCAATGATCGCAAATCCACTTTCGTTTGATGAAAAGCGCCTCCTCTTGGAGCTTGCGCGTCGGTCGATTGAGCTGGCTGTCAACCAGCAGCCGCTGCTGCAATTGGATATGGATGAATTTTCCCCCGCCCTATGTGAGGACGGCGCCGCGTTTGTGACCCTGACTGAGGACGGTGAGCTGCGCGGCTGCATCGGAGCGCTCGAAGCATACCAGCCATTGGTGCAAGATGTATGCGAGCACGCCGCGGCGGCTGCGCTTGAGGATTATCGCTTCTTACCTGTCCGCCCGGAAGAGGTTGCGCATCTCAAAATTGAGATTTCGCGGCTGACCACCCCGGTTCCATTTCCATACGACCAGCCGGCTGACCTCCTGCGTAAGCTGCGGCCTGGAATCGACGGCGTCATCCTGCGGGATGGCATCCGGCGAGCGACTTTCTTACCGCAAGTGTGGGAGGATGTGCCCGATCCATCTGAATTCCTGGCGCATCTGTGCATGAAGATGGGCGCCCCGGCCAATCTGTGGCAAAAAAAGCTCTTGCAGGTCAGTGTTTACGAGGTGGAAGAGTTTAAAGAAGAATAATCCTAAAAAACCCGCCGCATGGAATAAAAAACATACGTCCGAATAAAAGATCAAATCCCCGGCTTTTTTTGGTCGAAAGAAACCAGGTTTCCCTGCAAAACCTGGTCGTTGGCCTCACGGGCCAGGATGATAGGTGAAACCCGTGTGCCTGCATCTGAAAATTGTACCTGAAAGGCCTCGTTCGCACAATTGATCGATTTCCCATATAATTATGGGTTATGATCACTTCCTTCCATAACGCCAGGATTCAATCTGTACGCGCTTTGTTGGGGCGGCGTAAAGAGCGCGAGGAGCTTAAGGCTTTTGTAGTGGAAGGAGTTCGCCTGGCAGAGGAGGCCCTGATGGCGGGATGGCTGCCGCAGTGGATGCTGGTAAGTGAAACGCTCTCAGAACGCGGCCGCAAGGTGGCGAATGCCTACGCTGCCAGGGGGATCGAGGTTGAAACGGTCAGCTCTCACCTGATGGAGTCGATTTCAGATACAGAGACTTCGCAAGGCCTTATGGCGGTTTTTTCGAACCGCGACCTGCCGCTGCCTGACCGCCCGAATTTCTTGCTGGTAGTGGACGAAGTGCGCGACCCCGGAAACCTGGGAACGCTCCTGAGGTCTGCCGCAGCCGCCGGAGTCCAGGCAGCACTGGTGTCGCCTGGAACAGCAGATGTCTTTTCGGCCAAAGTCCTGCGAGCCGGCATGGGGGCTCAATTTCACCTGCCCGTCCGGACCATGACGTGGGACCAGGTGCGGACGTACTGCAAGAAATCAATCGCACCGGTTTCGCTGTACCTGGCAGAGGCCGGGCAGGGAACGCCGCTCTGGCAGGTTGATTTACGCCAGCCGGTAGCTCTGGTTGTGGGCGGCGAGGCTGAAGGGGCGAGCCTGCAGGCCCGGCAAATGATCGACGGCCTGATAACGATTCCGATGCCCGGACAAGGCGAATCCTTGAACGCAGCCGTTGCAGCCAGCATCCTTTTATTCGAAGTTGTGCGCCAGAGGAGTTTATGAAAATTCGCGCCATCACAAGTTTTTTCGACCCGGTCGATCCCGGGCCGGTGCGCGTTTTAGAGAATTTAGCTCGATTTTCCCATGAGGCTGTCGATCTTTTTGGGAAAAGTGGTTTTGAAGTACAAACCACCCGCCTGGCGACAACGCCTTTTCCAGGTTGGCTGCCCTTGGAAAGCGACAGGGCTGCGTCTGAGGCTGCGCGTGCCCTTGAGGTGAAAGCTGCAGGTTTGGGTTTTTCATATTTGGGGCTTGGACCAGCGCTTCCGCAGGTTCCAGTAAGCTTCGAACGCCTGCTTCCGATGTTGAAAGCCACTGAAAACACTTTCTTTGGGGGATTGATGGCAGCAAAAGGGGAAGGCGTTCACCTGGCAGCCGTCCGGGCCTGCGCCCGGGTGGTTGCCGGGGCAGCCAACATTACCTCGAACGGCTTTACAAACCTGCGCTTTGCGGCCCTGGCAAACGTCGGGCCATTCTCGCCCTTCTTCCCTGCGGGGTACGCGATTGGGACCAGGCCTGCGTTTGGCCTGGCAATGGAAGCAGCCGACGTGGCTGTGGACGCATTCGGCGGGGCATCGTCGTTGGCGGATGCCCGCCGGCGTTTGCTGGATGCCCTGGAGCAGAATTGCGCCGAGCTGGAAAGCATTGCGTCTGATCTTTCAGCCAGGTTCGGCATTGATTTTAAAGGGATTGATTGCTCGCTGGCGCCCTTTCCGGAAAGTTGGTGTTCGATCGGAGATGCCTTACAAAGCCTGGGCGTCCCGGTTCTGGGGCGTCAGGGTTCTCTGGCGGCGGCGGCCTTTCTGGCTGACAGCCTGGATCGGGGCAAATGGAAGAAGACGGGCTTTAACGGATTGTTTCTTCCAGTGCTGGAGGATTCGACCCTGGCAGGGCGGGCATTCGAGACGGTCACATTAAAGGACCTTCTTCTTTTTTCGGCAGTGTGCGGCACCGGCTTGGATACGGTGCCTCTCCCTGGAAACGTGACTGCCGGGCAGATCGAGGCGTTGCTGCTGGATGTTGCGGCCCTGGCTGTGCGCTTGAACAAACAGTTGACGGCCCGCTTGATGCCAGTTCCTGGCAAAAAAGCCGGCGAACTGACTTCTTTTGATTTCTCTTATTTTAAGAACGGGCGAGTGATGGCCCTGGAGGCAGACGAGCCGGAAGGTTTCCTGGCGGGCGATGAGATAATGGATATCAAGCCTAGATTTTAGTTTTCTTAAAATTAGATGGAATAATGTGGGATTTCTGGGCTGTGAACCAGCCCAGAAATCCCACATTATTCCATCTTATTTTAAAAGATTACTTTACCTGTTTGAAATTAATCAGCACCAAATTTTTGGAGCAGTCGGCGGAAGTGTCGAAGAAGATCCGGTCAGAGAGAGGAATGCCGGACTGGTCGACCAGTTGGATCCCAAGGCGTTGGGTGGAGGCGATTGGTTTATCGGCGAGTGTGAATTCGTAGCCGGACGGACCATATTGAATGGCCGTTCCGGTCAGGCTCGTCTCGTTCATCAGCTTGCCGTTCAGGATGCCGAACAACTTCACCTCAATTTTCGTGGCCGGGCCGTTCTGCAGGTCATAGACGTGCCCGGCTACACCCATCCAGGTACAGCCGTGGTTCGGATCCAGAAGCTGGGCATCGATCAGCTTGGGTGCATCCTGGATGACGAAAGAATAAACCGTGGTTACCTTTACGGTGGGGGTGGTGGTCTTACCGGTCACAACCGTCAGGGTTCCGATTGGCGTGGCCGGAATGGCGGTCGGTGAAGGCTCAAAGGGCGTATTGGTGGCAGTGGGAGCGAGCGTGGGCGTTGGCGTTGGCGCAAGGGTAGCCGGGGCTCGGGTTGGCAAGGGCGTAATGCTGGGGATGAACAGCGTCGGAACCATGGTCGGCGGTGGGAATGGGTTGTAGTTGGATTCGGGATATGTAAAAACCATCATGAAGTAGATGACCCCAAACACTGCCCCAATCAGCAATAGAATGGTCAGGGCATCGAAGGCCATATCGAAATTCAGTGAAAAAGACCGTTTTGGCTGCGGCTTTGGCCTGGCCTGAGGGATTTTTTGGGGCACTTCTGAAGTAGGTGGATTCTCCATCGTTCATCCTGCAATTCCGGAATTTTATCTTGAAGACCAATCGAATTTATTGAGAAGGCACAAGAATTTCAATTTTACTCTGGGCATTCTGGTCTTTCAACCAGTTTTCAAGTAGCTGCTGCTGGATCAGGCGGCGGGCGTCTGCGGAAAGGGGGTGCTGGCTGTCGCGTTCCTGTACGAAAATAATTTGGTACCCGTATGTCGTTTTGATAACCTGGCTGAACTGTCCGGGTTGAAGGGCAAACGCGGCCGTTTCAATTTCGGGCAGCACCAGGTACCCCTTTGGGAACCATCCCAGGTCACCGCCGGTATCCGGATCGACTGCAAAAGCAAGGGTTGCAAAATCTGCGCCAGCCTTGAGCTGCTGATAATACCGGTCTGCTGTGTCTGGGTCAAGGAAGAGCATCTGGCGGGCGTGAACCTGATCGGCCGTGGTCGGGGCGGTGGACGTGACATGGTCGCGCTGCCAGGCAGCCGCAATTGACCGGCGAAGAGCGACCTTGAGCGAATCGTCCGAGTAAAAATTTTTCTTCATCCAATCCGAAAAAGCCTGCGACCCGCCAACCTGCGTCGTCAGGTCGGTTATCCGCTTGGCAACGGCTGCATCATCCAGGTCAAGGCCGCCCTTGAAAGCGGCCTGGGCCAGCAAGGTCTCATCGACCAGGTTGCTCACCACCTGTTTCTGGGCGTCGCCAGCAGCGATGGTCTTGCCTGTATCTTTTAGCGACGCCTGAAAGCGCTGCAGCTCGGCATTGTATTCTGCCAGGGATATGCTTTCCCCGTTGACCAAAATGGCGAGAGGTTCCGGGGTAGGAGTCGGCGCTAAGGGCGTGGATGTTGGGCCGGGCTGGAAAGCTGTGACAGTGATGGTGGCGGAAGGCTGGGGTAGGACGATGGAAGCGGTAGCCTTGGTGCCACAGGCGGACAGGAGCAGAAGCAAGCTAATCAGCAGTATTATTCTTGGGATTCTAAAAACCATTATTTTGATTATACCGAACTTTTTAATTTCAATCGTTTGGCCAGCAATATGCTTTATATCCTTAATCCAGGCCTGCCTTGTTCCTGGCTTGACAAACAAATTAGCGGGCGATCGTCGCAGCCAGCCTGTTGAACATTCCCGTGGCGGGTACCTTCATCGGCAAGGACAAGGACAAGACCGTTCCAGCTAACCTGGAGGAATACGCCCGCGTATGGCCGCCGATCGTCCAATTCGCAGCCGAGAATGGAGTCAAATTTGGCTACGTGGTCAGCATCGAGCACGAGAATTGCGACTTCGAGAAGATCGAAGAACTGGTAAAGAATGGCTTTCTGATCGCCTGTGACGTGCTTAGACCTTATATCAAATAAGCTGGCCGGCCTTCGGCGGCCACGCAAAACGAACGAGCGGAATATTTTGAAAGTGCGAAGCACTTTCAAAATATTCCACCCTCTTGTATCAAATAAGGTCTACGTTAATAAACCTCCCAGGCATTCTGTCAATCGTCAAAGCAAAAACTTCGTAGTAACGACTAAAGTCGTTACTACGAAGAATAGATGCACGATTGACATACCACAGGTAATAAGTTTACCAATAATAAAAAGATGAGAGCAGTGCAGCTCTCATCTTTTTATTGAAAGAAAAATGGAGGTTTAGTACTCCGGCGGGGGCATAGGGGCCGGCTTTTCCTTTTCGGGAACGTCGGTAATCAATGCCTCAGTCGTCAAGATCATGGCCGCGATGGAGGCTGCGTTTTCGAGGGCGCCGCGGGTAACCTTGGCGGGATCGATGACGCCGCCCTTGACCATGTCAACGTACTCTTCGCGCAGAACATCGTAGCCGACGTTCTTATTCTTTTGGCGCTTCTGGGTCTGGCGTACGTTCTCGACCACAACGGATCCGTCCATTCCAGCGTTCTCAGCGATCTTGCGCATGGGAACTTCCAGGGACTTGCGGACGATATTGACGCCGGTCTGCTCGTCTTCGCCGCCCATCTTGACGCTGTCGAGGGCGGACATGGCATTGATCAGGGCAACGCCGCCGCCCGGCACAATCCCTTCCTCAACAGCCGCGCGTGTAGCGGACAAGGCGTCCTCAACCCGGTGCTTCTTCTCTTTGAGCTCGGTTTCGGTAGCCGCGCCGACGCGAATGATGGCAACTCCGCCGGCCATCTTGGCCAGGCGTTCCTGCAGCTTTTCACGGTCGTAGTCGCTGGTGGTCTTGTCGATTTCGATCTTGATCTGTTCAATGCGAGCCTTGATGGCTTTTTCATCGCCCTTGCCGCTGATGATGGTCGTGTTATCCTTGTCGGAAACGACTTTCTCAGCCCGGCCAAGGTCGGTCAGCGTGGTGGTTTCGAGCTTCTTGCCCATCTCGTCAGAGATGACCATGGCGCCGGTGAGGGTGGCAATATCCTGCAGCATGGCCTTGCGGCGGTCGCCAAAGCCCGGGGCCTTGACAGCCAGCACGTTGAGCATGCCGCGTAGTTTATTCAGCACCAGGGTAGCCAGGGCTTCGCCGTCAACGTCCTCCGCAATAATAACGAGATCGCGCTTGCCAATCTGGACCAGTTTTTCGAGCACCGGGACGATGTCCTGAGCCGCAGAGATTTTCTTGTCATAGATCAGCAGGTAAGCGTCGTTAATGACGGCTTCCATGTGGTCATTATCGGTGATGAAATAAGCCGAAATGTAGCCGCGGTCGAATTGCATGCCCTCGACGTATTCTTTCTCGAACTCGAGGCCTTTCGATTCTTCTACGGTGATGACGCCGTCTTTGCCGACTTTGTCCATGACTTCAGCGATCAGCTCGCCAATCTGGCGGTCCTGGGCCGAAATCGAAGCTACATTGGCGATGTCTTCCTTGGTGGAAATTTCAATCGCAGATTTCTTAATCGCATCGGCTACAGCCTTGGCAGAAGCTTCAATTCCGTGCTTGAGCAGCATGGGATTGGCGCCGGCAGCGAGGGTCTTCAGACCTTCGGTGACAATAGAGTGGGCCAGGACGGTTGATGTCGTGGTGCCATCGCCAGCGATATCGTTGGTTTTGGTAGCAGCTTCCTTCAGAAGCTGGGCGCCCATGTTCTCAAAGGGATCTTCCAGCTCAATTTCCTTGGCGACAGTAACACCATCGTGGGTGACGGTCGGGGAACCAAATTTGCGATCCACGGCTACATTGCGGCCCTTGGGACCGAGGGTGGTAGCCACTGCCATGTCCACGACATCAATGCCAGCTTTTAAACGGCGTCGTGCATCTTCTTGAAATACGAGTTGCTTAGCAGCCATCGTTAAACTCCTTTAGGGTTTGATTATTTCACAATAATGGCAAGGATTTCATTTTCGCGCAGGACCACGATCTTCTTGCCATCTATTTTCAGCTCAGTCCCTGCGTACTTGTTGAAAAGCACCTCATCCCCGACCTTGACGTCCATCGGGATGCGTTTGCCATTGTCGTCGCGCTCTCCCTCGCCGCAGGCGAGGATAGTGCCCTTTTGGGGTTTTTCTTTGGCGGTTTCGGGCAAAAAGATGCCGCCGGCGGTCACGTCTTCTTGTTCAATGGGTTCAACCACGACACGGCCGCCTAAAGGTTTTAGTGAGATTGCCATACGTTTCCTCCTGAATGGGAATGGACTAGACTGTCTTTTTAGCACTCTCAGTATGTGAGTGCTAAACCGTTGGATAGTTTAATTTAAAATGGGAGGAAAGTCAAGAGTTTTCAAGTAACTCTTATATAAATCATATAATATTTCCTGGGTATCAAGGCGCCCTGCGCCTTGATACCCAGGAAATATTTAATTGGAAATTTGAGTGACCCCGCAGATTTGTTCGCTCGGCTTGATGATCGACATGATCGAAGCATCGTTGGAGAAACTTTTGCGTATTTGCTGTAGGATTGGGATGGCGTCGGGACATTTCGGCGAAGATGGCTGGTCCATAGCTGCCAGGACAGAGGCGTAGGTGTAATAATAAACGACCGTGTTGGAACTCAAAGGTAGGCCGGTGATTACGATGGCAGGGTTGTTTGGGTCCTGGCAAACGTCGCCGGTGCGCACCTCACAAGAGGTTTGGGCGTCGCAGCCGGTCACGGAACATTTCAAGGCAGGGATCGAGCCTTCGTAATTGCGGGATTTGAAATAAACCACGCCCAGGTTACCGTAGACGTCCGGGTTGCTGGGGTTCTTATTGAGCGCGGCCCGGACGTTCAAAGCGGCGGCAAAGAATTCGCCTTTATCTACGTAGGTCTTGCCGATGGCCAGGTAAGGAATCGGATCTGAAAGGTTCAAGCGTTTATTGATTTCGACTGCTTTGGTAAAATAATCCAGGGCACGGTCAAGCTGGCGAAGGACACGGTAGTTGTAGCCGATGTAGACGTAAAGAAAAGTCAGGTTGGGGGTAATGGCGACGGCTTTTAGATATTGTTCGATGGCTGCGTTGTAATTGCCCAGGCTCTCCTGCACGACAGCGCTGACGCGATAAACGTCCATTAATGGCTCATTGCGGTTGAGCGCAATCTGGATTTCCTTTTGGGCCTGGTCCCATTTCTGCTGGTCGACCAGGATTTCAGCGTAATAAGCATAAGCCAGGGTGTTGTTGGCATCGAGCTGGAGAGCCCGCAGGGCTTCTTGCTCGCCTTCGGTGTAATAGTTTTGAGATTGGTCGCCAGCCAGAACCGGATTCGCATTCCAGTCCAGTACGAAAGCCTTTATGGCATGGACTGTGCTGTCGTCGTCGGCGATCTTCACGGCGGTGTTGATCGAGGCCAGCGCATCCTGGAGGCGCGTGCGACGAACCGAGTCGGTAGCCAGCGTAGCGGAGGAATAGGTCTGAATGCGCGCCAGCTCGGACCATAGCTGGATATTTTTAGGATCATCCTGGGTGGCTTTTTGAAAGGCATTGATGGCCTCAGCCATGTTTCCGGCATTAAATTGGGTCTCTCCCTCGAGAGCATAGGAGGACGATGTGCGGGTCGGGATGGGCGTATCCTCGAAGGGAGACTTGATTTCCTTTGTAAAAATACCGCGCAAAAGGAAGATGCTGCCTGTGACCAGGACAAGCAAAGTGAGCAGGATGATCGAGCTTGAGCTCTTCGGCTTGCGGAAATTTGGCTGCCGGCCGGTGAGCTGGATAGAATCTTTCATGGCTTTTTAGTGGGTGCAACCTGTGCGCCCGTTGGCGGCTTGGTGGGGGTGGCTGTTCCTGTTATCAATTCATGGCAGATCTTGGGCATTTCCTGGGCATTGTAAACCGAGGTTTCGTCGTTCGGAACGACTTGCTGGATCATTTGAGATATCTGGAGCGCCTCACCACACGATCCGGCAATCCCGGACCGTGCCAGGGCCAGGCCGTATTTATAATAGTATTCCATGATGCGAATATTGTAATCCAGTGGCAAGCCCTGAACTGCAGCGCCATCCGCCGTTGTGCCGCCGCGGACTGCCAGCTTAAGGGCATCGATGGCCTCTTTATATTGTTTGCTGCCATAATAGGCAACACCCAGGTTCCCATACAGGTATGGATCGTTGGGAGAAACCTTGATGGCGGCAGCCGCGTACTGGACGGCTTTTGCATAATCGCCGCTTTGCAGGTAAGTTCTCGAAATATAGGTGTTTGCCAACGGATCGAAAGGATTCAAGGCATTGGCGCGGTTGAATTCCTCGATAGCTTTCGGCAGCTGCTGCAAGGCGCGGTAATTGCGGCCGAGGGCCAGGTGCAGATCTGAAATGTTGGGATTGATAGCTATGGCTGCCTGAAATTCGGTGACGGCTTCCTCGTAATTCGAGGTGTTCTCCAGCAAATCGCCGCGGGAGCGGTGCGTTTCCATCAAGTTCGAATTTAAATCGAGCGCCTTTCGTGAGTAGGCGGTTGCTTTATCCAGCGCGCCGAGCTCGTTCTTTTGATCGTTGATTTCGAGCACCAGGACCTCAGTGTAATAGGCATACGCAATGGCATTATTCGGATCGAGGCTGATGGCTTTATCCAGCGCTCCTTCGGCTCCCAAGTAATCGCCCTCATTTCCGAGGATATAACCCATCATCGCTTCCCCCAGCGAATTGTTCGGGTTTAGCATCAAAGCTGTTTCAACGTTAGTTTTGGCATCCTTGAAATTTCCCGTATAAATCTGCAGGCGGGCAAGGTTGATGTAAATGCCTGCATTTTTTGGATCGGATTGAACGGCCTGGTTGTAGACCTGAATGGCCTGGGTGAATTTGCCCTGGCTGGCCAGGGATTCAGCATTGGTGACGTAGGATTGGGGTGAGGTAGTTGGAGTGTTGGTAGGGATGAACAATGGGGGGGTGGTGGGTACAACTACCAGGCTGAAATAAGCGCCAGCCCCCGCCAGCAAGAGCAAGATCAGGAGCCGTATTGGATTGGATCCCTTCTTGCGCCGTGTCATGTTAAATTTACTGCCTCGGAGATACATAAATTCATATTACCAAAGTCTTGTAAGAGCCGCAAGATATGAGTCCATCTTTCACTTTATGGATATTGAAATATCCAGTAGAATTTAGAAATGCGATTTGATGTATTTTCGCTTTTTCCGGCTGCTATCCAGCCTTACCTTGAAATCAGCATTCTGCAGCGGGCGATTGAAAATGGACTGCTTCAAGTCCAGGTGCACGATATCCGGTCCTGGGCGACCGACAAGCATCACGTCACCGATGATGCCCCATATGGAGGCGGGGGCGGAATGGTGATGAAAGTTGGCCCGGTCTTCGCGGCTGTAGAAGACGTACTGGGGAACCCTCCGGAGTGCCCGTTGATCCTGTTAACGCCCCAAGGCCGGGTGTTTAACCAGCAGATAGCCAGGGAATTAGCGAAATTTCCGCGCATTGCCCTGTTATGCGGGCGTTACGAAGGAGTCGACGAGCGCATTCGCCAGCATCTCGTGACGGACGAGATCTCGGTGGGAGATTATGTGTTGACCGGAGGAGAGCTGCCGGCGCTGATCGTGATCGATGCGGTGGCGCGCTTCATCGGCGGCGTTCTGGGCGACCCTGATGGGGCTATGGACGATTCACATGCCAGCGGCCTGCTGGAGTATCCGCACTACACCCGGCCTGAAGAGTTCCGCGGCTGGCGGGTGCCGGAGGTTCTGCTCTCAGGAAACCACGCTGAAATCCATAAATGGCGCCGCCAGCAGGCGCTGGCGCGCACGCTGCGACGGCGCCCAGACATGTTGGAAAAAGCCGAGCTCAACGAAGAAGACCGGAAGTTCCTACAAAAAATCGATAAAGAATAAATATCCGGTCAGCGGGTCAACCTTGATAATAGTAATAATAAAAAGTTACAAAATGGTTCTTGCAGGGTATGCCGAATCCCTGTATACTTATTTACTGAGGGCAGGGTGGGAATAAAATACCTACTCTTGCCACGCCTACTCTTTTCACCCCTATTTTCCTAAAGGAGGAAGAATGAGCAAGAAGTTTTTCACCGTAGTATCGATGCTCGTGATTGTTGCAACTGTGCTTGCGGCCTGCGCGCCTGCCGCAACGACCGAGGCCCCGACTACCCCGCCGCAGCCGACCGCTGTTCCGCCGACAGCAGTTCCGCCCACAGCAGTACCGCCGACCATGGCTCCGGCCACCGCTGTCCCACCGACGGCTGTACCCCCGACGGCAGCCCCGGTTGCCAAGAAGTTCTGCCTGGTTACGGACACCGGCGGTATCAACGATAAATCCTTCAACGCTTCGGCGTGGCTGGGTTTAACCGATGCCCAGACCAAATTGGGCGCAACCGTGAAATACCTGCAATCGACGCAGGCGACCGATTACGCCAAGAACATCCAGGCCTACATCGATGAAAAATGCGACCTGATTGTCACCGTCGGCTTCTTGTTGGGCGGCGACACCGCCAAGGCCGCTGCGGCCAATCCGACCGAACCCTTCGCCATCGTTGACTACTGCTATGGCAAGGACAATCCCCTGTGCGATTCGTCCGCCGGCCCGTTTAACAACGTTCTCGGCCTGACCTTCGCCACCGACCAGGCCGCCTTCCTGGCGGGGTACCTGGCTGCTGGTATGACCAAGACCGGAAAGGTGGGTACGTTTGCAGGTCTGCTAATTCCAACCGTGACCATTTTTGAGAACGGTTTCGTTGCTGGCGTGCAGTACTACAACAAGGTCCACAGCAAATCCGTGGTTGTGCTTGGATTTGATCCAAAGAACCCGGACAAGGGCCTGGCGGCCGGCGGTTTCAACGACCAGACCAAGGGTAAAGACCTGGGCAACAGCCTGCTGCAGGAAGGCGCCGACATCATCATGCCTGTCGCTGGCGCAG
>DATKKB010000045.1:0-9921 GCA_035543095.1 Anaerolineaceae bacterium | reverse complement strand
TTTGACCTATATTGCCACCCGACTTTCTCAATAACCCAAAGAAGTGGTCGAATGAGAGGTTGACACATGTGTGTGTATGTGTATAATGGAATTGGAGGATAATCATGACTGAACGAATGTATCGCGCCCAAATCTTGCTCGATCCCAATCAACGACGCCGGCTCGAAGAGATCGCCCGGCGCGAGGGAAGAAGCATTTCGGCAGTCACCCGCCAGGTGATCGATGCCGGGCTGGAACGCATCGAGAATGAAGCAGAGCTGTGGAAAAAGCGCGCAGAATTGCTTTCCAGTTTGCGAACCCTGCGGCAGGAGCAGCCTTTGGTTGATGCGGGAGACCTGATTAATGAAACTCGCCAGGAACGCGAGGATGAAAGGGACCAGCTATGGGTAAAACCATCGTAATCGATGCAAACGTGACACTGAGCCTCGTCCTGCGCCTGCCGTACTCCGAAAAAGTAGACCGCTGGATGCAAGCCTGGCAGCTCGAGGAAGCCCATCTGGTTGTTCCAACCTTGTGGGAATATGAGTGCCTGTCTGGGCTTCGGAAGGCGGTTACCTTGAAAATGATCTCGTCTCACGATGCCGAACGCATCGCAGCAGACCTTCTGGCGCTTGATTTTCAGCGGGTGGCTCCAACCCTGGCGCTTCACAAGTCTGCGTTGCGGTGGGCTGACCACCTTGGACAATCCAAAGTCTATGACGCCCAATATGTTGCTTTAGCGGAAAGCCTATCGGCTGAGTTCTGGACGGTGGACCAACGCCTGGGCAATTCCCTTCAAGGTTTGAGAGTCGATTGGGCTCATTCGGAATAAAGATGAATCCCTGAGGCTGGATTCCTATCCAGCCTCAGGGTATTGATTTAGAAACCTAGATTACAGGTGCAGATTATCGACCGGGCTGGCTTTGCGATGAACTCGCTCGATATCCATCTCGGCAATTTGGGCATAATGGCGTACCATGTCCAACGAGCTATGACCCAACAACGCTTGCAGAGTGAATACGTCGCCTCCCGACCGCAGATAGGTAATTGCAAAGGTATGGCGAAATTTATGGGGATGCGCATCTTTGACGCCGGCTTTTTCGGCCAGGCGTACAACCAAATGACGCAAGCCGTTAGGATTGAATGGATGGCTCCCGCAATTCAAGAATATGTAGGCATCTGGATCTTCGCGATCTTCACGGTCCACCAGATAGCGCCAAACCACCCGGCGGGTGCTCTTTCCGATGAAGACTGTCCTTCCTTTGCCGCCTTTTGCTCCGCCATCATCGCCATGCTTAACCGTCACCTTTCCGGTCCTCGTATCCACTTCGCCGATTTTCAAGTGGCAAAGCTCAGAAGCCCGCAGTCCGGTATCAAGCATGAAAAGAATCATGGCTTCGTCACGTTTAGCAGTTGGACGGCGAGTGGTAAATCTATGCCGGTTTCCCGGATTGGTCTCGCGACTATAGGCGCAGGCTTTAATCAAAGCAGCAATTTCCTCCGGTGTGAATGCAGCGACCGGGGCCTCTTTATATTTTGGGGCGGGTATTTCCGTCATCGGATCGGGAATTTTAAATTCGGTGGCCACCCATCCGAAGAACGATTTAAAAGTTACCCAATGATTACGCAATGTTTTAGGGGATAATCTAGGAGCTGAGATTTCCTCAGGAGATAGAGGCTTGCCAAACCGGTGGGGAATGTATTCGGTGCGTAGATAGGCCAGGTAATCGCGAATATCAGTTGTAACGACTTTATTGATCGGTTTATCTCCCAATTGTTCTAGCCATTTTTTTAGCACCAATTCGTAAGACTCGACCGTTCGTTGTTGTAAGCCTTCGGCGTTCTTATATTTGATGAAACCATCGATGCAAAGGGAGATTAAAAGGTTTGAGGGACTACGGTTCATCGAAAAATCCTCCTAAAAGTGATTTTTCGTAACCGAAGACCCTCAGGCCTATCAAAAAACCGTAGCCCCAGGGACTACGGTTCTCTCTAGTAGCGGGGGTTGGATTCGAACCAACGACCTCCGGGTTATGAGCCCGACGAGCTACCGCTGCTCTACCCCGCATCATTTAGCCTCAACATTCTAATCCATCTTGCCCGTCTCGTCAAGGCGCGCGTTTATCCGCGCGGGTGATGGTATTTCGTTACTTGTCGGATCAAATTAGTGACATTTCTAATATTGTTCTCATTTTCATAATTCGCTAAAATGGATCTACTTTTTACCTGCAACGTTAAAAATTGGTTAAATTTGATCTTTCTAATCATTTCTGTCTTGTTTTATATCCCTACATAGACTATAATTTATATCTGGATTAATTTTGGATGATAAGGAGGTGAGCCAAGGATTAAAATAAACCTTTTTCCCTTCAATTTGTAAGTTTGCTCCTGTAGAAATAGAGAAATTTCAACAGAGGAGAATGCACCAATGTCAAAAAAAGCAATGAAATATTTGCTGGTCAGCGGCGTTATTCTGGTGTTACTGCTAATATTAACTGCCTGCAGCCAGAGCACGTCGCCAGCTCCAACCTCTCCGCCGCCAGCTTTGGCCTGCCCAACCGCGCCAGCCTGTCCTGCTCCACCGACGCCCGCGCCGACCCCACAGCCTGCTGCTGAGGCCCCCAATATGGCTGCCTGGGCGGCGTCGCCCCACAACGATAAGACGGCTGAAGCCTTCAAGCACTGGGATACGACCACCGACAAGATGGTCCCGGTCACCTGCGCCCAATGCCATACCACCACCGGCTACCAGGATTTCCTGGGCGCCGATGGCTCTACTCCCGGTAAGGTGGATAAGCCGGTTCCAATCGGCGAGACCATCACCTGCAATGCCTGCCACAATGCAGATACGGCCACCCTCACCAGCGTCACATTCCTATCCGGCGCCGTAATCACCGGACTTGGTCCAGAAGCTCGCTGTATGGTATGTCACCAGGGGCGCGCCACCCAGAAGCAGGTCGACGACCAGATCAAGCAGTTCAACGTCACCGATGTGGACGCCCAGGTCGCACCGCTTAAAAACAGCGACGGAACGACCACTACCTTCAGCTTCATCAACCTGCACTACTTCGCTGCGGCGCTCACGCTCTACGGCAGTGAAGTCAACGGCGGCTACCAGTACCCGGGCCAGATCTATGACATTAAGAATCAGCATGTGGATGGCTTCGACACCTGCGTCCAATGTCATGATCCGCACACCCTTGCTGTCCGGGTGGACAAATGCGCTGAATGCCACCAGGGCGTCAAGACGGCCGACGACCTCAAGAACATTCGCCAGGTTTCTTCCACCGTGGATTACAACGGCAACGGCAATGTGACAGAGGGCATCGCGCTCGAGATCAAGGGCTTGCAGGATATCCTGTATAAGGCTATCCAGTCCTATGCCAAGGACGTAGCCGGTATGGGCATCGTTTACGATCCTGCCAATTACCCCTACTTCCTCCAGGATAAGAATGGAACTGGGCAGGCGGATAAGGACGACAAGGGGAACCTGATCGCCTATCCCAACTGGACAGCTCGCCTGCTGAAAGCAGCCTACAACTACCAGATGTCTTCCAAGGATCCTGGCGCCTTCGCACACGGGCCCAAATACATCATCGAACTGCTCTACGATTCAATCGCCGATCTGAATACCAAGCTTGCCACCAAGATCGACATGAGCAAGATGGTGCGCGATGACGCCGGCCATTTTGCTGGAGACACGATGCCGTTTCGTGATTGGGACAGCACGGGTATTGTGCCTGCCTCGTGCGCCAAGTGCCACAGCGCTACCGGCCTGCCAGTCTTCCTGGCCAATAATGGCACCGAGATCATCACCAAGTCGGGTGTTCAGTTGACCGGTATCGTAGCTCAGCCAGCCGGGAATGGTTTTGAATGCAAGACCTGCCACGACGAGACCAAATTCCCGGCCAACCTGCCGGTTACCACCGTGCCCTTCCCCTCGGGTGTATCGCTGACCTTCAGCACCGAGAAGGACGCCAAGGGTAACCTGGTGCCTGTCAACGCCAACCTGTGCCTCGAGTGCCACCAGGGCCGCGAATCCACCGTAACGGTTAACAATGCACTGGCTGCCTACACCGCCAATCCCGATAAGCCGGATCCTGCCATTGGCTTCAGGAACGTGCACTACCTTGCAGCCGGGGCCACCCTCTTCGGTACCCAGGCCAAGGGCATGTATGAATACGATGGCAAGATCTACGACGGGCGCAACATGCATACTGACAACTTCAATACCTGCACAGGCTGCCATGACAAGCACGCCCTGACCGTTTTTACGGACAAATGCGCCACCTGCCATAATTCCGGTGACCCTTTGAAGATTCGTAAGTCGACCGAAGACTACGATGGCAGCAAGGATCCAACCGAGCCGATGGCAACGGTGGTTGCCAACTTCCGCACCCGCCTGTACGCCGCTATCCAGAAGTATGCCAAAGATCGCGCTGGCGTAGGGATCGTCTACGATCCGGCCAGCTATCCTTACTTCTTCCTGGATAAGAACGGCGACGGAAAGCCTGACATGGATGCTAACGGCAACCCGCTCAGCTACAACGCCTTCACGCCTCGCTTGCTGAGAGCCGCCTACAACCTGCAGTACGCCACCAAGGATCCCGGCGCCTTTGCGCACAATCCCAAGTACGTCCTGGAAGGCATGTACGACTCGATCCAGGACCTGGGTGGCGACCTGTCCGGATTTACCCGGCCTGTACCCGCTCCAGTCCCAACCAAGTAACAACATCAAAAAAACAGGCGAGCTTCTGGGCTCGCCTGTTTTTGTTTAAGTTTTTTTCGGGTAATTTTGGACGGTATAGCAGCCCAATCCTACCCGAAAATATCATTGGCGCGCATCGTGTAATAATTCACAATGCAACTAATTAAGTGATATTTGTCACATTAAAATAGTATGAATAATCGTGACTAATATTGAAGACTAATGCGATATAATTTCACAAGTAGATCGGATTTCCCCGGAAAGGAAAATTCATTCCATGAAGCGTTTTCTTGGCTGGTTGAAAAACCTCTTCTTTCCGCCACCACACAGCACGGTCGTCCGGCGCATTATGCCTTATGCCGTGGTGGTTGTTTTGCTTCTGGTGGTTTTTGTGGGCAGCATGGCTGCCTGGGAAGGCACCAACCAGACCGTATTCTGCGGCACCACCTGCCACACGATGCCGCCGGAATATACGACCCAACAGGCGTCAGCCCATGTCAACATCACCTGCGAGGATTGCCATCTCGGGCGCGCTCCGATTTTTACCGAAATCGTGCGCAAGGCTGAATATAGCTGGCAAACCGGCACAGCCATGATCTTCAACACTTACAGGTATCCCATCATTGCCAAAAACATGCGCCCGGCTACCCAGGCCTGTATTCCTTGCCACGACCCGGCCAGATTCTCGGGCGATAAGCTGGTTACCCTCAAGAATTACGCCACGGATGAACAAAACACGCTTACAACCACTTACATGATTTTAAAGACCGGCGGCGGCACTCGCCAGCAGGGCCTGGGAAAAGGCATCCACTGGCATATTGAGAACCCGGTCTATTACTTGGCAACCGACGCGGCCCAGCAGAATATCCCGCTCGTGCGTGTGGTGAATCAGGACGGTTCGGTCACTGATTATGTTGATACCGAGACCCTGGTGGATCCTAAAACCGTTGATACTTCCAAGCTCCAGCGCATGGACTGCATTACCTGCCACAACCGGGTCTCCCACAATATTTTGGATCCCGAGGAAGCCGTCAACGACCTGATCGGCCGCGGCCTGGTGTCTCCGACCATTCCCTATATTGCCAAAGAAGCCACGGCTGTATTGAGCGCAAACTACGCCAGTATGGATGAGGCTAATCTGGCTATCACCGGGATTGCCACGTACTACCAGCAGTTCTATGCCGATTTTTTTACCAAAAATGCGGTCACCGTTAGCAACGCCATCGAAGCGCTGCGCAGCTACTACCAATCGTCAAAATTCTTCGACCAGAAGATGGATTGGACGACCCACCCCAACAACGTCGGCCACGACGATTCGGCCGGCTGCTTCCGCTGCCACGATGGGAAGCACGTTGCTGCAACGGGTGAGGCGATTCGCTTGGAATGCAACCTGTGCCATTCCATTCCGGTTTTAGCCAGCGCCAAGGCTTTGACCACCGACATCCAGGTCAGTACGGGCGTTGAGCCGGCCTCGCACAACAATACGAACTGGATCACCCTGCACAACCAGGCCTTCGATTACACCTGCGCCGGCTGCCACACGGTTGGCGATCCGGGCGGCACCAGCAATACCTCTTTCTGCTCTAACAGCGAGTGCCACGGCCAGCCCTGGACCTATGCCGGATTTAACGCCCCTAACCTGCGCCAGGTGCTGCAGGCCCAACTCCCCAAGGTCCTCAACCCGACCCCCACGCCAAAGCCGACGTTATCACCGGCTCAAGCCACCCAAACTGCAGCGGCACTGCCTTCAGCGAAGCTGACGTACGCCGATGTAGCGCCCTTGTTCAAGCAATGCACGAGCTGCCACACTGCCGGTGGGTCAGCCGGCCTGGACCTGTCCTCGTATAGTGGAATTATGGCTGGCTCACGCAACGGGCCGGTGATTGTGCCGGGTGATCCGGCCAGTTCCAAGCTGGTTGTCATCCAATCCGGTTCGCACTACGTCCAGTTCTCCGCAGATGAGCTGGCCCAGGTCGTCCAATGGATCAAGATCGGAGCTCCTGAAAAATAAATTTTCGTCGAATGGAGTAAATTAAAAAATGAAGAGGAGAATCGTTCGAGCCAGGGTCTCGCTTCTGGTTCTCGTCTTGGCTGCATTGGTCGTGCTGGGCGTCGCTTTGATAGGCGGACCGCCGCAAAGGGGCCTTGCCGGTTCGGCGCCAGCTCCCCAGCCCCAAAAGCCTGATAACAGCGCCTGCCTGGCCTGCCACAGTAAACCCGGGCAGTCGTACCAACTCCCCAGCGGCGAAGTTTTAAGTATCTCGGTTGACCCTGCCGTGTACGACAAATCCTCGCATGCCAATGTGGCCTGCCAGGTCTGCCATACCAACATTGCAGGTTTCCCGCATCCGCTAAACGCGGCCCAGGATACACGCGCATACACATTTCAATACAAAGATACCTGTAAACAGTGCCATAACGACCAGTTCAAGCAGCTCTCTGACAGCGTCCATACCCAATTACTCAACGGCGGCAACCGAAATGCGCCGGTCTGTTCCGACTGCCACAATCCCCACAGCCAGCCTACCATTCAAACTGACGCAAACGGCAATCCGGCATCGGTTGAGCACGCCGCCATTGCCAAAATTTGCTCCCACTGCCACAACGACATTTACAACCAATACGTGAATAGCGTGCACGGCAGCGGCATCGCCGAAAATAAGAACCCTGACGTGCCCGCCTGCACCGATTGCCACGGCGTCCACATCATCCAGGGGCCCGATTCACCCGGCTTTCGCATCAATTCTCCCACCCAGGTGTGCGGCAAATGTCACACCAACCCCCAGATCATGGACAAGTATGGCATATCGACCCAGGTTTTGAATACCTATGTGGCTGATTTCCACGGCACCACTGTCACCCTCTTTGAGAAGACCGATCCCCAAGCTGCCACCAATAAGCCGGTTTGTTACGACTGTCACGGGGTACACAACATCGCACGGGTCGATGACCCAACCCAGGGCATCGCGCTCAAGCAAAATATGCTGAAAGCTTGCCAGCGTTGCCACCCGGATGCTACCACCAACTTCCCCGATGCCTGGCTCAGCCACTATATCCCCAGCCCGCAAAAATACCCGGTTGTATATATTGTGAACCTGTTTTATTCGATCCTCATTCCGACCGTCATCGGGGGAATGGTCATCTACGTCGGCAGCGATATATACCGGAGAAACTTCCTCGACCGGCGCCTGAGAAAAGGCAAAAAGCAGGACGAGCCTGAGAAGCCCCCGGTCGATCCGGAAGCGAAAGGCTAAAGGTCGCTCCCATGAACGCTGAATCCAAAAAGATTACCCGTTTCACCCTGTTGCAACGCATCGAGCATTGGCTGTTATTCCTATCTTTCACCACGCTTGCTGTGACAGGTCTTTCTCAAAAGTATGCCCTTTCGGGCATTTCTGATGCAATTATCGGTTTTCTGGGCGGAATTGAGAACGTGCGCGCCATCCACCACTTCGCGGCCATTATATTTATGCTCGAAGCGGTTTATCACCTGGTCGTCATTGGTTATAAGCTGCTGGTGCTGCGTCTGAGGGCCAGCCTTCTGCCCGGTTCTGAAGATGTGATCGACGGTATTCAATCCTTGTTATACAACCTGGGAGTCCGCAAGGAACTCCCCAGGATGGACCGCTTCAACTTTGCCGAAAAGCTGGAATATTGGGCTATGATCTGGGGATTAGTGATGATGAGTCTGACCGGCTTTATGCTCTGGAATCCGATTGCCACTACCCACTTCCTGCCTGGCGAGTTTATCCCAGCGGCTAAGTCTGCCCACGGCAACGAAGCCGTGTTGGCAGTGCTGGCGATCCTGGTGTGGCATTTTTATAACGTCCACCTGCGGCATTGGAACTGGAGCATGTTCACCGGCAAGCTCACTCGCAAGGAAATGGAAGAAGAACACCCGCTCGAGCTTGAGGCGATTGAAAGCGGCGCGTCGGCTGTCCGGCCCGCTCCCCGCGTCCAGAGCAGACGTCTGGCTGTTTATGCTCCGGTCGCCCTGCTGGCGAGCGCCGGGCTGATTTTCGGGATCTATAAGTTTACGTCCTTCGAGAACACGGCCATTAAAACCATACCGCCTGCCATTACCGGTGTGGCGGTCTATGTCAAACAGACCCCATCTCCAATCCCTACCCAACCACCCGCGCCGACCACGGCGCCCTTGCGAACCCTGGCGCCAGGCGCCACCGCAGGCCTCCTCACCTGGGATACCGGAATCGGCCAGGTTTTTGCGGATAACTGCAAGACATGCCACGGCAACGCCGGCGGCCTCAACCTGGGTTCATATGCCAACGCCATGCAGGGCGGCGCTGACGGCCCCGTGATCATCGCTGGCGATCCTGCGATCAGCCTGCTCATCCAGAAAATGTCCGGCTCTCATCCCCGTACCCTCAGCCCCGCTGCCCTGGCCCAGGTCGAAGCCTGGATCAAGGCCGGCGCGCCAGAAAAGTAACATATCTCTTCTAAAATAAATGGGGTTGTTCAAGCGAATTTTGCTGGCCTAAACAACCCCAATTTTATTTAAATTTCAGGATTCATACATGCAGCCGGGTGCCGCAGCTTCGACAGAAAACGTCTCCAACACCGGCCCGTTTTCCACACTGGTGGCAGTAAACCGCCTCATCTCCGGACATTTTTTCTGCAACCGCTTCTCTCCCGGGATTAGTCGTCACGCCGCGATGGCGGTGGAAAGCGCTGACCCGGCGTGTCTGGCGCTGCGAGAATAACCAGAACGCTCCACCGCCGACGAGGACCACACCCACCATGATCGCCACAAGGGGATTGTTCAAGACTTGCAGCAAATTGCTCGGGTTCGTTTGACCCGTTGGAATCGGAGTGGAAGGGCGCGGCGGGATCAGCACCGAAGTCAGCTTATCGTCAGACTTGGTATAGTTGATCTTGATCGTGATGACGGTTCCTTCGGCTACCGCTCCCACCGGATTGGTATAGTAAGTGATGCCATCCTGGTCCTTCGCAGAACTGCCCTGGGTCGGCATGATGGTCATCTGGGTGGCGTTAACCGGCTGCTGTACCCGGAAAATCAGGTTATTGACCTTGTAGTCCGCGGGCCAGGTATACACAATGTTCCGCACCTGGCCGGTTTTGGTCAACGGAGAATAATATTCGAGCTGCACGTTCTGCGACGGGGCTATAAAGGATACTTTCACCCAATCTCCATCATCCGCCGTTGTGTAGTTGATATTATAAAGTAGGTTATCCACGTCCTGCATGGCGACGCT
>DATKKB010000044.1:0-18030 GCA_035543095.1 Anaerolineaceae bacterium | reverse complement strand
AAATGTATTACGAGGACGTGCTGCATGCCAATTGAAATGATGATGGAACCTTTACTTAATTTTAAAAACTTTCTGTTCAGGAGCAACAGAATTCAAATGATAGTACAACATAGTGCTATGATTTGTCAATAGGAAAACTCTTTCTTTTTTCCTGTTTTCCCCACCACTCCCTCCTGCCAGAAAGTCGGCAGGTTCTCCCGGTAGGCCGCCAGGTAATCGTCAAGCACTTTCTGGGCCACGTCCAGATCAGAGATACCCGGGCTGAGCAGGAGGGCCTGCAAGGCAAGCTGGCGGTCACCTTTCACCACCGCGTCGACCGTGAGCTGCGAGACCGTGCACTCACGCCGGCAAAGCTCCGCTATGCCCTCAGGCAGCGCCCCCATGCCCACGCCGCGCACGCCCAACCCGCTGAAATGGCCCGGCACCTCGACCACCGCACCCTGTGGAAGATTCGTTATGTAGCCGTCGTTCGGCAAGTTTACCGCCAGGTGGTAAGCATTTCTGACGCCGGCGATACCTTCGATCACCTCGATGGCGCCTTCACTGTCGGCTTCCAGCAGCGGGTCGATCGCTTCATAGCCTCTTCCCATGCGCTCGATCAGGTCGTGACCGGCCCCCCGACGGGCCTCGGCGCCTTCCCAATCGTACAGGCTGATATCGAATTTTTCCCACGGGCGGGTCTGCGGGTCGCTGAGCCACGGCAGGTATTCGCACAGGTGCTCGTCGCCCGGGATTGGAAAAAGGCCGAACGCATCCATCACCCGGCGCGTCAGCGGCTCAATGGCAGGGTCGAGCGCGGCCAGGCGCTGCCGGAATAAGGGATATAGATCTGCTCCGGTCTTGCGGTCGCGCACATCGAGCATCCAGGTGAAATGGTTCAGCCCGGCGGCCTTGATATCCACCTTTTGGAGAGCCTGCTGGACGATGGCGTTGAGCGGAACCCAGTATTTTGGGTCGGCGTGGGTTGAAAGGAACAGATCCTTTGGAATCTCGATCCCCAGATCGTTCGCCAGTGTGTAGCCGACCACGCCATAGCCGGCCTTGATCTGGTGGCATAGGCCGACCACCCTGACCCGGCTGTGCCGGGCCACGGCCTGGCAGACCCGGATCATCGGATTGCTAAAATTGATGAACCAGGCATCCGGGCAGGCCTGCTCGATATCGCGGGCGATTGCCAGGACGGGGCCTATGTTGCGCGCTGCGTGGGCAAAGCCTCCCGGGCCGCCGTTTTCAGCGTACGGCTGGCGCAGCCCGTATTTCAGGGGGATCTCGTAATCCATGCGCCACAGCTTTTCACGCGGCGGCGCTTCAATGGCCGAAACGATAAAACCGGCATCCTGGAGAGCGTCCTGGTGGTGTAAATGCGTGGTTATACGCATATCGGCGTCCCACTCGCGGTTCATGCGATTGGCGAGCCGTTCTACAATTTCGAGCGCACGCGGATTCTGGTCAACCAGAGCCACCTGGCTGCCGTGCAATCTCTGGCTGCGAATGATCGCCCCGAGCGTGTTCAGGCCAAAGCTGGCGCTGCCGGCGCCGATAACGACAATCTTTGTTGGAAGCATATAGGCATGATTCTACTTGATAATTCCGCTATAATCACCGTATTCTTAATGTCTTATCGTTGTGTTGCGGTGGAAAGCACCGCAACATTACGATAAGGCATACTCAACAAGTTGTGCATCCTGCCAGGAGGTTCGTCTGCGATTCGGCATCATGGCAATGCAGGCCGGCGCACTCATTCCGCCTGCAGAAAAACTTTAAAATCCGATCGAGATCATCCGCAAAATCCGGCCGGAAGCTATTTAGAGGAAGAATCTTGGTCCGTAAATTGAGCTGGTTCACGAACATTTCCATCAATGCCTACTGGCTTGGCCTCAACACCTCGGCCGGTTCAACTCCCATCCTGATCCCGTTCCTGATCGTTATGTTCATGCCGCCGAATTATAAGAACACCTACCTGGCGACGATCCGCGTCGTCGGCCTGGCGGTAGCCATGCTTGTCCAGCCCCTGGCGGGCTACCTCTCCGACCGCAGCCTGTCGCGCTGGGGAAAACGCCGGCCTTTTATCTTCATCAGCGCTATTCTCAACTGCCTCTGCCTGGCGATCATTGGAGCCTCGACCCTTTTTATTAAATCGCCGCTGAACCCATTTTTTCAGAGCACATTTGCTATCTCGGCTGCTTTTGCTGTCCTATTCACCGGCTTCATCTTGCAGCAAGTCGCGTCGAACATCGGGGCCGGGCCGCTGCAAGGGCTTATCCCAGATCTGGTGCCGGAACAACAGCGCGGCCTTTCATCGGGAATCAAGTCTTCCTTTGAAGTCTTGCCTATCCTGTTGTTGATCGTCATCGGCCCGCTGGTAAACGAAGGGAAAATCTGGCTGGCGGTCGGAATCCTGATGACCTGTTTCTTGTTGACGATGTTGGTAACAGTCATTTTCGTCAAGGAGACCCCCAACACGGTGAAACCCTCCAGCAGCCTGCGCGAACCGATCCTGCGCCTGGTAGCGCTGATGGTCATTTTTGTTGCCATTACACAGGTTGCGGTGTGGCTGGTGCGATTCTGCAGCAGCCAGCTTGAAAGGGCCGGCGCTTCTCAAACAGTTCAGGTCAGCGTGGCCGGGGTGGCCGGCCTGGCCGCCATGTCGGGCGCTATTTTCTTAGGGGTTTATTTTGGAGCGCGGGTGGGCATCGGCGCAGATGCCCCCCAGCACCAGCCGTTCATCTGGTGGATTCTCAACCGGCTGCTGTTCCTGGCAGCAGTGACGGGTGTGCGCGATTTCGCCCAAAATTACCTGCGAGACGTGCTTAAAATCGGGGATGCTGCTCGCCAGAGCGCCTATTTACTGGCGGCCATCGGTCTTACCCTGATTGTTTCGGCCGTTGTTGGTGGATATATTTCCGACCGGATCGGGCGCAAACGCCTGATCGCGGCTGCCGGCATGATCGCCGGAGCCGGAGCGATCGTAATTCTGTTTGCGCGCACCATGGGGATGGTTTACGTGGCGGGGGCAATTGTCGGCCTGGGAGCCGGCCTGTTCCTGGCTTCCAACTGGGCGCTCGGCACCAGCCTGGTGCCCCCCAAAGAGGCCGGGAAATTCCTGGGGATTTCCAACCTGGCTGGGGCAGGCGCCGGAATCGTGGCAACCGGAATTGGTGGGCCGATGATTGATTTTTTTAATAGAGTGTCGCCGAGCTCAGGCTACCTGGTGGTCTTCGCCATCTATGCCGCCCTCTTCCTAGTTTCAGTGGCAGTGCTGACCAGGGTAAAGGCGCCGGCAGTAGCCTAAAAAAACCATCCGGGTGGCTCCTGCGTATATTAAAACAGGAGGCTGTAATGGACATTCTGACCTTTATTGCGAATAACCCTATGATTATCGTGCTGGGAGTGATCGGAGCCAGCCTGGTTACAATGGCCAGTTTGCTCGGCCGCTGGCAAGAACCCGCCTAACAATCAATCAGTCTTCGCCCAGCACTTCTTTGGCTTTCTTGGTTTGTTTGCCGCGTTCTTCCGTATCGAGGATGCGCTTGCGGATGCGGTAATTGAGGGGGGTCACTTCCAGCAGCTCGTCTTCCGACAGGTACTCGATGGCTTCGTCCAGGCTCATTTGGCGCGGCGGCACCAGGCGAACTTCGATGTCCTTGTTGGAAGAGCGCATATTGGTCAGGTGCTTCTTCTTGCAGACGTTGACGGTCACGTCGGATGGGCGCATGGTCTCGCCGATCACCATTCCCTCGTAAACCTCAACTCCCGGGCCCAGGAAGAGCATGCCGCGCTCCTCGGCGTTCTTCAGGCCGTAATTAACGGTGGTGCCGGTCTCCCAGGCTACAATTGAACTGCTGGCGCGCTGGGTGATCGCACCGGCGAGCGGGCCATACCCGTGAAAGATGGTATTGAGTGTTCCCATGCCGCGTGTGGCGGTCAGAAACTGGTAGCGAAATCCCAGCAAACCGCGGGTCGGCACCAGGTAAGTCAGGTGCACCGTATTGTCGGGATTGTTGATCATGTTCAACATCTTGCCGCGCCGCGAGCCCAGCATTTCGACGACCGTTCCGGTGGTTTCAGGGCTGGTGTCGATGTGCAGCTCTTCATACGGCTCCATGATCTCGCCGTCGGGTCCGGTGCGCAGGATAGCTTCAGGTCGCGAGACCTGGAACTCATAGCCCTCTCGGCGCATCGTTTCGATCAAGATGGCCAGGTGCAGCTCACCCCGGCCAGAAACAATGAAGGTATCCGGGGTCTCGGTCTCTGCCACTTTAAGGGCGACGTTATTCTTCAGCTCATCGAACAGGCGCTCACGCAGCTTGCGGGATGTGCTCCACTTCCCTTCCTTGCCGGAGAACGGCGAGGTGTTCACCCCAAACGTCATGCGGACGGTCGGCTCTTCGACCGTTATGGTAGGGAGGGCGACCGGATTCTCGGGGTCTGCCAGCGTCTCGCCGATGGCGATGCCTTCCAGGCCGGCGATCGCTACGATCTCGCCTGCAGCGGCTTCATCTACCTCTACTTTTTCGAGTCCCTGGTAGATATACAGGTAGCGGGCCCGCTCAGGCAGTACCTGCCCGTCGTGCATAATGCGGGCGACCGGCTGTCCGGCCTGGATCTTACCGGCAAAGATGCGGCCGATGGCGGTCGTGCCGCGGTAATCGTCGTATGTTAAATTCGTCACCAGCATCTGCAAGGGGGCGTCGAGGTCCACCTTGGGCGCCGGAACGTGGTCGAGGATGGCGCGGAACAAGGGTTGTAAATCAGGGCCGAGCTCTTCGGTTGTGCCGGCTTGCTGGGTGATCGCATTGGCATAGATGACCGGAAAATCGGCTTGATTTTCGTCTGCGCCCAGCTCGATGAACAGGTCAAAGGTATCGTTCAAGGTCCGGTCGGGTTCAGCGTCCTTGCGGTCCATCTTATTGATGACGACGATGGCCCGGTGGCCCATTTCGAGCGCTTTCTTCAGCACGAAGCGAGTCTGGGGCATCGGTCCCTCGGCCGCATCCACCAGCAGCAGCACGCCGTCGACCATGTTCATCACCCGCTCAACCTCGCCCCCAAAATCGGCGTGCCCGGGCGTGTCAACGATATTGATCTTGACCAGTTTGCCCGTAGAGGGGTCAGGGATGGAGATAGCCGTATTCTTGGCCAGGATAGTAATGCCGCGCTCCCGTTCCAGGTCGTTGGAATCCATCACCCTTTCCATGACCTGCTGGTTTTCCCGGAACGTCTTGGCCTGGCGTAAAAGCCCGTCGACCAGGGTTGTTTTACCGTGATCTACGTGGGCGATAATGGCGATATTTCGAATGTCTGTGCGTTCAATCAACATATGCGTTCACAATTTCCAAACAATTTTTTCTGTTTACACACAGCGACCCCGGCCTTCGCCGAGGTCTGCTGCAATTAACCTAATCATATCAGGAAGGGCTAATTTTGAAAAGGGATAAGAATTTTGTGTTAGCCCAAAGTAGTAAAGTCCCCTTTGGTTAAAGGGGACTTTACTACTTTGGGCTAACACAAATCACGATAAATACTATCCTAAAATCCCTGGTCCTGATATACTGGGGATACCGCACGAAGATGTAAGCAACTTCAAATCGTATTCGACTTTCCTGGCTGAGGATTATTCCTATGCAGCAAACAATCCAACGGTTTCAAGTCCCATACGGTAAGACCAGCCTGGAGTTCAGCCTGCCGCCCGAAATTACCGGCACGGAGGTTTGTTCTCGCCCGGCAGAACCGGTGACTGATGCAAACCGGGCCATCGCCCAGGCACTGGCCAATCCGATTGGCTCGCCGCCGCTACGCAGACTGGCGCAGGCAGGCAGCCGCGCCTGCATCGTTTTTACGGATGTCACCCGCGCCAGCCCCGACGCCCTGCTGGTGCCGGCCTTGCTGCGGGAATTGGAAACAGCCGGCGTCCGAGATAAGAATATCACGTTGCTGTGCGGCATCGGCATGCACCGCCCCTCCACCCCGGCCGAAAAGGTCGCCAAGCTGGGCCCAGAGATCGTGGCCCGTTACCGGGTGATCGACTCGGAGCCGCAAAACCCGGCCGCCCTGGTCGACCTGGGTGTCACGCCGGGAGGTGTGCCGGTATCGGTCCACCGGGCGGCGGTGGAGACGGATCTGCTGATCGCTACCGGTATCGTCGAGCCGCACCAGTACGCCGGTTATTCGGGCGGGCGCAAGACGGTGGCGGTGGGCGCAGCCGGCGAGGCGCTCATTGCCCATACCCACGGCCCGGCCTTTGTGGACCATCCGGGCACACGCCTGGGCCAGATTGAAGGCAATCCGTTTCACGAGGCGGTGACGGAAGCCGCCCGGCGGGCCAACCTGCGCTTCATCATCAATGTCGTGCTCGACGACGACAAGCGCATCCTCAAGGTGGCCGCCGGAGATTCTCAAGCCGCATTTGAGGAGCTGGTCCGGTTTGCCCGGTCAGTTTACGAAGTTCCGATTCCCCACCAGTATGATATCGCTATCGGCGGGGCCGGCTTCCCCAAAGACGCCAACCTTTATCAGGCCAGCCGGGTGCCGACCTACCTGTTTTTTGCGCCTACGCCTGTCGTACGGCCAGGCGGGTTTATTATCGTGCCAGCCGAGTGCCAGGAAGGAGCCGGGGAAGGTGTGGGGGAGCAGCGATTTCTGGCGGCCATGCGAGATACGCCCGATGTCGAGACTATTTTGGCGGACGCCCGGCAGCACGGCTACCCGCCCGGGCAGCAGCGCGCCTTCGTCGTCGCCAAAGTGCTGGAGCAGGCGCGCATCGTCATCGTCGGCAGCGATCATCCAGACGTGGTAGCAGCCTGCAAGATGATCCCGGCGGCCACAATGGACGAGGCCCTGGCCATGGCGCAGCGGGAATTGGGGCCAAAACTGGATGCACTGGTCGTGCCTCATGCCTTATTGACCCTTCCGGTAGTAACATCGCCTGATTAATTGCTTTGCGATACCGGCGATCGCTCGTTCCGAAAAGACATCCGGCTTTTATTTTTAACCTAGATTGGAATCTTACCAATGGCTATTTTGAGCGATATCGTTAAACCTTCCGAAAGTGAATATTTAAGCTGTATTCGCTGCGGTCTGTGCCTGGCGGTCTGCCCGACCTATCGCGAACACCTGACCGAGACCTCCTCGCCGCGCGGCCGGGTCATCCTGGCGCGCAAGGGCCTGGAAGGCGAGCTGGACCTGGACGATCCGCTTATCGAGCAGTTTTATTCCTGCTTCTCTTGCATGGCCTGCAACGACCTGTGCCCGGCTGGCATCCGTCCCGCCGACCTTGCGTTGGAAATGCGCCAGGTGCAGGAGCAACTGCGTCCCACGCCCTGGAAGAACGCCCTCTTCGGAGGGCTCATCCCTCGGCCAGGGCGGATGGAGGCAGCAACCTTTCCCTTACGGGTGTACCAGATGCTGGGAATTCGCCGGGCGATGTATGCCCTGGGCTTGCGGCGCCTGATGCCCGGCCAGTTACGCGATCTGGAAGCCATGCTGCCACACCTGCCCCAGCGCCCGCTGCGGCACGGTCTTCCAGAGGTCACACAGGCAAAAGGCGAGAGCCAGCGCAGAACCGGTTTTTTCCTGGGCTGCGCCCAGAACTTAATGTTTGCAGAGGAAAGCGCCGCCACAGTGCGCGTCCTGGCGCGTAACGGCTGCACGGTCGTCACGCCCAAAGAAGTGACCTGTTGTGGGATGCCCGCTATCGGCTACGGCCGGCAGGATCTGGTGCAGGAGCAGGCCCGCCGCAACATTGCCCTTTTCGAGAAAGCCCAGGTCGAAACGGTCGTCACCGATTGCGCCACCTGCGGCTCGACGCTAAAGGAGTACGGTAAGCTGCTGGCCAACGACCCCTCCTGGGCGGAACGAGCCACGGCTTTCAGCAAAAAGGTGCGCGATGTGAGCGAGTACCTGATGGAGATTCCGCTCGAGAAGCCACGCTGCCAGCTCGACGTTAAGGTGACCTATCACGATCCCTGCCATTTGCGCCGCGGCCAGGGGGTATGGATGCAACCGCGGGAGCTGATGAAGATGATCCCGGGGCTCCAATTCGTCGAGCTGCCCGAAGCCGACTGGTGCTGCGGCTCCGCCGGCAGCCAGCTAATCACCCATTACGAAACATCGCTGGGTGTGCTCAAGCACAAGATCGACAATGTCGAGTCTACCGGGGCCCAATACTTAGCATCCGGCTGTCCCGGCTGCCAGATGCAGTTGAACGTCGGCGTGAAGCGGCGCAGCCTTCCGGTGCAGGTGGTCCATCCCATCCTGCTGCTGGACAAGGCTTACGCCGGGGAGTAAGCCATGTTAGATAAAGCTACCATCGATTGTCTCGCCAGCATTGTTGGCAAAGACGGCGTGCTGGCTACCCGCCAGGACCTGGTCGTTTACAGTTACGACGGAACTTTTGAAGAACACCAGCCAGATGTAGTGGTGCTGCCGCGCACGATCGAGCAGGTGAGCCAGCTGCTGGTGTTTGCGGCGACTGAGCGCATCCCGGTCGTGACTCGCGGCATGGGGTCGGGACTGGCGGCGGCTTCGGTTCCCTTCAGAGGCGGCATTTCCCTGGCGATGACGCGCATGAACCGCCTGCTGGAGATCGACGAGCAGAACGCCATCGCTCACGTCGAGGCCGGCATGGTCACAGCCGATTTGCAGGCCGCGGTCGAAAAACGGGGCCTGTTCTATCCGCCCGATCCCTCCAGCATCCGCCATTCGACCATCGGCGGCAACATCGCCTGCAACGCCGGCGGCCCTCGCTGCCTCAAATACGGTGTGACCGGCGATTACGTGCTCGGCCTGACGGTCGTCCTGGCCGATGGAAGGGTGCTGCACACCGGACGCAAGGTCATCAAAGACGTCGTCGGTTACGATATGTCGGCCCTTTTCACTGGCTCGGAAGGCACGCTGGGGGTGATCACCGAGGCGCTGCTCAAACTGACAGCCAAACCGCTTTTCGCGCGCACTGCCCTGGTCGAATTTGTGTCACTGGCCGATGCATCCCGCACCGTCAACGCCATCCTTTCGAGCGGCACAGTACCGGCCACGCTCGAATTGATGGATGAGACCGCCATCGCCTGCATCGAAGAAGCCATGCACCTGGGGCTGCCGCTGGACGTGGAAGCGATCCTGCTGGTTGAGACGGACGGCTCCAATGAAGAAACGGTGGCGCGCGAAATCGAGACGGTCGCCCGCATCAGCCTGGAATGCGGGGCGCGCCAGGTGAAGGTGGCGAAGGACGAAGCCGAGCGGGCCAGCTTGTGGAAAGCGCGCCGGTCGGTCTCGCCCTCACTGGCGCGCAAGGCACCCAACAAGCTGGGGGAAGACATCACCGTGCCCCGCAGCGCCATCCCCGAGGCGATACGCCGCCTCAAGGCCATCAGCGCCGAGTTCGGCCTGCCCATTGTCGTCTTCGGGCATGCCGGCGACGGCAACCTGCACCCTAACATCCTGTTTGACAGGCGCAACACGGAGCAGTGGGCCAAGATCGAGCCAATGGTCCGCAAGGTGTTCAACCTGGCGCTGGATTTGGGCGGCACCCTCTCCGGCGAGCACGGAGTCGGCATGCTCAAGCGACCCTACATGATGCAGGCTCTGGGGCCGGCTTCCATCGAGATCCAGAAGCGCATCAAGCAGGTGCTGGATCCTTTTAATATCTTGAACCCGGGTAAGGTTTTTCCGGAGTGATTAAATGTGAAAGGGATTAGCCATGGAAGGAAAGAATGCCCCGCCAACTACGATCGATGAATACATTGCGCAATGCCCCGCAGAGGTCCAGCCGATCTTGAACAAGATCCGGGCAGTCATTCATGAAGCCGCGCCGGGCGCCGTCGAAAAAATAAGCTATCAAATGCCGGGTTTTTATTTAAAGGGAATGCTGGTCTGGTTCGGCGTCCACTCGCAGCACATCGGGTTTTATCCGACCGGCGAGGGGATCGAGGCGTTCAAAGAAGAGTTATCTCCCTACAAATGGGCAAAAGGGACAGTGCAATTTCCACTGGACCAACCCATTCCCTACGAATTGATCAGCAGGATCGTGAAGTACCGGGTGGCAGCAAACCTGAAGAAAAAATAAATCCTTTATCCCTTTAGAGTCTCCCAGGCCTTCTAAAATACTACTTTTATAGCACTTTGGTTTCTTGAAAACGATGACCAAGGTAGATATGATATTACTATGTTCAGAAGCGCGAAAGAATAAAAAACGCTTCATATCGTTGGTCTTTAGCTGCAATTTCAAACCAATTTTGAGAGCGGCGATGGAATCGCCAGAAAGAAGGCTTCGATGGACAGAATGTTAGTTATTATATTCGATGATGAAAGAAAGGCCTACGAGGGCTCGAAAGCCCTCCAGGATTTGGCGAATGAAGGCAGCATTAATCTCTACTCAAAAGCTGTGATCGGTAGAGATGCCAACGGGAAGGTTGTGGTCAGGCAATCCGGAGACATGGGCCCTGTTGGGACGGGTGTGGGTCTACTCACGGGGACCTTGATCGGCCTGTTGGGTGGGCCGGTGGGGGTGGTGGTGGGCGCGGGCGTAGGGACTGGCGTAGGTATGCTTGCCGACCTGGCGCGGGCCGGAATCAGCGCGGATTTCTTGGGGGAGATCGAGAGAAATCTGGGGCCAGGCAAGGCAGCCGTCGTGGCTGAGGTTTGGGAGGAGTGGATGCTGCCGGTCGATACCCGCATGGAACCTTTGGGTGGCGTCGTTTTCCGCCGGACGCGAGGGGAGGTCATAGATTCCCAATTCAACACGGACGTTAAGGCGGGCAAAGCTGAGATCGCTGAATTGAAAGCCGAACGCGATCAAGCAGTTGGAGCGGCCAGGGACAGGCTCCAGGCAAAGATCGATGCGGCCAAAACCAGAATGCAGAAGATGCAAGATGATATCCAGGCGCGCATCGAATCAAGTGAGAAAGAGGCAGAAGCAAAGATCAAATCTTTGCAGGAGCAGGCAGATAAAGCGAAAGGTGATCGGAAAGCGAAGATCGAGAAGCGGATCGCCGAGATACGAACTGAGCAGGCGAAGCGCCGCGACCAGCTCAAGCAAGCGTTGGAAGACGCCAGGGAAGCCTTGAAAATGTGATTTTCCCGATGGCTCGGAGACATATTTGTTAATCACAGAATTCAGGTGAGACGTACCTCACCTGGGTTCTTTAATAAATACTGAGCGGATCGAATGGAATGGAACTAATCTTACGAGATAAAATCTAGAGATAAACGGAAAGAGAATTCAACATGTCAAACAGTGAAAGCAATAAAGAAGGGCTGACCACGCAACAAGCCCAGGCCCTGTTGCAAAAATACGGCCCGAATGAAATATACAAAGAAGAAAAGATTAGCGTATGGGGCATTTTCCTGGAAGAACTCCAGGAACCCATGATGATCCTGCTGTTTGTAACAGGCATCTTATATAGTATATTCGGCAATCTGGGTGATGCTATCACCATTTTCGCCGTAATTATCCTGTTGGTTATGTCTGAAGTCGTGACAGAGTATCGCGCCCAAAAATCTATCGCTTCGCTGTCGCAAATTGCAGCCTTGAAAGCCAGGGTAAAACGCGATGGGCAGATAGTCGAGATAAATACCCTCGATGTCGTCCCCGGTGATCTCCTGGTTCTCACCACCGGTACAAAGATCGCTGCGGATGCGGTGGTAGAACATGCGATCAACCTTGAATTGGATGAATCCGAGCTGACGGGTGAATCGGAAGCGGTAGATAAGGAAAAGGGTGGTGCCCTTTACGCCGGCACGATCGTCACCAGCGGTGAAGGCCAGGCCACAGTGACCGTGACAGGTCCTGCGACCCGCCTTGGAAAGATCGCCGCCGAATCCAAAGAAATAGAGACCCCCAAAACTCCCATGCAGCAGGCGATGTCATCTCTCTCGGTCAAACTGGCTTACGTGGCCATCTTCTTTTCTATCGGCATTCCCCTGCTGGGATATATCCGCGGCCAGGATTGGAGATTAATGATCACAACCGGACTGGCCCTGGCCTTCGCGGTCATTCCGGAGGAGTTGCCAATCGTGATCAACATGGTGCTTGGACTGGGGTCCTACAACCTGAGCAAAAAGAATTTACTCATTAAAAAACTCAGGGCAGCCGAAAGTATGGCCAACACTACTGTGATTGTGACCGACAAGACCGGTACGATTACTGAAGGAAAAATGAAGATTGTCTCCACATACCCGGACAACCCGACTGAAGTGCTCTGGAAAGCTGAACTGTGCCTTTCGGAATTCGCCCGGACTCCCCTCGACCTGGAAATCATCAGGAAATCCAAAGAGAGTCAGAAATCCCTGGCGCAATCGCCCACCTTACCCGAAATCATCCGCGAAAGAGACTTGGGCAATGGCCAAAAGACCAAAGCCATCCTGCGCAAAAAGGACGACGTCTTCATGCTCTGCAAAAGTGGAGCGCCTGAAGAGGTATTTGCGTCCTGCAAGGATGTTCCGGATGACGTGATGGCCGAACTGGAGCGTCAAACCAAAGCCGGCCGGCGAGTCATCGCTGTAGCTTACAAAGAACTGCTTCCGGGCGAGTTGGACCTTGGTTTTGCCGAAATTGAAAAAGACATGACCTTTGTTGGCCTGGTCTGTTTCGAGGATTCCCCACGCGCAGGGGTGAAGGATACCATCGCGCAGGTTGCCAGGGCAGGCATTCGCACTATCATGGTAACCGGAGACCACCCCGCCACAGCCGAATCGATCGCACGCCAGGTTGGAATTGTGACCCAAAAAGTCGTTACCGGGACCGAGCTGGACGGTCTTTCCGACCAGCAACTGCAAGAAACCGTGAAACAAGTAGCGGTTTTTGCCCGTACGACGCCGGAACATAAATATCGTATCGTCAAGGCGCTGCAAGCCAATCACGAAATCGTCGCTGTCACTGGCGATGGGATCAATGACGTGCTGGCCCTCAAAGGCGCTGACATTGGTATCGCTATGGGAATACGCGGTACGGATGTGGCGCGGGAAGCCGCAGACGTGGTTTTGGCGGACGACAATTACAATACCATCGCCCTCGGGATCTTCGAGGGACGCGGTCTGTTTGATAACCTGCAAAAAGGAATGCGTTATTACTTGAGCATTAAGCTGGCGTTGATCTTGATTTTCCTGGTGCCTGTGCTCTTGAACGTCCCCATGCCTTTCTCGCCGATCCAAATCATCATCCTCGAATTGTTCATGGACCTGGCCGCTTCCGCTGGTTTTGTGGCCGAACCCAAGGAAAAAGACGTCTATACTCGCAAACCGCGCGACCCGCAGCAGCCCATCTTTAATTCAAGCGTGATTGCCGATTTGGTAATGAAGAGCTTGGTGCTGTTTATCACGGTGACGGCGATTTTCCTTTTCACTTATTCTCGCTCGTCCAACACGGCCTATGCCCAGACTATGGCCTTTGCCTCCTGGATCATTGGGCACATCACGTTGGCTTATGTATCTCGCTCTGATAAACAGACCTTACGTTCAATCGGCGTGTTCACCAACCCGGTGATTAACGTGTGGGCGTTGGCGGCTGTTAGCTTCCTCCTGATTGCCATTTACGTGCCAGTGGTCAACAACCTGATCCGGATGGCAACGGTTCCTTTCCCACAACTATTGCTCGTCATGCTTGTCACCATGCTGGCGGTGCTATTGCTTGAGATTAAGAAATTGCCTGTGTTCAATAGGTCTTCAGAATTACCCGATCAAAGTGTGGGGAATGCATAAAACTACGGGACAGCCATCGAGCGGGTGATCGCCGGGCTTGGAAAAGAAATCCCGCATTATAAACGCACAGAAGCGACCGCTCTCGTGCCTAAACACGAGAGCGGTTACGCGCTGGTGGCGGAGCTGGCACCGTATGCCGATCCGGTAGCCAGGGCGGGAATTTTGCGGCGCGGGCGTGGCGCCCTGGGCCTCTTCTTGCAGGTGCCCACCGAGGATCGCTGCCTTAAATGACACTTTTATAGCACTTTCGATTCATGACAGCCCTTCCCCTCGAATGTATGATAGATGAAAAGTTTACAAAGGTGTGAAAGGCTGTTAGAATGCAAATTTTCTTTCTCGATCCGACCCAAACCATCCTTCTGGATATCATTATTTGGCTGGTCATTCAATTGACCATCGGTTACTGCTCCTCCAAAATTCCGCTCGATTGGCTCAACCCAGATCACTGGTTTTTCCAAACCTTTGGATGGGAAAAAGACGGCGAGATTTACCAAAAAATTTTCCATGTTCGTTCCTGGAAACGCTTTCTCCCCAACGGCTCCGGGCTTTATCGCGGCGCATTTTCGATAAAGAATCTGCCAACCAATGATCCAGCGTACCTGGAACGCTGGCTGAAAGAAAGCGTCCGGGCGGAGATCTGTCATTGGGCCATGATCATTCCGGTATTTTTCTTCTTTTTATGGAACAGCGTGCCCATGGGTTGGGTCAATGTTGCATACGCTTTTCTCAGCAATCTCGTCCCTATCGTTGTGCAGCGCTATAACCGCCCGCGCATGCGCAAACTGCTCGATCGTATGGAAAATAATAAGCTCAAGAAAGGCACCACCCGTGTCCCTTATATTCCCCAAACAGAACTTTCTCATACTCACTAGCGATACGGGTTTCGGTCACCGCAGCGCTGCCAATGCGATTGCGAAAGCATTGGAGCTGCAGCATCCCCAGGACAGCACAGCCGTGATCGTAAATCCGGTTTCTGAGGAGCCAGGTTCACCGCTTTTTTTATCGGAACAAAATTATGACCGGCTGGTGACCAATAACCCGAATTTCTACCGCTTCACCTATGAGGTCAGCGATTCGCGCCCGGCCAGTGGATTGGTCGAAAACACATTGACCCTGGCGCTGTATCGCACTTTGAAACAACTCATCCAAGAAATGCGTCCGGATGCCATTCTGAGCACAAGAGAGTTGTTTAGCGGCCCGACCGGCGCAGTTCTGAATACTATGAAGAACCGGCCGCCCTTCTATACCGTTGTAACCGATCTGGCCAATGTGCATGCCATGTGGTTCAATGGTAGCCCGGACCGTTTCTTTGTCGCTTCCGAAGCAGTACGCTCAAAAGCCATTGACTGCGGCATTGATCCTCAAAAAATCTGCATCAGCGGTATCCCGGTAGACCCTGACTTTGCCTCCATCCATACCCCAAAATCTGAGCTGAAGAAGAAACTTGGCCTTGACCCAAACCTGCCTGCGCTGCTGTTCGTCGGAAGCCGGCGGGTGAGCGGTATTATCGAACACCTGCAGGCTCTCGAAACGGTTCCCATGCTCTTCCAGGTGGCTGTCATCGCAGGTGGCGATAACGACTTGTATGATGAGGTTAACCGTCGCAAATGGAGCTTCCCCCTCCTTGCGCAGGGCTATGTCACGAATATGCCGGAATGGATGCTGAGCGCTGATCTCTTGATCACAAAAGCTGGTGGATTGATCCTGTCGGAAGGTTTAGCCGCGGGGCTGCCGATCCTCATGATCGATTATTTGCCCGGGCAGGAGGAAGGCAACGTGCGCTTTATCCTTGACCAACAGGCAGGAGAATTCGCGAAAAAACCAGGGGAATTGAGCGATCTCGTATCCGATTGGTTAAAGGATGATCAAAAGATCCTAAAAACGATCGCAAGCAACGCGCGCCGTACCGGACACCCTGATGCAGCGTTAGTGACCGCCGATGCCCTCTGGCAGGCGGGGTTACATCAAGCGGACGAAACCTCTGTCCCTAAAGCCAGACTTCACCTGAATCTCCGGAGCCATCTTGAAGATATTACCGGGCGATAAAACGCAAGCTGATCATGCCGGTGAGAAGATCCGCCGCTATATTCCCCCTGCATTCTTTGTCATCGCGGCGATCTTGTTCGCTTACATCTTTAATACTGTATCTTTTAGCCATATGAGGAGGCTACATGTTCTCTCAAATTTTAAGTAAATGGTGGTTGGTCGCACTGCGCGGCTTGCTTGCCGTCATCTGTGGCATTCTTGCGCTTATCTGGCCCAAGCCGACATTGCTATTCCTGGTTCTGCTGTTTGGCTCCTACATGCTGGTGGACGGCATCTTTACCGTTATCACAGGCATTGCGGCCAGGGGCTCCTTCAAAAGCTGGTGGGCAGTGCTGTTGGAAGGGATGGCAGGGATTCTCATCGGATTGTTGACCTTCATCTGGCCCAACACAACCGCGCTCGTCTTGCTCTATCTCATTGCTGCATGGGCAATGATCACGGGTATTTTTGAAATTATGGCTGCGATCGAGTTCCGGTCAGTGATCGATGGAGAATGGGCGATGATCTTCAGCGGAATCCTTTCAATCCTGTTCGGAGTTCTGCTGATCGCTTTTCCGAGCGCGGGTGCAGTGGGCCTGTTGTCGCTGTTCGCCATTTACACCATTGTCTCCGGGATCTTGCTGATGATCCTCTCCATGCGCTTACGTCGCCTGCGGCGTGTGTTCGAGACACCCGGCGCATATGGTTATTGATATAATCTACGATAATCTGAGAGGATAAAATGATTCATCTTTCTACGAACAATGAAGTGTATTGCTCTGATGGCGCTGGAGGCAGCGCCACGCACATCATCGCCAATTCGGTTAACCATCAAATAACGCACCTGGTGGTAATAAGTAATTTGCCGCCATTCTTCGAATATCTCGTGCCAGTTGACCAGGTAGAGGAGGTCACTCCCGACCTCATCAAGCTGAAGTGCACCCGAAACGACCTCAACGAAATGGAACCGTTCGTACACACGGATTATATTAACACGAAGTATCCTGAAGATCCTGATTCGCCTTATGTTAGTCCTTTTAGGGGAATGGGGATTCTTACGGAAGACACATATCCACATATTCCAGTAACACACCAAAATATCCCGCAGGGTGAATCAGCCTTGAGATATGGGGCGCGGGTGGAAGCGACCAATGGGTATGTCGGCCAGGTGGACGAGCTGCTGGTCAACTCGAAAACGATGCAACTCACGCACCTGGTCCTGCTGGAGAGACACATTTTCAAGAACAGGGAGATCACCATCCCCGTCTCGCAGATTGACCACGTTTTTGAAGATACGGTTTACCTGAAGCTGGACCAGCAGAGTGTTGAAGCGCTGCCCAGCACCCCCTTCCAACGCAGGTCGCAATGAGCATTGTTGAGGTGATAAAAATGGCAGTTCGGAAAGCAGAGAAAGAACAACGAAAACGCCCTGATGACCTGATCCTGGATGATATCTGGCGAGCCGTTTTGAATGAAGAGACCATACGGGCAATTGATATTAATGATATTTCGATCGATGTTGAGTATGGGCAGGTTTTCCTGAACGGCCATGTGCTAAATGATAACAGCGATCAACGGATCGAAGCGCTGGCTCGTTCTGTCCCGGGGGTTATGAACGTGCATAATCACCTGGTGACCGACCACGATCTGCGTATCCAGGTGGCACAGGCGTTGGGTGAAGATGAGCGCACGCGTCATTTCATGTTACCGGTAAATTGTTGCCACGGATGGGTTGAGCTGGGCGGTATGGTTCCCAATCGACAGTTGCAGCTTGCCGCGGAAGAAGTGGCAGGATCTGTATCCACTGTACGCGGTGTCATAATGTTGCCACGGATCGCAGGCGCGGAGGATAGTTCAGATCATAGGGCAGTTCAGCCATGCATTGGAGCCAGGGTCTACGGCGCGAATGAAACCGAAGGAAATGTAACCCGGGTTATCATCAACCCGCATAACCGGCTGGTCACCCATGCGGTTGTGAGGGTGAGCCAAACCATCGATGGCCGGCTCGAGGTTTGCGATTATCTTGTGCCGGTTGAGGCAATGCAGGTTGTGGACATGGATGGTATCTTATTAAACCCCATCACGCCGGCGATCGAGTCATTTCCACGCTTCATCCCAGCAGAATATCCTTTCGCTCCACTCACCTGGCAGCCGCCCTACCCATACAGGGTAGGCAATGTCCTCTGGCCCCGACATGAACTGCTTCTTGAAAAAAAAGAGTAAAGGTGTAATATGGAACATCCCGTAATGATCTTAACAGATAGCAGTGCATACTTACCAACTAATTTGGTTGCACGCTACCCAATTCGTGTC
>DATKKB010000043.1:0-4193 GCA_035543095.1 Anaerolineaceae bacterium | reverse complement strand
CGCCGTAACTTTCCGCCCGTCTGTACGACTATAATAAAAATTAATCGTGTCGGATATACTCCGATTAATTCCACTTTCGGTTTTTAAATTTGCCTCCTTTTACTGGTGCGGGAAAATCCGATATGGAAGTATTCGATAATTAGCAATCCGAATCACCCGCTTCAAAGAACGATCTCATAGTCAAAAGTTTCCGGATAAGGTGTTTATGGGTAGCATCTCCTATAGAATTGCCGTGTATCTATTTGCGGGTTTGCTGCTGGTGGAACCCGCCACCGGTTCGATCGCAGCCCAGGCCACAAACCGACTGGCCGGGTCCGCCTCCAACAATGTTTACATTCCAATGGTTTCGTCTGATTTGGCGCAGCCCGGGACGCGCCTGAACGTGCCCATATTCGCAGCCAGTGGCAGCGCTGACACGTATTTCAGCCAGGCCGCCATCACCTGGTTCGGGCAGGTCTCGGCCAATAGCAGCTATGCCGACGTGCGGGTGGCCAGCACCCAGACCGAGCTGGCGGTCTACGTCAGCGTGTTCGACCGCATGCTGTGGTACAGCACACAGCCGTCCACCTCCACCCTCACCCAATACGATTCGGCCACGCTCTACCTGAGCACAGCCGCCAACCGTTCTGCGGGCCTGAATGCCACCGCCTACCGGTTCGACAGCCAGTTTAGCTGGTACGAGAGCCGCAGCGCCTACCAGGCCAGCTACCGCGGCAGCGGCAGCTCCTGGAGCGCGTCGCCGGTCAATTTCACCACCACTGCCACGTACCGCGGAATTGGCGGTCCGAATTCCGGGCAGGCGGAACGCGGCTGGGTCACCTTTTTCCACATCCCCTACGCCAGCCTGGGGCTTTCGGGGCCGCCGTCCGCCGGGACACCCTGGGGCATGGCCCTGACGGTCCACAACCGGGACAGCCAGGCCGGGCCGCCCTTGCCGGACGTATCCTGGCCGGAGGCGATGAACGCCAGCCAGCCCGCAAGCTGGGCCGGCCTGCACTTCGGGATGCCCGGGTACACCCCGCCCGCCGAGCCGACCGCCGGAACCACCACCATTCGCAACCTGCTGAATGGCGTATCCGTGCCGGATGGGACGGTGGGCGGGACGGTGGCCAACCAGTGCTCGGGCGACGAAACGTACATCTGGAACGGGTGGGGTGACGATAATTTTGCCAACGAGACCGGGCTGAACATCCAGAACCAGTCCAACGTGGATGATTGGCCGTGCTTTGCCAAGTATTACATCACCTTCCCCCTGGGCACGGTGCCGGCAGGCAAGAAGATCCTCAAAGCCACCCTGGAGCTGCACCAGTGGGGCGGCTCGGGAGACGTGCTGGGCGGGCACCCGCCGCAGCCGTCTTACATCCAGGTTTTCACGGTGGGGCGCGATTTCAACCCCGCCACCATTAGCTGGAATAACGCCCCGCCGGCCCTGGAAAACGTCTCCGGGGCGTGGGTGGACGCCGAGACCGATTACAGCCTCCCCTGGCCCAAGTACCCGCGCGACTGGGACGTGACCCGGGCGGCGGCTGCGGCCTACAATGCCGGGGGGCCGCTGCGCCTGGCCATGTACGACAGCGACTCCGAGTTCAACAGTGGCAAATACTTCTCCACCTCCGAGGTGCAGGAGTGGAACGCGACCGGAAGACCGACGCTGATCATCGAGTGGGGGAATTAGCAGGGTGCGCACGGCATGTGTTCCAATATACAGGCAGGGCTGTAAGATGATATTGAGTTGTTAAGCTTACTATTATGGTGTCAAGGGTAATTCACAAAGCGGGAAGCAAACGCACAGACATACTCTGAAATCGAACGATTTCGGGCCGCGGGAGAGTTTGAACCATAACCTTCACCTTGGGTGTGCAGGAGGAAGAGATCAGCGATCAAGGCAGCGGCCACAAAAGGTGGGTGTTGTTAACCCTATCCTGGTATGCGAGCGTGCTGGTGGGCAGAGGCTCTCCTTACGTTATCCAGAGGTACAACACCACAGTTTTGGGGCGATCCAAGCTTAACAGCGAGGGTTTGGTTAGCCTCAAGGTTCGGGACGGTCGGCCCCGGAACTGCCTGCCATGAAAGATAACCGATTGCTCAGTACAAACCGTGAAGGATATGGAGCTTGACCTGCGGCGCAAATTCAGGAATAGGTTACATATAGGTCTCCTTTTCTTTGAAGATCAGCGACTGAGAGCGTTGATCACGCACCACTGCCCATAAAATATGGGTCATTTTACGAGCGGTGGCTACACGGGCAACGCCATCGGGTTTGGAGCGATTGAGTTTTTGATAGTAGCGCCCTAGAACAGGCTGATGCAGGCCTAGGGAAATGACCAGATTGGTGAGGATGCGCCGGAGATAGACATCCCCGGTTTTAACAATCTTTTTTCCCTTGCCTTTTTTCTGCCGAGAACCGGAGTCATTGCGCCCGCTGACCAGACCCGAACGGCGAAAGACCTGACTGGCACAAGCATATGTGGTGGGATCACCCACAGCTGCGGCCAGACTGGCTACCTGAATAGCTCCCAGACCTTTGAGGCGAGTCAAAATTTGATAAGGGGTCTGGGGAAGCAATTGGCGCTCTTGCTCTTCCAGTGCCGCCACATGAGCGTGCACTTGATCTAACAATTCGAGATCATGTTTCATTAGTTCAATTCGAATTGCAACCAGTTCCGGATCGGGGAGCAAAATGGTTTTGGCATAAGCAATGATATGCGCCGCCGTTTCCCCTCCCATGCGGTATTTCTGTTCATGAAAAGCCTGGATCAACTCCTCTGGTTGCATCTTGGCCAGTTGATGAGGATCTGGACAGACCCGGATCAGATGCTGCAGGGTTTGGCTATCCCAAAAGTCTGAGCCGAAAAGCGCCTGATACCGTCCTTTGGCTTCTGCACCATACACAACCAATCCTGGGAAAATGCGATCCAAGTGACCTATGATCTGGTTCTTTAGCATTCTTTCAATCTTGAGTTTGCTCAACCGCACCCGGTCTAGCTGCTGCAAGCGCAAATACAAGCCTTGCAGCGGCCGATACGGCGTTCCTTCGCCTCGCCGAAGTAGATCCCCAATGGCAGCCGCATCAATTTGATCCGTCTTTTCACGCTGCATCATTTGCTGATCCCGGTTCTGTTTCACCGCAAATGAGTTCTCCAGAGTAACCGCATACCCCCCATTCAGTAATTGGCGAGCCAGGTTCTCGAAATAGTGGCTGGTTGGTTCCATGCCCACCCACACTGTCTGAGCCTGCGTGCGGGCTTTTGCTTTTTCGATTTCCTGGCACAACATTGCATAACCTCTCTGGAACATATCCACCTCAAATATCGGCGTTATAATCTCCCCTAGACCGTTGTGGATCATGGCAACGTGAAAATACTTGCCTATATCCAGGGAGACGCACAGTATTCGATCCAATGGAACGCCTCGTACTCGCTCAGCAAACGCTTGCCCGCGTTCGCCCCGCAGATGGGTTGGGTGTTTCTTGCTCATGACGTACCTCCTATTCGTTCACCAATAAACATCCCGATCGATGAGGCCGGAACAGGACGGTTTTGCTGTGCGCCTCCCGTCTTTGTTTCACGGGCTCCGGCCTCATCCCGCTTCGGGTTGGAGGTACTTTACCTCATCTGCCCTTCATGTCAATTACCTGCTTAAACCCCTTATACCAGGTTCAGGCTATCCAATTTTCGATCCATGTTGATTGCGGTAGGCTTCCTGGAAGCGGCGAGCGGCCTCTTAGAGGGCTTCGGCTTTGCCGGGGGGCTGCCCCTCGATCAGCAGGCGGGTGTGGACCATGCGGGAGAGGGCGTCGGAGGCATCGGTGGCCTGGCAGAGGAGGAGCAAGAGGGCGGGTAGATTGCCTTCATCCTCGGCGGCTTCGAAGGCGCGGCGTAAAAGGACGCGCAGGGCTTCGATCTCGTCGTCGAGGGCGTAGGGGAAGGCATTTACGAGACCTTCGATTTCCTCGGGCTTGAAGGAGCGGGCGTAGAAGCCGAACTTGCGGGCGCCGGGCGGGAGGTCGTCAAGCTTATCTTCTTCTTCAGTCAAGGTATGCTCCTATGAAGACTTTATCCACGAATTTCGCGAATTACACGGATATAAAACTATAAATCCCAATTCGTGTAATTCGTGAAATTCGTGGATAAAGTCTGGGTTCAGATGGGAAAAAAAGTGTGGTTCGAATGGGCGGAAGCAAAAGAGGGTTG
>DATKKB010000042.1:0-7048 GCA_035543095.1 Anaerolineaceae bacterium | reverse complement strand
GAAGAATAATGCACGCTGACGCGCAGCGTTAAAACGCATGCACCGCTGCAGAAATGGTACAGCACCTCCAACGAGCCCTCTTTTTGAATTTCAAGCGGACCTGGCTCTTCGAAAGAAATGCGCTGCCAGCTTGCTTCTTCAGGCGTCGCCAGGGTTGTGCCCGAATGATCCAGGCCCGTGATGGCTGTCAGGTAACCCCAGCGCGCATCCACCACAGCCTTCACAGCCGGCTTAAGGGATTTTTCCTGGAGGATTACATCCAGGCGTTCAGGCGATGGGTGCGAGACTGCTCCTTCGAAGGGCGCCAGGAGCAGTTCAGCTTTTTGGAGCGTTTCGGTGATATCCATATTAACCTTTTTTCAGACCTTCCAATAATTGCACCACGCCGTAAATAATCGCTTCCGGTCGAGGCGGGCAGCCGGGGATGTATACGTTTACCGGCAGCACTTCACCGATATTCCCGACGATGTTATAGCACCCCTGAAAAGCGCCGCCGGATATTCCGCACGAGCCAACCGCGACCACAAATTTCGGTTCGGGCATTTGAGCGTACACCCGCAACAAACGATCGCGCGATTGGCGTGTCACCGGGCCGGTACAAACTAAAACATCGGCATGGCGCGGGCTGCCCTGCAGCTTGATGCCGAACCGCTCCAAATCGTAGCGAGGAGTCAGGGTCGCCAGGATCTCAATGTCACAACCGTTACACGAGCCGCTGTTGTAATGCACCAGCCAGGGCGAATTGATACGCGCCCAGGTCTTTATCTTATCCATCACAGTATTCAAGCCTACGTCCATAACAGGCTCCTTATCCTAAAATAAGCGCTACCAGTGCTAGCAGCAGCCCCGCGATGTAAATCGGCGAGATAAGTGCAAGCGACCCACTGCCCAAAACCAGCATTCCCAGGTGCAGGATCGCAAAGAAAAAAGCAACCAGGAAAAAGGGCTTATATCCCGGGGTAGCCAGGTTGGTCGGAGCGGCCTCGCCGCTGCCGTAGATGCTGGACTTGGCCGGGTCCGATTTCGAACGCCCTGCCAGGCTGCGCCCGAACAGGGCAATCAACACGACCAACGGTACGTAAATCAAGAATGCAAAGGGAGGCGTCAGTATCCAATCCATTTAATCCTCTTCCTACCTGCTAAAAACCGCGGCCAGGATTTGTCCAGCGGAATTTGTCAGCCCATTGACCAGAGAGGGCCAAAAGCCAAGCACAATGATGGCTGCGGCAAGCAAAACCAGCGGAACTGCGATCAAGACCGGCAAGCGATTGCCATTCTTCACGGCCTCTCCGGCCTCATTACGGTACATGCGGTTTACCAGCGGAGCGTAATATCCCAGTGAAAGCACGCTGTTGAGGGCCGCAAAGATGACCAGGGCCATAACCCAACCGTTGCCTGTATCAAATCCGGCCACGAAAATCTGCCACTTCGACATAAATCCGGCCAGGGGCGGCAAGCCGCCCAACCCGAGCAGGGCAACGCTGAAGGTAAACGCCACCACGGGATACTTCTGGGCCGCCCCATCGAGGTCGCTTCGCACCAGCGGATTATGGCTGCCATGCGAAAGCCAGAACACGTACAGGAAAGCGCCGGCGGATAAAAAGGCCAGGCCCTTCATGAGAGCATGCGTGATAATGTGGAAAAAACCGCCGGCGGCCCCGGCCTGGCTGCCAAACGCAGCCGCCACCCCAATGCCCAACAGAATGTACCCCATGTGGCTGACAGAGGAATAAGCCAGGAGGCGCTTGACCTGGTCCTGGCGCAGCGCCATCAGGTTGCCGATTAACATATTGAGGGCGCCAAATCCCAGCAGGAAGAATCCCCAGGAGTTAGCCGACCCGGACAGGCTGCCCAAAACACGCAGCAAAGCTACCAGTCCCGCTTCGATTACGACGCCCGAGAGCATCGCACTGATTCCGCTGGGCGCCTGCGAGTGCGCATCCGGAAGCCAGGTATGGAGGGGAACCAGCGCAACTTTTACGCCGAAACCGATCAGGAATAGCGCACCGGAAGCCAGGTAAAACGGGTTTAACCCAGGCGCAACGACTTGCCGGATTTGGGCAAGGTCCAGCGTTCCCGATTGACCGAAGACCAGCCCGATCCCGAGCAGAACCAGGACGGATCCGGACGCGCTTTGCACAAGGTACTTCACGCCGGCTTCCAGAGAGGGCGGTTGTTGGCGGTAAAAGGCCACCAGCATGTATGAAGTGACCGCCATAGCCTCAAACCAGACCCACAAATTGAACAGGTCAGTGGCGCAGCCCAGGCCTGCTATCGTGCCGGTCATGGCCACCAACAAGGCATAGAATTTCTCCTCGCCGGTTTCGGCTCGCATGTAAATAATCGAAAAGATGGTCACGACAATGCTCAATCCCAGCACAACGGCAGCCAGCAAGGCGCCGATCCCATCCAGGGATAAAGCCAGGACGCCGATTTTCCACGTGACCGGTTTGCCCGCCAGCGCTCCCGGAACGGCAAAACCAAATGCGACCGCGGTCGCCACCAGGGTGATCAAAGCCATCCAACCGGCCGGGTTGCGGGTGTAGGCTTCGCCTTTCCATCTTGCGACCAGGCGGCCTACCAGGTAAGTGACCAGGCCACCGGCAAAAGGGAGAACCATCATCCATTGAAAAGCCAGGGCGGCATCCATATTATCTGCCTCCCATGACTACGACCGCTAAAACGATCGCCAGGCACAACACGATGCCCGCCACGTTCCAGCTCAGCAGGCCTGTCTGGGTTGCCCGGAGGTTTTCAGCCGTAGTCTCAGTCGTCCAGACGATGGCCCGGTTGATCGTTTCAAATCCAAAGCCGTTCGATGCAGCCGAAATGAAGGGTCGCAGGACGTTCACCAGGCCTGCCAGGCGGGACCGGTAGATCCAGGCCAGGATGCCTAGCAAAATTACAACTAAAACAACCAGAGTCGCCGGAGCTGTGACCACCTCCTCCAGAATGGTCCTGGTGGAATTTGTTTCAAGCCCGAGTTTTTGGTATGAAGAAACGGTCGCCAGAAGCTGGCTGAAAGGGCCAGCTAATAACCAGGTGGTCAGCGTGCCAAATGCCAGGGGCAGCAAGGCAACTCTCATGGCAGGGCCGGCATCATGCCCGTTCAGGTGGCTGCGAGCCTCACCATAAAAGACCATCCACACACAGCGGATGGTATACAGAGCCGTCAGCCCCGCGCCGAGAACCATGAAGGCGTACGCCCAGACCATGCCATTCGCTTCACCAAAGGCCAGTCCGGATTCAAGGATCAGCTCTTTGCTCCAAAAACCGTTCAAAATGGGGATTCCAGCCAGGGCCAGAGCTCCAATCACAAAAACGGTCCGCACGAGCGGCATTTGTTTGCCCAGGCCGCCCATCAGGCGCATGTCGCGCGTCCCAACTGCATGGATGACCGCGCCTGCGCCTAAGAAGAGCAGGGCCTTGAAGACGGAATGGCTGAAAAGATGGAATTGGCTGGCATAAATACCTCCAGCGCCGACCGCATATACCATGTATCCGAGCTGGCTGACGGTTGAATAGGCCAGGACGCGTTTTAAATCGGTCGCTACGAGGGCCATAAAAGCTGCCAGCAGCGCCGTGATCATTCCGTCCAACACAACCGCTGTCGTCCACCCGGGGACGTCCTTGAAGGCCGGGTAAAAACGGGCCAGCAAATAAACACCCGCATTGACCATGGTTGCTGCATGGATCAGCGCGCTGATAGGGGTAGGGGCTTCCATCGCGTCCGGCAGCCAAGTCTGAAAAGGGAATTGAGCCGATTTTGCCGCCGCCGCAACCAGGCAGCCAAAAGCCATCACGCCCAGAATGTTCCCCGGCAGCACGCCTGGATTGGCCAGGAAGGTGGAGATGTCGTAACTCTTCTGAAAGCTGTAGAGGAGGAGCGCGCCCGCCAGGAGGCCGATCCCACCAAGCTGGGTGATGATGAGAGCTTTGATCCCACCCGCAACTGCTTTCGGATCGTCGTTGTGGAAAGAGATCAAAGCGTAGGAACACAATGCTGTGATCTCCCAAAAAATGAACATCAGGAGTAAATTGCTGGTCAGGACCAGGCCCGCCATGGCGCCGATAAAGAAAAGCACGAAGGCGTAATATCGCCCGAGCTGGCCTTCGCCTTTCATGTAATCAGCCGAAAAAATCACGGCAAGACTGCCGATCACGGTCGCGATCGCTGCCAGGAAAACACCCAGGCCGTCGGCAACAAACGTGAAATCACCGAATACGCCCCCGACCGGTATCGAAAAAGCCAGGGAGGAAGAGGCCTGGGTCAGCAGCCCCAATCCGGCCAGGCCTGAAAGAACGGCGAAGAAAATGGCCAGGCCATGCTGCCAGCGCTCAGCTTTGTCACCGAACAGCAAGACCACGAGCGCCCCCAGCCACGGGAGGCCAATCGCCAATAAAATCAATGAACCTACCATTAAGTTACCTCCTCAAGGTTGTCAATGCTTTCAAATCGAGGGTCCCAAAATTGCGGCGGACTTGAACTGCCAATGATAGCCCAATCACAGCCACAATTGTGTCTGCGACGATGACGGTAAGCGCCAGGCTTTGGCCTTCGTTGACCTTGCCGCTGATATTGCCAGCCAGAACCAGCGCAACCATGGCTCCTTTGATGAGGATTTGCAGAGCAACAACAACTTTGATCAGGTTTCGAGAAATGAGCAAAGCATAAAAACCAATTGCAAGCAATCCTAAAACCAGGATGATGACGCAGGTGACGATGTTAATGCTCATCCCGGCCCTCCTTTGATGGATTTTTGGCTTCAGATAGTAACCCCAGTACCCCCAGAACACCTGCAAAAATAAGCACTACCTGTAAAAACACGTCCAGCACCCGATCCTTCCAGATGACTTCCGCAAATCCCGGCAGTGGTCCGGATAAACTTGCGCTAACCTGGGGACCCAAAACCAGCACACCCAATAAGACGATGGCGATCCCGACCAGAATCCAGGCCAGCGGTTTTGAGATCGGATTAGGGCCGGTAAACGTCTCCTCCCCTGCTATATTAATTGCAAAGACGAATAAAACTGTTACCAGCCCGGCCCCAACGCTTAATTCGATCACCGCAATTTCGGGCGCCCCTAACATATACAGGAGCAGCGCCACCAGTGCACTTGCCCCGGCCAGCCATAAGGCTGAAATCAATAAGCGGCGAGCGCGGATAGCAAAAACAGAGCAGATCAGGCATCCTATTACTACCAGCACATATTCCATGGATCGTTGTTCCTCCCCAGAGAAGTGCACTATTTAATTAAATGATGGAACAAATTTTCCCAAAAAATATTTACACTAGGTAACTATAATCCCTCGGTATGAAACCTGTCATGTGAAATAAATCACAGAGAAAAGGGTACTATTTCCTTATTATTTATGCTGTTTTTTTTGCGGATTTGTAGTAGTCGTTTTTCGAAAGAAGAACTGGGCGCCTCCCAGAGGTGGCGCCCAGTTCTCTTGAACCCATCCATCTTTTTATGGTGTGATTTTAAAAACCGCACCGGTGGTGCTGCCTTCAACATCAGGGAAATAAAACTGGTAGGCGTGGGCGGGCCGGAGCCTGAACTCGCCTGAAAGGAGAGGCGTCACCTGGTACGTAAGCTGGTAAGTGCCGGCCGGCAGGCTTGCAGCAACCCAGCGGATGTGATCATCGTATATCCTGGGCGAGCCGAAGAACCACCCGCCCCAGCCGCTCTGAAATGGATCGCTTGCATCGAAGGTTGGAGGGGTATCAGATGATACTCGCTTCGGGCTGGTCTTCAAGGTCAGGTTGACGATTTCAGCGCCGGCCGGGATAAAGTCTTCGACCACCACGGAATACAGCATGTGCGGCACCGTTACCGTCAGGCGCACGAGCACGGTCGGATTGCTCGCTGCCAAGCTGACCGTTGAGATCGGTTGGCAGTCGGATTTCCGGCAGTCTTGCCCTGCAGCATAGTAAGCCCGTGAAATTGAAATACCCTGTTCCAACGCGGGCGCGGTTTCGATCGGGCGATCAACTTGCAAGAAAGCGCGGTAATACAGGCGCCCATTGCCCGCATCGTGGACGAGGGTCAGCGCATTGGGGGCCGGTGAATTGAGAGCGCTTAATGGAACGCTGGTATCAACGGGGGTCAGGGCATTGGCTCCGCCTGCTTGCCCATTCAAGATGGGAGAACCATTCAGGCTGGCAGAAAAAGTGAAACTGGACTGCAGATCACCCGTGCCCTGCAAAGTGTCGGCCAGAGCCAATAAAACCCAGGCCGTTTCATAGCTGGACGCCCAACCGCCATTGAACCGGCGGTGAGCCACCAGGTAGCGTACCCCATCTGCCGCCAGGGGAGAAGCCGGATCGAAATGGGCCAGGGCGGTCAGCACCACTGCGGTCGTAAAGTTAGCCGTGGCGTAATTGACCTGGTTGTTGTCGGGGTCAGTATCCCAAAAAGCCCCGGTGGAGCTTCGAACAGCCGCTGTCTCCAGCGCGGACAGGATATCCTTGCTGCGTGGATCGCCCGGTTTTTGCAGGTCCAGCGTCAGGGCAAGCATCGCTTTGGACCAGGCCGAAAGTCGATCCCAGTAAGAAACCAGGCCGCCGGCATCTTTTACCGCGCTGCCGGACACCTGGAGAGCATACACCTCGAACGAAAGGCGGTCAAGCATCCAGACCTGTGTATCTTTCGCCGGCACGACCAGGCCAGATTGGACGTATTTCTGAGCCCTGGATAAAAGGCCTGCATCCACGAACACTCCGACTTTTCCAGCCCGCGCCAGTCCGTACAGAGCGTAAGCAGAAAGGTATGGATCGCTCGCGTCGCTGCTCGACCAGCCCCACCCGCCGTCTTTATTTTGGGATTCAGCCACTGTCTGCAGCTCGTCCTGGATATCCTTTTGAAGCTGTTCCTTGAGATTCGGCAAATCCAACCCCAGGTCTTGCAGGATGCGGTAAGTTTCCAGGTTTGGCAAGAGCCTCGATAAAACCGGCTCGGTAAAATCGTCCGGAAAAGAATCCATTGCCTTCAGGCCATCCAAAATCGCTGCCGCAAGGGATGGGGCTGCTTCAACTCGCAGCTC
>DATKKB010000041.1:0-27211 GCA_035543095.1 Anaerolineaceae bacterium | reverse complement strand
ATTCCGTGATCACCTGGTCACAATTATCGGTGATGATATCCAAGTCGGTCAAAAAGCCCCTGATTTTAAAGTTCATAACCTTGAATTCGGCCTGATTTCCGCCCTCAATGAGACGAAGAACAAGGTTCGCATCATTGCCGCCGTACCTTCGCTCGATTCAACCGTTTGCGATCGTGAGACCCGCCGTTTTAATGTTGAAGCGGCTGGTCTGGGTGCTGATATCTCGATCATCACCATCAGCATGGATCTGCCATATTCGCAAAAGCGTTGGTGCGGCGCAGCCGGCGTGGACCAGGTGTTGGTCGTCTCCGATCATCTGAAAGGTGATTTCGGCAAGAAATACGGCGTGCTGCTGAAAGAAGTCGGTGTCTTTCGCCGAGCCGTTTTCGTCGTTAATCGGAAGGGCATTGTGACCTACGCTGCATATATGCCTATTAACAGTGAAGAGCCAAAATATGAAGAAGTAATTCGGGCTGCAAAAGATGCTTTGAAAGACTGAGAAGCTGGCCAGCCTTCAGCGGCCATGCAAAACGAACGAGGGGAGTTCTAGAAAATGCTTCGCATTTTCTAGAACTCCGCCCCCTCATATCAAAAATGGATTGAAAGGCAGGTTGATTATGTCCAACGTAAATTTCAAGGCCGGCCAGACTCGCCAATCGCAGGGCAGTTCTGGTAAACCATTTTATTATGTTACTGGTATCGTCAACTGGAACTTGACGCCCCGCCCTAATGTCTGGCGCCCTCCGACCGACGTTTTTGAAACGGAAGACCGTATTATCGTCAGGGTTGAAATAGCCGGAATGCACGACGGTGAATTTTCGGTCAATTTTGACCAGGGCATCCTGATGATCAGCGGCTCACGTCCGGAAGTTTCCGAAAAGAAAACGTTCTACCAGATGGAAATTCATTTCGGCGAATTTCTGGCTGAGGTGGATATTCCCACTCCGATCGCGCTCGATCGGATTGAAGCGGCCTATCAAGATGGATTTTTACGCATCACACTGCCCAAAGCGCTTCCGAAGCAAATAAAAATAAACCAGGAATAAAAAACCGATATGCCAATATCTCGCTGGCAATTAAATTTACGTGAGATCCTCGATTGGATCACGAATGGAGAAGGTGAATTCAACGATTTGATCGTCTTCAAAGAGCCGACTCCATCCGAAACGGAAGAAAAGGATTCCACCCTGGTTGAAATCCCGGTGGGCGAACAATCTCCAGTCAACCTGCCTCCGAAGCTGCCTATTTTGCCGCTGCGCGGATTGGTAGTATATCCCCAAACAGCTATTCCATTGACAATTGGCCAACCTCGCTCCATTCACCTGGTAGACGATGTAATGGCCGGGGAACAGCGTTTGATTGGCCTGGTAACTTCGAAAGATCCCGATCTTGAAAACCCGGGTCCGGCTGACCTTTACCAGGTCGGAACGGTAGGTATGGTGCACCGCCTCTTCCGGGCTCCCGACGGCACCATCCGCCTGCTCGTACAGGGTATCAGCCGCATTCGCCTGGGCGAATTTACCCAGACAGAGCCCTACCTGGTTGCCAATATCACCGCCTATCCGGAGCACAACGAGACCGGGTTGGAAGTGGAGGCTCTGGCCCGTAATGCCCGCGACCAGTTCGAGCACATTGCCGAAATGATCCCCTCCTTTCCGCGCGAACTGGTGGCTTCCGTTTCTGCCATCGAAGATCCATTACAGATGGCCTATACGATTGCCAACCTGCAAAGGATGGAGCTGCAGGATGCCCAAGCGATTTTGGAGATCGACTCGGTTTCCGACAAATTACGCAAGCTCGTCTCCATCCTCACCCGGGAGAGCGAAGTGGTCGAGCTGGGCCAGAAGATCCAGAACGAAGCCCGCTCGGAGATCGACAAAGTCCAGCGCGAATATTTCCTGCGCGAGCAGTTGAAAGCCATTCAAAAAGAGCTGGGCGAAGGCGACGAGCAGACTGCCGACGTCGAAGAATTCCGCAAAAAAATTGAAGCCGCTGGAATGCCAGAGGAGGCCGATAAGCAGGCCCGCCGCGAGCTGGACCGGCTCTCTCGTCTGCCAACTGCTGCCGCTGAATACGGCGTCATTCGCACCTATCTGGATTGGCTGGTGTCTCTCCCCTGGGCGAAAGTCACCCAGGACAACATGGACATTACCAATGCCCGCAGCGTACTCGAAGCCGACCATTACGGCCTGGAGGACGTAAAAGAACGGATCCTGGAATATCTGGCAGTCCGCAAGCTGCGCCTGGATCGCAAAACCGAGCTCTCTGAACACCCTTCTGCCGATAAGATCCGCAAGGAACGCGAAGGCATTATTTTGTGCTTTATCGGCCCTCCAGGCGTCGGCAAAACCTCGCTAGGCCAATCTATTGCACGCGCCCTGGGACGAAAGTTTATCCGCGCCTCTTTGGGCGGCGTCCGTGATGAAGCTGAGATCCGTGGCCACCGCCGCACCTACATTGGCGCCATGCCGGGCCGCATTTTGCAGTCCCTGCGACGGGTCGAAACTCGCAATCCGGTCTTCATGCTGGACGAAGTAGATAAGTTGAGCTCCGATTTCCACGGCGATCCGGCTTCGGCTTTATTGGAAGTCCTGGATCCGGAACAGAACTTCGAATTTCGCGATAATTACCTGGAAGTCGCCTTCGATTTGTCCCAGGTAATGTTCATAACTACGGCTAATCAGCTCGAAACCATCCCACTGCCCCTCCTGGATCGCATGGAAGTCATCCGCATTGCAGGATACACCGAGGGTGAAAAGCTCAAAATTGCCCGTTACTACCTCATTCCGCGCCAGTTACGAGAGAATGGCCTGCGCCCTGAAGAGATTTCATTTTCAGATGAAGCCATCCAGACCATTATCCGCCATTACACCCGCGAGGCCGGCGTGCGTAACCTGGAGCGTGAGATCGGGGGTGTCTGCCGTAAGCTCGCCACCCGCATTACCGAAGGCAAAGAATCGATTGTTGAAATCACGCCGGAGCAAATTCGCGAATACCTGGGAAGATATACATTTCAGGAACCAGAGGAAATCATCCGGCGCACTTCCATTCCAGGCGTTGCCACCGGCATGGCCTGGACTCCGGCTGGCGGCGAGATTCTATTTATCGAGGCGACCCGCATGCCCGGCGGCAAAGGATTTACCATCACCGGCTCGATCGGGAACGTCATGCAGGAATCGGCTCAGGCCGCGCTTTCCTATGTTCGCTCTCGCGCTGAAAGCCTCGGCATTGACCCCGATTTCTTTCAAAAGTCCGATATTCACCTGCACATACCAGCCGGCAGCCAGCCCAAAGATGGACCCTCGGCTGGAGTCACGATTGCTACGGCCCTGGTCTCACTGCTCACCGGGCGAATTGTGCGACCGGATGTCAGCATGACCGGTGAAATTACCCTGCGGGGCCAGGTCTTGCCTGTCGGCGGAATCAAGGAAAAAGTCCTGGCAGCTCATCGCGCCGGCATCAAGACCATAATTCTGCCGCGAGATAACGAGCAGGATCTGGATGATATTCCGGAAGAAATCCGAAAATCCGTCAATTTTATATTTGCGGATTCGGTTGAAGATGTGTTGAAGAACGCGCTTGAGAGTGAACAAATCGTTACGAGCGATGAGACGGCGCATGAAACCGGATCGAAAAAAGGAACGGTAAAATCAAGAAAAACCAAAAAATGAACCTAAGAGTTTTGTTGGCTGAAGATGACTCCACCATGCGTGGGCTTCTTCAAACTCTTTTAGAAATTGAAGGGTATGAAGTAAAAATCTCTGACGCCAGGGGAGCTGATATATTTGAATTATTGCGCGCTTTTAAACCGCAATTCCTGATTTTAGACTACCATTTGGGGAATATCAAAGGTATTGAAATATTAAACGAGCTTAAAATAGAATCTAATATTCATCGCCCGTTCATTTTAGTAACCTCCGGCGAGGATCGAAGGGATCAGTGCCTTGCAGCAGGCGCAGACGGGTTCATAATAAAACCATACATGCCGGATATACTTATTTCATGGCTACGCGAAAGAGAAGGGTCTGTTGACCAATAAGAGGATTGATTTGGCCAAAAAACATCCACATGCTAATTATCAATGGCGCAACATGGATATCCATATCCATACGCCTGCTTCGGTTGACTTCCAGCAACCCGAGGTCACCTACCTCGATATATTGCAGCGGGCTGAAATCCGCGGGCTGGATATCATTGCTTTCACGGATCACAACACCGTCGCCGGTTACCGCCGCATGGATGAGGAAATTCAGCAGCTCGAGCTGCTCGAGCGCCTCAACCGCCTCATGCCGGAAGAAAAAAACCGACTGAATGAATACCGGCGGCTGCGATCCAAGATTTTAATTCTGCCTGGCGTGGAAATTACAGCCACGTTTGGGTTTCACATCCTCGGTGTTTTTCCAGTTGATAAACCGGTCCGAGAGATTGAGCATTTATTGCTGTCGCTGAATATCCCACCCGCTTTGCTTGATAATGGTTCAGCTACCGTTGGCGCAACCTCGGATGTGCTGACCGTCTACCGCCTGATCAACCAGGCTGGCGGCCTGGTGATTGCTGCTCACGCTAACTCAAGCAACGGTGTGGCGATGAAAGGTTTTAATTTTGGCGGCCAGACGAAGATTGCCTATACGCAGGATGCCAACCTCAACGCCCTCGAGGTTACCGACCTGGAGGTCAAAGGTCCGCGCTCGACCGCCGGTTTCTTCAACGGCACCAAGCCTGAATACCCACGCCGCATGCACTGCATCCAAGGCTCCGACTCCCACCGCCTCGCCCAGGACCCGGCTCGTAAAAAGAATCTCGGCATTGGCGATCGTTCGACGGACGTCTTTATCCCGGAGATTAACTTCGATTCTCTTCGTGAACTTTTCACCGGCAACGATTTCTCGCGCACCCGTCCTCACCGTCACAAGGAGGAGCCTGCGTTCGATTTTGTGCTCGCTGCCCGTGAGGAAGGCCCCAACATTATCCAGGCCTTCCACGAGAGCCTGACCGTGCGCGGCGGCAAGCTCTACACCATCCTGTCGGACATTTGCGCCTTTGCTAATACCAATGGCGGCACCCTCTACATTGGCCTGTCCAGTGAGCCGCGTAAGCCGATCGTTGGCTTACAAGACGCCGATCAGGGCATCGTGCTGCTCGAGAAAGAATTGAGCACCCGTATCAGCCCTCCCCTTCAGTGCACGCTTGATCTTCAAGAGGTCAAGGGCAAGAAAATCCTGCGCGTCCTGGTGCCGCGCGGCGACGATCCTCCGTATGCCCTGGACGATAACAAGATTTACATTCGCAACGAAGCTGAGACCAGCCTGGCGGTCCGCGACGAGATCGTCGGCCTGGTTCTGCGCCACAATCAGCCTTCCAAACCGGTTAAACTTCCAACTCCCGAAACTGAAGCAAAAGTCCAGCTTGAAATTCAATCCAGCGAGGAATCCATCGAAGACCTGGCTCCCCGCACAGGCGTGGAAGTCGTAAAAGTGGAAGATCGTGATAACGGGCGCTTCTATACCATGCGTGATCTCCGCAACGGAAACATCGTCAAGAACGTCACGCGCGGGTCAGCCCGGCGACTCTGGCATTACGCCATCATTGCCTACAGCGAGATCGCCGATAAGTTGGATGAAATTAATATTCAATGGCAGGGCGACCTCGGCCTGGTTCGCCGTCGGAAACAGGGCAAAAGCGACCTGTTCGATTTCATTCAAAATACACCCCAGGGCTACCGCTTTTTCTTCGGCGTGACTCACGATGGCATCCACGGTCCCTGGAAGGTTTTTGAAGGCGAGGATGAAGGATGATCCGAGTCGCCATTTTAACCGTTTCCGACCGTTCTTCCCAAAGGGAGCGTTTGGACGTCTCAGGACCAGCCCTCGCAGCCGAAATGTTAATATTGGGTTGGGAAACCGTCAAGACGGGCATTGTGCCGGATGAAAAGGATCAGATCCAGCAGACTCTGCAAGACTGGTGTGACGATTCACAGGTCAACCTGATCCTGACCACCGGCGGCACCGGATTTGCGCCGCGTGACGTAACCCCCGAGGCAACGTTAGCGGTCGTTGAAAAATTGGCTCCTGGTCTTGCAGAGGCCATGCGCGCTGCCAGCCTGAAGGTAACCCCGCACGCCATGCTGTCCAGGGCCGTCGCTGGAATTCGCAACAAGACACTCATCGTGAATTTCCCCGGCAGCCCAAAGGCCGCTGTCGAAAACCTGGCTGTGATTGCACCCGTCATCCCCCATGCAATCGAGCTGCTCCAAGACAGCCCCAGCGCGGAAAAAGGGCATTCACTCTAAATTAAAACAAGTTAATTTGGTTTTAATGCAGCGCTTCGAACTGCATTACAACCAAAAAAAATTATCCGATAAAACCTTTTTCAAGGATATTCTTTAGATCATCCCCCTTGTGAACCACTGCCACCGGAATTTTCATTTTGACCAGGGTGGCTGCCAGGCCGTTCACATCGTTTGTCCCGCCGAAGGTAACGCTGTCGATCAGAATTACAACAGGCTTGATCTTGCGCTGCGCCAGCGAATCGGCCGCGGCAGCAATCGAATCGTCGTTTGAGGCTGTGATCAGGACAGCCACACTTCCCCGTGGAATATTCGACATCTGGGCGTTGATAAGTCCAAGCAATGGCAGCTCGCCCTCTTCTCGTAGAAACGCCAGCGTTTCCAGGATTTTATTCGTCTGCCGGTCGCCGCGCTCGGCTGGAATGGCAGTATGCATCTGCCCTGCGCTTACGAAGCCAACCGCCTGACCTTGCTTGATAAAATACCTGGCAACCGAAGCAGCCACGCTTGTCGCATATTCAAATGTGCTTGTCGGCAGTGTGAATACGAATTTCTGCTTCCACAACCAGAATTTATCGACCTTGGGTACTGCTACAGTCTCAAGCGAGGAGAAATGCGCCAGCTTGTATGCGTCCAGGAAGATCCACACGTCGGCCTGCGGGTCCTGGTCGAATTCTTTGACCATGAAGCGATCCTTGCGGGCTGTCGAAGGCCAGTGAATCCGGCTCAATGGGTCACCAGGGGCATACTCGCGCACGCCGGCGGATTGAGGTGTGGTTTCAGGCGATTTGCGCCGCAGCGCCCGACCACCCGTCAATAACCCAGGCGGAAATGGAAATTCACTCAGCTCGACAAAGTACGGCATTACCAGGATCGTGTTCGAATTCGAAAAGGATTTTTGAAATGCAAACAAACCGAATGGGTCTCCCGAATACAAAATCGTAGGACCCAGGTTATACTCGCCACGCTGGCTAAGCAAAGTATAAGAGGTGTAGGTGCGCTGCTCGCGCCCCCCGATCCATGAAAACACACGCGAGCCGTTTGCCCCCGGCAGGTTGGATTGGTCTCGTATCTCGAGCCACAGCCGCACGATCCCAAATTTATTTACGACTTCAAACCGCTCTTCGAAAACCTCGCCCAACTGCTGGCGGAATCCGCGTGCCGTCCTTTTTAACGTCAGGCCGCGGATCGAAATATACGCCCAAATCCAGCTTATAACGATCAAAAGGATCGCGATATATATCAGGCGGTAGGGGATCGAAATACTTTGCGGTGGGAAATTCGGCGCCAGCGGAGGCAGCAGGAATGCCGCCAGGCCCGCCCCGATCAGAATTAAAATAATCCCCCAAAAAGGCCGGCGGATAATCATACCGTGCCAGATCGAAGGGTCATATCCCCGCCTGGAACGGGCAGGGAGCGCAGCGTCTCGATCACTATTTGAACCGCCGAAATCTCACGCAGGCGCGCTGAAGGGTTGACCACAATCCGGTGCGAAAGCACGAATTCAGCAATTGCTTTGATGTCGTCCGGCAGCACGAAGTCTCTGCCATGGATTGCCGCCCAGGCCTGGCCTGACTTAAAAAGCCCCAGACTGCCGCGCGGGCTGGAGCCGAGGTACACGTCTCCATTATCCCGCGTCGATCGCACCATCTCGACGATGTACCGCTTGATCATAGGTGCCACATAAACTGTCTTCACCATTTCTTGCATCGTCCGCAGTTCTTCGAGGTCGACAACCGGCGCCAGGTCTTCGATCGGGTGGTGAAGCTGCTGCAGTTCCAGGATCTTGATCTCATCGCTCAATCCAGGATAGCCCAACCGGATGCGCAACAGGAACCGGTCCAATTGGGCTTCCGGCAGTGGAAAAGTGCCTTCGTATTCGATCGGATTTTGGGTGGCAAGCACCAGGAATGGATTCGGCAGCTTGTGCGTCGTGCCGTCGACGGTCGTTTGTTTTTCTTCCATCGCTTCAAGCAGCGCCGATTGGGTCTTCGGCGTGGCCCGGTTTATTTCATCCGCCAGCAGAATCTGGGTCATCAGGGGCCCTGGTCGGAATTCAAACTGGCGTGTCACCTGGTTAAAGACCGAAACGCCGGTCACATCGCTAGGGAGCATATCCGGCGTGAATTGAATTCGGCTGAATGTACAGCCCAAGGATTTTGCCAGGCTTCTCGCCAGCATCGTCTTCCCCACCCCAGGCACATCCTCAATCAAAATATGGCCCTGGCAAAGCAGGCCAACCAGAACCATTTCCAGGGTCTGTCTCTTTCCAACGATTACTTTTTCGAGGTTTGCGATCAAACGTTCTGCAAATGGCTTTATTGCATCAATCGACACATTTTCAATGACTTTGGCTTCCATTTGTGGCCTCATTTTCCTTTGTTAAGGCAATTATAGCTTATTCCAGGTTTCTTCTCAAATAAGGCCGGAAAATGAAAATAATGGCAAAAAAGAGGAGGAAGGCCCAGCCTGCGACGGAAAGAATGGAGCCAATCCTGTACCAGAAAGGGTGGTATGCAAATTCAACCTGGTGCGCCCCGCGTGCGAGGTAAACCCCCCTTAGAAGGTAATCTGCATTTAAGACCGGGGCGGCCTTTCCATCCACCTGCGCTTCCCACCCTGGATACCAGGTGTCCGCCATCACCAGCCAGCCTGCCTGGTCTGCATTGACCGATACGATATATTGAAGGCTGCTGTCTTGCAGCACCTGGATGACCGCTTTTCCTGGAGCGATGCAGGGTGTATCGCTACCTTTTCCTTCCACGATCACGCGGCCTTGCGCCAGCAAATCCACATTTTGAACGAGCTTTTGAAAGCTTTCATTCTCGTCGGCTGCGTAAATTGCACATGGCGCCCATTGAAATCTTCCACCGGTCTGGACAGGTTGAAACTGGACTCCTTCCGGAATGGCCGGGTCGATCGATTCCACCAGGCCTACATCCAAAATATTCAAAAACCCAATTCGTTTTTCTGGCGGCAGCTTATCGAGGTAGTTGATCAGTGCCGCGTACCTCCCCGGGAGCAGCGGATCAAAATTATTGACGTAAGCCGTCCTTGCGAGAATATTAAAATCAGGCAACATCACCTGCCAAAGATTGCTCCAGCTTTCGAGTGGGTTGAAATTCGCAATCCGGAAGAACCGCTGAAATTTCAGGGTGTATTCGTCTGTATAGGACAGATAGACTCGCTGTCCTTGCGCAACGGATAGTACCGGGCCGTTTTGATTAAAAAACCCAGCCTCCGTGGTCGGAATCAAGCTGAATTGAGCTGCGACCAAATCAGTCGCGATCAGGCCTGCAACCACGAAATTCCAGCGATTTTTATCCATCCCCTCCTTCGGCATACGCAACGCTAAAACACAAAAAACGATACCCCAGATACCGGTAACTGCGGTCGACTGGATAAACGTCAGGCGCACGTCCCGTAAAACGAGCCACGCCAGCCCGGCTCCCACCGTTACTGCAAGCGTGACCACCAATGCTAATCGAAAGCGCCGGATCGCTTTGCCAACCGGCGCCCGCCAGGCCTCCGCGCCGTAGCCTGCCAGGACGCACAGGCCCACCACAACCCAGAACATCCAGCGGGCTGGGGCATTGAATAATCCAAACGTCGGCACATTTTTATACAAGAATAGAAAGACCGGTAAATTCTTACCGAGCGCCAGGATAAACCCGACCAGTATAATGACCCACCAGAACCGAAAGATTGACTTTTGGCCTGAATCATCTTGAATCTTGCGGCTAAGTGTACGCTTAACCGTTGAAACGGCCAGGATCAGTGGAATCAGCCCGATATACGCCGCATCCTCCCAATAGGCAGCGTATCCGAAATAGGTGCCGCTTCCCGGGTTGCCAAAAAAATCGGGCGAGATCATCGTCAGCAGACGCCAGGGCCAATATGAATAGGTCAACCCCAGCTCGTAATCCACCGCATTTGAGCGCTGGCTTTGCAGCAAGTATTCGGCGGTTGGCAATAACTGGACTGATGCCAGGGCTGCCGCTGCCAGCAGCGTTCCCAGGAAAACAAGGGCGGCATGCAGGCCCTTCTTTATTCCATATCGGCTCCAACTATAAAAAACCGTCCACAACCCCGCCAGCAGCAGGCTGTACCAGGTCAATTGAGCGTGGCCTGCCAGCAATTGAAAGTTGATAAAGATCAGCAGCCTGAACGAGAATCGTATTCTCTCTTTCAAGAGAGTATCTGTAATCGCAAACAAGATCCATGGCAGCCAGGCCGCCGCCCAGATCATGCTGAAAAAGCTGTTTCGAGCTACCAGGTAGCCACCCAGGCTGAAAGCCAGACCGCTGACGGTCTGCGCCAGCACACCCAGGCCCAGGATGCGCACAAACAAGGCCATCCCGGTCCCAGCCCAGACCAGGTGCAGCACCACCAACAGTGTGTGCGACCATGCCATCAGCGGGATTCCACCCAACGCCGCAAACAGGTAAACCAACCAGCCCGGCGGGTAGAAGAAAGCCAATTGGTAATTGGCAATAAGTGGCGCGCCCAGGCCGTTGAATGGATTCCACAACGGCAGGAGTCCATTTTGCATGCTCTCCCAGGCAAACGCTCGCCAGGGGATAAATTGCAGCGCCGGCAGTCCCCAAAACAAGACTCTCCCAGTGAACAGGGATGGCGCAAACAGCACGACCGGTCCGAGCCAGATCGGCAAATATGGGAGGCGAAAGATGGAGCGGATGTTTGAAAAGATACGCCCCATCATGGCCTATTTCCGGATGCGGTAAATTTCATAAGCCTGTTCTTGAAAGACCAGTTCGACAAAATTGGACGTTCCCGGCTGCCAGCTTCCTGCCTGATGTTCGTCTGGCCCCAGGATGACATATTTAATATTGAATTCGTTTATCAAACGAAGGCGGTCGCTGTCGCTCCCTTTTGCGCTGAAAAATTGGCCGATTTCCGGCTTCAACTGGCTGGCGTTGATGCTTTCTGGGCCGTGTCCGTAAAGTGTTCTCAGGGGCGCCCAGGCTGGCAGGTCGTTCGCAATTCGGAAGGTCGCCAGGACGACGTCATTCTTGACAGCAATTTCGTTGAGCGCGCTGAAGGCATCAATTTCGTTCTTCGGAGCGTAAAGAGGTGTTGCAGGCTGCAATACGGTGAACAAAGCGCCTATGAAGAATAAGAATGCCGGCAAAAAGCTGGCGGCTCCCCAGATCTTTACGTATTTTTGAAATCCAAAAAAATGCCTTTCAATGGCTATCATCGCCAGCACCACCAGCGCTGCCCATATCCCTTCTGGCAGGCGCCGCTGCAAATTGTACGGTGCGTAGGCCAGGATTGGAAACAGGCAAACCCATACCCCTAATAAAATCCCCTGCCAATCGCGTTGTTTAAATACAGTAAATACGCCGTAAAGCGCCAGAGGCAATACCGGAATAAGAGCCAGGAGGTAATCACCGAATGGTGGAGAAAGGATCAAGTTCTGAGATGTCCAGTTGCGCAAAAATGGATCCGAATTAAAAGCCGCGTATGTGTAAACCACGATCGGCGCAGAAATCAGGATCATTAATCCGGCTGTCTTGAAATCGTTGCTGCCGGCAATCCCAAATTTACCGCTCGCTCGATATTTTGCGATCCCTTTAAGCGCGGTGACAACAACGGCGTGCGCTACGATCAGGATCCAGCTGATCAGTACCGTCAGCGGCTGGAACATGCCCAGCGCCAGCCAAAGCAAGCCTCCCTTGCAGGCCCGCTGGAAGGAATATGCCGCCCCGTTCGCCAGGTAATCCCGCAGTCCCCACAGCAGGAGCGCCCGCGCAAATTCGAGGTGCGGCAAGCCTGCCAGTGAAAGGAACCCGAAGGTTTCAGGCGAATAGAATTCCAGCGGGATTCTACCTTGCCAGAGAGCCGATAATCCCAGCGCAGAGAGCCAGCCCAGCCCACCGCCCAGCAGGATGATCGCCGTCGCCCAGCGGCGATACTGCACCTTCTTGACGAAGAAACTGGCAAAATCATAGGTTGCGATCGCCAGTAGGAACCCGCCCGCCCAGCGGAAGGCCTGGAATAAAAAGACGAGCTGTTCGTGCTGAGCCGGCTGCGAGGTCAGTTTTCCGAGCAAGATGTAAGGAAAGAATGCAAACGCCCCATTTTGCGGGTAAGCCGTGTAAGGCGTCCGGAATAACCAGTCGCCCGCCGCCCCGCTTAGCATCTTGGCAATGTACGAGTTGCCATCTTCCACCCCGAAAATGAACCCCAGGAATCGCCAGTCGCTTCCCTGGACCCAGTACCCCGCCAGGTAAGGGATAGTCGAGATGGTTAAAATCACCAGCGCAAATATCCAGACCCAGCGCCGCTCGCTCTTTTCTACCATCTCCGCCCTCTGATTAAAAACGATCCCACAGCAACCAGCCACCCAATTCCTGCCAGGATAAGGCCAATCGTTAAACTCGTTGGCGCATAACTAAAAGTTACCTGGTGATCCCCGGGTGGAAGCTCTATTGCCCGGAGCAGGGAATCATACGGTGTGATTGGAACCAGTTTTTCATCGACGGTTGCAGTCCAACCCTGGTAATAAATCTCGGACAATATCAGCCACCCTCCCCCCTTCGCCGTCAGCCTGATTTCATTCGGCGTCCAGGTAAGGCTGCTGGCTGGAGCGATCGCGGCGCCATTCAGGTCGAAATCCGCCTGTACCCAGGCCCTGGGCCGGAAAGTTACATTTTCGTAAATCTTTGAATCCCCGACCTGGTTGCGTAAGAGCAGGCCTGGGCTATGGAGATCAAAAGCAGAAACGATGTATTTGACGTTCAGGCGCCCCAACAGACTGGCATCGGGATTCTTGCCTTGATTGTCGGTTTCCGGGCTTGCCGTGGCGAACGGCGGCAGGGTCACGCTGTAACCAGTAAATGGAATGCCGGTTGCCTTTTCCATGTAGGCTGTATACCCCTGGATCTGCAAAGGATTCACGCCATCCGCCAGATCAATCTGGTTTGCTGCTGCCGTCTGCTGCGGCAGACTGTAGGACGGCGAATAAATCCGGAAAACGCCATCATCTTGGGCCTTGATCCACTCTGCCTCAGCCTGTCCTATTGCCAGGGCATTTTTGGGCGGCACAAACCGCAGTCCGACAAAATCCACCCCTCCCAGGTCCAGGCAAATGAGTGCGATTACCAGGGATACAAAAACCCCGGCTTGCAGGTGCCCACTGCGCCTCGCCAGCACGATCGCTGTCGCCAACCCAATCGCGATGGTGCCCCAGGCGTAATTGACCGGCAAGCTGTGGGTATAAACCAGCAGGCCGGCACAAACCAGCGCCAGGAATCCGGCCAGCGCTGCGATTGCCAGACCATTTCCAGGAGCTTTCCGGTCCGGATCTTGCATGCGCTCGCCCGGAAATGCCAGGAAATGAATACAATCCGCCGCAATCACCGCAAAGGACCAGCCCAGGAAAAAAATCGCCCGCGCCGGAACGCGCAGTAAACTGAACCCCGGTAGCCTGAACAGCAAGTCGCCTAGCGGCGTAAAAGATCCGGACGCAACCACGAGTGAAATGATGATCATCCCGATCCAGAAAGCATTGCGCCTGCGCAGCTCCGGCACGCTCAAAGAGAACAACGCCAACACCAACGCCGCCCCGCCCGGGTAAACCATCCATTCGGCAAACCCTTGCAAATCCGGAATTGCCAGTCCGGCCAGGTATGCAGGAGGCAGGCTCGACATGAGCCTGTCGCCTGCTGACATCCCGGCCCGCGTTGTCAGGCCGGTAAATTCGAGCAGGGGCAGCAACAGGGGTGCTGCGATCAAGAGCGCAGTACCGCTGCAGGCTGCCACCCGCAGTAGAAAGGTCCATGAACGAGTTTCGATTCTTTCGATCCAGCGCTGGTACAGCGCAAACATCAGCCAGGCCGTGAAAACGAACGCAAACCAGCGTACATCTGCCAGGGCCGTTAATCCTAGAAACACCCCGGCAAGCAGCGACAACCTCCCTGTTCGGAAAAACCTCTCGCTTAAGAAGACCCAGGGCGTCCAGGCAATTGCGTACATCAAGGTCAGGTGGCCGGCGGCGTAATGGGCGAAGTTCTTAGAAAAAAGCTCGAACAGGATTGCTCCTGCTAACGCCGCGAAATCGGATTTGTTTTCCTTTCTCAAAAAGATAAAAACGCCCAATCCTCCCCACACCAGATGCAGGAGCACGTTCAGATTGAATCCCAACGGCAGCGGGAAAAGGTACGCCAGCCAGCCAGGCAAATACCACAGCCCGGACAGCGGGTCGGCTGCGAATGGGTATCCGCTCAGGATCGAATCGGACCACAGAGGAATCTGCCGCCATGTACTGATGGAATGCAGCAGGTAGACCGCGTTTGGATAATGGCTGATAGCCAGGTCCGAGTATATGGACCGGGCCGGAAAGGGAAAATCACCCAGGTTCGTAAAACAAAAACCCAGCGGGGCAACCAGTATCAGTAACAGGAGCGCCTTTCTCATCGTTTTTCCACCGCATAAATGGTCACGCTCTGGTCCTGAAATACTGGCCTGAGTCCTGTGATGAAATCAGGCCTGCCAAGCGATTTTTCACGCGGCCCGAAGAAAATGTAGCTTACTTTCAATTCCGCTAACAGCGTTAATGCTTTGTTTGCTGAATAAGCGTTCTGAAACAAATCCGTGACCAGTTGCTTCTGGGCCGCCGCGTTTACCGTCTCGAACGGATGCCCGTAAAGTACTCTGCGCCCGGTTAGGGCAGGAATCACATTCCCTATGTCCGGCGAAGCCAGGATAATTGCATTTTGGGTCGTGCTTTGCCCCACCCATTCGAGAGCCTTCTGCTCGTCCTGCCAGAGGTAGAACCGCTGGTCTAAGGTGGTAATACCAAACGCCCCCAAGGCCAACACCACGATGATGGAAGGGATTGATAAAGAAATTGCTGCCGAGTAAAGCCGCCGTTGTGTGCGCAGGGATTTTAAAGAAAGTACAATTCCAATCCCGGCCAGGATCGTAGTTGGAATGTAAAACCCCATTAAGAACCGGCGCTGCAACGAAAACGGGAAAAGGATCAATATCAGGCTGACTGCAAACCAACAGGTTGTTAGCTTTTGAAAGTAGTTGAAGTTCCAGGATCTGAAGTGGATAAATCCCAGGATCGCCAGTAAAATAGCAGGTGAAAAAGAAATAACCAGGTCCCAAATTGCAGGGGAAGGCGTGAGGTTTTGGGTGTTCCAGCCGGCCAAAATTGGATCCGTGGTGGAAATCCAATACTGGTAAAGCACGAACAAACCACCTCCCAGGAAGATTGCCGCCAGGTTATCCCAGTTGATCCTTTTTGTCTCCAGCCACTGCCAGCCAGATAAAACCAATAATACAGCCGCAGCAACCACCACCCCAAACGGTGACACGATCGCAAGGGCCAGGCTGCCGAGGAGGATGAACAGCTTGAATCGCCATTCCTTGCGCTCGCTCCACAGGAAGATCCACAATAACAACCCCAATCCCAGCGGAAAATGTGGGTTAACGTAACCGGACAAAAAAACGTATGCCTCCGGCACCCACAGATCGGTCGTCACCACCCCGAACGGAAAAAGGATCCAGCCCATTCCAGCGCCCAGGCACATCCATATAAAAATTCTGCTGACCCAGGTCCGGTTCTCCGCAAAAACTCGTCTTGAAAAAACGTAAAGGGTAAGGATCATGAATACGGTCGCTGCAACCCTTGCCAGGTGAAACACCAGGATTAAAGGTAAATTGGCCAGCCTGGCTGCATGTCCAAGGAATATGTAGAACAGGAATAGATAAGCCCCTTCGCCTGGACTGGCGGTGTACGGTAGAGTAAATTTCCACTGGCCTTCCCAACCGAGCTGCATCTTGGCCAGGTACGAATTTCCATCCAGCGGGTTGAGCAGAAAACCTTCGAATACGTGCGAATCGCCCGCGGCGCTGTACGCAATCAGGTACGGGACGACTGAAATCAGGATCGTGATCGCAATAACGGTTATGAGGATTTTAGGCTTCATCGGCTAAATCAGTATACTTGAGGTTTTTGGATTGGGCAAACAATCTACTTGCCATTCCTCTGAACCGCCTCTATAATCGCGAGTATGAATCAGGCGTTCCATCTTGCCAGGTTGCAAAAAATAGACCTTCAGATTGATCAAATCACTGCTCGCTTGAAAGAGATAGAGCGTCTTTTGCGAGAAAATAAAGCCGTTCAAGAAGCGGAGCAAGTAGTTAAAGAAAGCGATGCGGCCGCCAAAAAAGCAGGCCAGCAGCTAAAAAAGACCGAGGATGCTGTCAATTCGCAGCGCATAAAAATTGAGACGAACGAATCTTCTTTATACGCCGGAAAAATTCACAATCCCAAGGAATTGCAGGATCTCCAAAATGACATTGCTTCGCTGAAACGCTACCTGGCGGTCCTCGAGGATCAGCAGTTGGACGCCATGCAGGCCGTCGAGGATACTGATTCAGCCTATAAACGCAGCCAGGCTGACCTGGCCAGGGTCCAGGGCCAGTTTCTAGGCCAGTCCGCTGCCCTCTCCGGCGAAAGAACCAGGCTGAGCGACGACCTGCAGCGGCTCTCAGGTGAGCGGCAGGCTGCCTTAATTCCTATTTCGCCCGAAAGCCTGGCGTTATATCAGCGCTTGCGCGATCAAAAAAAAGGCCTGGCGGTCGCTCGTGTCGATGATGGCGCCTGCTCTGGCTGTGGCACAGAGCTTCGCCCGGCCGAAGTCCAGGCCGCCCGCAGCCCTCATAGCATCGCCTTCTGTTCCTCCTGCGGCCGAATATTATATTCAGGATGAGCATGTTTGCCAATTTCCGGTTTGATACCTTCTCATTCATACTCGGCCTTATTTCTGGCCTCTTCATCTGGTTTGTAGTTGTTCGGTATAAAGCTTTATATCCCCACATCCAGCGATACGTCAAAGCTTACATAAAAAAATACCGCGAAATCAGCACCGGCGGCGCGGCTCGCTATATTCGCCAGATCGTGCTGAAAAAATCCGAGAAAAGTCACCTGGCCTCCGCCTTATTTCCCCTGGACGATATTGTCATTCCTCCCAGGCTCCTCTCACCCGTCCTTGATCCTGACGCTTCTGCCGGCGCCCCCGGAGAATGTATCGCCCCTAAAATCCTCCCCTTTTTTCCATCCTGGCCCGAGTTGGCTTCCCAATATAATTGGCCTTACCTTACCCTCGAAAATTCGCTGCGGGATAAAGCCAACATCGCTGTCATCGGGCAGCCGGGAGCCGGCAAAACAGTCGCCCTGGCCTACCTGGCAGCCAAGCTAGCCCGTAAAGACCCCTCCCTCGGCGACCTGGCCGAATTTACACCGCTCCTTTTTCACGTTTTCGAGCTTGGAAACGTCGATACCGTCGTTGACCTGTACGAGTTTATCGTCCAGTCGTTTTCGAGGCAGTCCTCCTTCTTGATGAAATCGCAGATTACCTCCTATTTGACAGGTGAGGCCCGGATTGGCAATGCCATTATTTTATTAGATGGGCTGGACCAGGTTCAGCCCGATTCCATGCTGAAAATTACGAAATTGATTTCTGGCGTTCTGAAGAAATATCCTACCATGCGTTTTGTGGTTTCGGCCGGACCCGATTACCTGGATGGGCTGTTAAATATTGGTTTTCATCCCCTAACCCTGGCCGCCTGGAATTACTCCGAGCGTGAGCTTTTCACCCGCAAATGGGGCGAAGTCTGGGATCGATCCATCCTTCCCCAGGTCAAAAAACAGCTCGACGGCTACGAAGACGACCATCTATTCCTCCAGAACTGGATCACGTACGAGGCCTCCCATCTTACTCCGCTGGATTGGACTTTGAAAATTTGGTCGTTTTACGCCGGGGATGCCTGCGGAGCTGGAACTATCGATTCGCTTGAATCATTCATTAGCCGCACCACCTATCAGGTAGTCAACAAGAAGGCCCTGGCGCACCTCGCTTTGGAATGTAACCTCGCCCCGAATGGGGTTATCGGACGCTCGCAGGCCGAATCAGCCCTATCATCTGCCTTTGCTTCACAAGAACCTGCCGTGAGTATTCCACCGGTTCCTGCGACTGATCAATCCGATGTTGCTGCCGATCCCCATAATGCGTCTTCAGCCAAAAAAGCTGAAAAGCTCGGCGGCTCGGCGTCGAGGATCATTTCGTCATTGGCTGCCAACGGGCTCCTGGCGCCTGCCGGCGACGATGGCATCACCTTTTCGCACCCCGTGTTTATGGGGTATCTTGCCAGCCTGGAATTCGCGGGCGATTTGCCGGACCTCATTAGTGATAATAATGACCCGCGCCTGGATTGGCTGCTTCATTATCTTTCGGTTCAAAACAAGGCTATTCCGGTCATCGAAGATTTTATGAACCATCCGGATCCACCTTTCAATCTGAATTTACTTAAATTATGCCGCTGGCTCAAAGACGTTCCGGCTAACCTGGAGTGGCGTTCCAAATTAATGCGCCAGATCGTTAAAATCATCACCCAGCCCGACCTCGCAGACGAGCTTCGCGCCATATTGATGTCCGGCCTGACGGTTGCCAATGATCCGGTCGTTTCTGCCATGTTCCGCCAGCTCCTGCTGTCCCCAGATGATAACCTGCGTGTCCTGGCTGCCCTGGGCTGCGGCGCAATCCAGGATAATAAATCCGTCCACGAAGTTGCTTTACTCATTAAGGACAAGAATCCGGACGTTCGCCTGGCAGCTTGTCTGGCATTAGGAATTATCCGTTCGGACGCCGCCATGCAGTATATCCATGAAATTCTATTGACGGGTGAGGAGTTCCTTAAACAGGCCGTGGCCGAATCGTTAGCCTCGCGCGGTGAAGAGGGCGTCGAGCTGCTCAAAGAAAGTTATAAATCCCAGGACCTGGTCGTTCGGCGGGCGGTAACGTACGGGCTTTGCTTTGTGCAGGATGAATGGCCGCGCGAAATGCTTGAACACATCGCCGTAGAGGATGCCCAATGGGTCGTTCGAAATTCCGCCGTCCAGGCCCTGGAGACAATGGCAAAACCCCGCGCCCTTGTTCCGGCTAACCTGCCGCCACCTTCCCAATCGCCCTGGCTGCTTGCGTTTGCATCGAAACAGGGAACAGGCATTATCCCTGGCAAGATTCCAATCGATATCCTGATTTCTGCCCTCGATAAAGGCACCCCCGAGGAGCGCGTTGCGGCTCTTGATTATCTCCGTCTGATCCCCAACGACAATAATGCCGGTATAATTTACCGGCTTGCCTTCAACGAGCAGGGAAGTATCAGGAACTCCGCTTTTATGGCGCTCTGGTTCCTAAAAGTAAGCGGCGCCCGTCTTCCCCTTTAGGATTAAAAAATATGATTAATTGAGGGCTGCTGAACAGCCCTCAATTTACCCAATTTTACTTTGTCATTAATTGTGGGAATTCTTTCCTTTGTAGTGATTGTAAATCCTGGCCTGCACTGTGTCCGAATCCAGGCCAACAATTGTCACCAGTTTACCCCGGCTTGCCTGCCCTGAGATAATCTCGATATTCGATTTGGGGGTCTCTAAAATATCCGCTAGAAATTCGATCAAGGCTTTGTTCGCCTGTCCTTCTACCGGTGGAGCCATCAGGCGGATCTTTATCGTGCCGTCTGCTTGAATTTCTGAGATCTCATTCCTGCTGGCCCGCGGGCTTATACGCACCACGATGGCCGCACCCGTTTTGCCGTTGTGCAGATGGAATAAATGCTCTTCGTTTTCATTCATAATTTCAGGACCTTGCCAGAATGCTGATCAATAAATTAGCGACCAGTTGGATCAGGATCAGCAGCACCAGCGGGCTGAAATCGATCATAGCTATCGGCGGTACGATCCGCCGGATTGGATTCAATAACGGTTGGATTATGCGATCGATTGTAGCCCGGATAGGATGGTACGGTGACATGAAATAGGAAAGCAAAATATCCACAATAAGCAGCAGCGATAATACCTGCGAAATGATCTGGATAAAATTAATTAGGACAATATTCATAGGGCAATTATACTCCCTTTGATATCTGCTGAATTATCGGACAGGCCGCGGTCCGAGGATTGCCTGCCCAACCCGCACGAACGTCGCTCCCTCCTCTACAGCAATGATATAATCTGCACTTGTGCCCATTGAAAGCTCTGTCCACTTAAAATTCGGGAGCTTCCAAGCCAGGAAATCGCGCAGTCTTCCCAGCCTGCCAAAAAAAGGTCTGGCCATTTCGCTCGCTCCCATTAACGGTGGCATGGTCATCAGGCCGGTCGGGATCAAATTCGAAAATTGCTGCAATTGATCTAGCTCTGGCACCAACCTGTCCCAATTTGCCTCGTCCCAGGCCGGCCATCCGAATTTACTTTCTTCTCCGCTTACATTCATTTCCAACAGGACCGGCATTGATTTTTGAACTGCCGCCAATGCCTGATTGAGCCGCTGCGCCAGGTGCAAGCTGTCAAGGCTGTGTAAATAATCAAACGCTCCTGCCACCAGGCCTGATTTCCGGCTCTGCACGTGGCCGATCATGTGCCAGCTCAGATTTTCGGTCGCCTTGATTTGTTTCATTTTTTCAACCGCTTCTTCGGCATAGTTTTCACCAAAGGTTCGCACACCTGCTTCGATCGCTGCTTGGATTACATCGATCGGTTGAGCCTTTGATACAACCACCAGCTTAACTTCGCCCGGTTCTCTTCCGCAACGCCGGGCAGCATCCTCAATCTCTCGACAGATCCGTGTATACCTTTCCCGAATCCCAATAACCAGCTCGTTCACCCACCCTCCCTAGTCTTCTAACGCGAAAATTGCCCCAAATCGTCCGGTCTTGCCATGTTCGGCCCGGTGCGAAAACCAGTCATTCGTGTTACAGGCGGTGCAAATCCCGGCCGCCTCGATTTCTTTTACCCCAACCTCGTTCAGCACCAGCGTATTTGCCTTCCATAAGTCCAGTTTCGTAAGTCCGTCTGCACTTTGGATGATTTGAACTGCATCAGCCTGAAAAGCAGCATCCACCAGTAATTTCACGTCAGGCCCGATTTCATAATGATCCGGACCGATCGAAGGTCCGATTCCAGCCAGCACCTGGCTCGGATCGGTTTTGTAGCGCACATGCATGGCCTCAACCGCATCCTTGGCGATCTTGTTAACGGTCCCCTTCCAGCCGGCATGAACAATTCCAGCTACCCTATGCTCCGGATCGTACAGGAAGATCGGCACGCAGTCAGCAAACCGCATATATAGGGTTACCTCGGGGCGGTCGGTGATGATTGCATCTGCCTTAATCGGTGGAGTGTCCAATCCTCGGGGGGCTTCGGTACAGATCACGTGGTTGCTGTGGATTTGCCACACGTCGTACAGGCTGTCCACCTTGCGCCCGGCTGCCTCGAAAATACGCGCCCGGTTTTGAATGATATTTTCACGACTATCTCCCACCGAGGTTGCCGTGTTTAATGAATCCCAAGGCGCCGGACTGATCCCTCCCTGGCGCATAAAAATGGCTTGCTTTAAATGATGGCCTGCAAAAAGATCGAAAGCAAAGTAACGGATATCCCCTGCGGTTGAAACTGGCATCGAGCGGTCAATCCTTACTGGTCATCTGGGCCACAGCCGATCTTTTATATGCAAACATGGATCGCGTTTCGCGCATGCTGGCTTCGATTAATGGGTACAGGTACCAGGCCGTCATAAATCCGAACAGGGCGCCCGTTAGAACTCTCAAGAAAGGCGTGCTTTCACGGTCCGGTAGAAATGCCGGCAGCCCCGCGATCAATCCAGGGAACTGCGAAAACCCATCTATTGCAATCGGCAGCACCCCGATCACGAGCCAGATGTACCACGGAACCGATTTGATCCTCTTCCGCGATGCTGCAAACACCAGGCCAAACAATAATATCGAGCCGTACATGGCGACGTCCCGCTCGCAGATAGCCATCTTGTAGCCAACCTGGTCGTTGCCCAGGAAATTTCTGGCTGTCAGGATGAAGGCGTCCGTTTTCTCGTTCGCTGCCGGATCTATGCCCATGATGTCTTCATAGGTCTTTGCGCCAGGCACGCTTGCCAGGCTGCGCGGGTAATACGGCTGCTCTCCAAACAAGAAAAACGATCGAAAGGCCATCTGGTGGCAAAACGGGCTGAATAACGTATAAATGATGCGGGCTTCTTCTTGCAAGCCCTGCTTCATCAACACCGGCGCTGCAAAAGGCAAAAAAACGTAAAGGAATAAAATGGCATTGAACAGCGCCAGGTAGTGCCGGCTGATCCACGAAACGATCCTATCCGTGGATGAAAACTGCCTGCCGCGTTCAACTCTGTCCTGGTAGCCTTTATCTCCGCTTTTCTCCAATCGTTGCATCCGGTCGCTTGCCGCCCCCAAAACCACTTCCAGGTCTTTCCGGTTGATCGGTCTATGCAGCACGTACGGACCCACATTGAGGACCGGGAAGGTTTTTTCAAACCTTTGTTGCAAATCCTCGTCTTCATCGATATCGATCAGTATCAGTTGGTGTGGAAATCGTTCTCCCATCTCCTGGCAGTAGCCGATTACCGCCTGGCTTTCGGGGTCGTTTTTTCGATAATAAATCGTAACGTTAATCAAGGCTGTATTCCTAGTGCATTTAAGTTTGTGTTGATTTGCGCAACCGTCAGCGGACCGATTTGTATGGCCCGCAGGATTCCGTCCCCGTCCACGAAGTACGTGGTCGGAAACCCCTGGATGAAATATTTGCGGGTCACCTCACCTGTCTCGTCCAGCAAGGTCGGAAATGTGATCCCATTCTCTTTCAGGTATGGCATGATCACGTTGGTTGTTTCTTGCTGGTCGATGCCGTAGAATGCAATTTTATCCTTTAATTTCAAATAGTATTGCTCGAGCAGAGGCATTTCGCTTTTACAGGGCACGCACCAGGTCGCCCAGAAATTGATCAAAACAGGTTTCCCACGCAGGCCGCTGAGCTTGATTTCGTTGTTATTGAGATCCTTCAGTGTAAAATCCTGCAAATGTGAGCCGGTAGCAGGCGGTTTAACCGTGTCGTTACCGCTGATTAAAACCAGAAACCCCAACCCAACCCCAAAGCAGACACCGGCTAACAAGATGAGCAGGAATCTCGATTTCACACCAGGCCCTTACAACCCGACATTAATAAACGAGCTCAGGTTGGCAAGCTGCTGGAAGATCCCTAAAAACAACATAACTCCAACCACTATTAAAATCCCCCCCATCCCAATTTCCACGTAATGCAGCGTCTTTTGATATTTTCGCAGCAGGAAAGCCACCCATCCCACCCCCAGGGCGGCTGCCAGGAATGGAATTGCCAACCCGGCTGAATACGCTGTCAGCAACTGCAGCCCTTTAGCTACGTCGCCGGTAAAACCGGAGATTGTCAATATCGAACCTAACACTGGCCCCACGCACGGAGACCACCCCGCCGAAAAGATAATTCCCATCAACGCCGAGGATACATAGCTGCGCTGCATATGCTGGTTTGTTTGCGGCCTCAGATCGAATTCCAGGAATTTAATCCGCAAGATTCCGGTCATGTGCAGACCGAAAATAATGACGATCACGCCCCCTATTTTTGCCAGGGCAGGCTTTAGATCGAACAATAGGGATCCAAGCACGGACGTTGTAAAACCGAGTGCGATAAAAATCGCGCTGAAACCGAGCACGAATGCAATCCCGTGCGAAAAAGTGTCCCACCGGTTCACATTTACCCCCAGGTTCGCAGAAACAGCCCTCCCGCTCAAATACCCGATGTAAGCCGGCACCAGCGCAAACACGCACGGCGATAAGAAGGACGCCACCCCAGCAATAAAAGCCAGACCGATCGTTACATCCTGCATGATCCTTACCCCTGGTCGCTCGAATCAACCACCTGAACGTGGGTCCCGTCGTAACCCGAAATCTCGATCTTTCCGGCGTCGTACGGTACCTCCGGCTGTGACCACAGGTAGACGAAACGGGAATCCTGCATTGATGCATTGACGCAGCCGTGTGACATCGGCTCGCCGTAATTATTGTGCCAGTACGTGCCATGGATGGCAACTCCGCCCGTCGCAAATATCGAAGTCCATGATACGCCGAACAGCTCGTAGCCGCTGGCTCGCGATCCACCTGCCATGTGGATCGAAACGTATTTCCGGGCGATTGAATGGTAAAGTCCTACCGGAGTCGACCATTTATCGACTGCATTTCCGTAAGCGTCGAACTTGGCCCCGGTCGATACACGGCAATAATATATTTCGCTATTGCCCTCAAAGCACGACAATGTCTGGTAACTTACGTTCACCACCACTTTCTTGTCTGCCGTACCTGGATTGATCGGCTTGAGATCCTGTTCTGTCAAAGGTTTGAAACCGGTCGCATCCGCCCAGAACATGTCGCCCGGGCTGCCGTGTTTTTCAGTCACGCGATACTGTACCTGCCCGTCCACCGTGCGCACATCGTCGATCCAATAAACCTGGCCGTAATACAGGCCAAATGGTTCATCCGGATTATTTTTCAGCAGGTCCGATCTGGCCGGTGGATTTGCCAGGGTCACATTCACCATCGGAACCGTTATCTCCGCCCACATTCCCCTCCCGGTAGATGCAGCCGGCAAATCCGTCAGGGGCTGATTTGGCAGATTCTTGACCTGCTGCAGTAACGGGGCAAAAATATATCCATCTGGCGTCTCTACCCAGCGCTTATTTTTGCCGATATTTAGATTCGGTTCGCCGATCACTTCCTTCAGCCAGGCTACGACTGCATTATCGTAAATGACCTTGGTAGTATCGCTATCGAAAGATGGTTTCGCTTTGATCTCCGTCTTGCCCCGGCATACCCGCCCCAGGATATCGGATTTAGGCCAATCCGGCACTGGGATGGAGGCGCCGGCGCTTTCCAGGCGAGGCAAAGGCATGAAAGCCAGGGCTCCGATTCCCACGAGTCCGGTCTTAATAAAATCTCTTCGGTTTAATAAATTATGATTGCGATTCATTCAGAGTAAGATAACCGGAAAAGGATCGTTTGTCAATTGTTACGATTGTCCTTTTCTTTGCCTTTCGATATCGCGCCGCTCGTCCCGATCCGCGATGATGGCGCGCTTGTCGTATAGTTTCTTGCCCTTGGCAGTGGCAATTTCAAGCTTCGCCAGCCCTTCTTTCAAGTAAACTCGCACTGGCACGATCGTCACGCCTTTTAGCCGTACTGCGTTCCACATGTCCTTAAGCTCGCTCCGGTGCAGCAGCAGCCGCCTAGGACGCTTGGGATCGTGGTTATAGCGGCTGGCCGGATCGTAGGGAGCAATGTGGGCATTCATCAGCCACGCATCGCCATTTTCGATGTGCACAAACGCCTCCCCCAGGCTGATCTGCCCTGCCCGGATTGACTTAATTTCGCTCCCTTGCAGAGCCAATCCAGCTTCAAAATGCTCGAGTAAATAATATTCAAAATTCGCCTTGCGATTGGTCGCCACCACTTTCACAGCCATACAGTCATTTTAATGTTCTCTGGAATTGGTGACAAGGCTTTAAGATGAATATTCGATGGATTCCTCCTACCCCCACTTCAAAATAAGCCCTCCCGCAATTAACCGCGCCCCTGCAAACGCTGCCAAGGCCGCCACGTACCCAATTCGTCCCGCGATTAACGGCCCCGCGATGCTGCCAATCAATATAGCAGCATTCAACCCGAACGTATATAGTGCAATGTGGGCCGGCCGGTCGTCCTGCGGAGTGTATTCGAGGATGTAATTAAAAATCGCCCCGCCCACCATCGACCAGGCGAAACCTCCGACCAGGTTCGTCACCAGGTACAGGCCCAGCTCGCGCGTCAGCGACAACAGGCCCGGGTAAAACGCCAACAAGAGTATGCCAAACCCCACCACTCGCTTGTTTCCCAACCAGGCGGTCGCCCGTTCCAATTGCAGTGAGCCCAGGAATACCGCCAGGTTAAAAATGCCGCTCCCAAGGCTGATAGATCGATCCGAGAATTTCAAAAAATCGACCGCAAAGAGAGGAAAAAGCGGGATCGGCAGGAATTGGGCCAGGTGAAAGAGAAACAGCAGTCCCACCACGATCCCAAATTTGCCGCGAATAATATCCATCCGCAGAAGCTTATGATTAATTGGCGGTTTTTTCGCCTGCAATTCATTGCTCGTCTGAATTGTGAGCACAATCGTATTTGGGACCGGCAGCCGGATCAGTTTCAAACAAACGCTGCTCGCGAATGCTCCAAACACACCCAGGCCGAACACGATCGGGTAGCCGTTTGGAAAAGGAACCGAGACCAGGATCTGGCCGCTAATAATAATTGTGATCGTAGTGACGATGGATAATACCGCATTTCGAATGCCTGCCACGTGGGCCCGCCATTCCTCCGGAGTCGCTTCGGCGAACAGGGACTGGAATCCGATCCCGATAGCGGTTCCCGGGATGGTCATGACAAAGGTGATCCCGATGATCACCCAGACCTGGGTTTCGGGCTTAAATAAGAATGGCAGCAGCACCAGTAATAGATAAAAAAAACGGTTGGCAATCGACGTCCAGACGACAGATCCATGCACCGGTTGGTGTTCCAGCCATCGCCCGGCCGGCAGTGCCAGTAAAAGCGTCACGAGCGCCGGGATCGCTGTCAACAGGCCGATTTGGGCTCCTGTCGCTCCCAGCCTCGCCGCGTAAACGCTCAAGAAGGTCAGGATACTTCCATTTAATATCCCCCAGAAGAAAACGTCAGCGTATAAAAGGAAAAAATTCCGTCTATGAACTTCCGGAATCGTGCTGGCCGACAAGAAAAGCGAACGAAAAATATGGCGCGCCTGCTTCATTTACTCCCTCTGGTATATAATCCATCCCTATGACAGACCCAATTGTAAATCTGAAAGATGACTTTTTGCTTGACCCGGATGTAATATTCTTGAATCATGGCTCTTTCGGCGCGACTCCTCGGCCAGTGTTTGAATGTTACCAGAACTGGCAGCTTGAACTTGAAAAACAGCCCGTTGAGTTACTTGGTCGGAGGGCCCCCGAG
>DATKKB010000040.1:0-9645 GCA_035543095.1 Anaerolineaceae bacterium | reverse complement strand
AAGTAGATGGAATTAATTGAATCAGAACGAACAAGCCCACCAGGATTGCCAGTCCTTTCGAGATGTTTTTGACGGTCATAAAGTCTTCACCTAGTAATAAATACTTTGGAGTTCTTTGCAGCACGAAATACCGCAAAGAACTCCAATATCAAACAGCTTTATTGAATGCAAATTGAGTTTTATTCAAACTCGAGCTTATTTGTCTTGCAGCGCAGCCACCCCAGGTAAAACAAGTCCTTCTAGCATTTCGAGCGAAGCCCCACCGCCCGTGGAGAGGTGCGTAATCTTGTCTGCAAGGCCGGATTCCTGCACAGCCGCAACCGAATCGCCGCCGCCAATCACGCTGAATGATCCGCTGTCGGCGATCGCTTTGGCAATCCCATAGGTGCCTACAGCAAATTTGGGGAATTCATATACACCCATGGTGCCGTTCCAAACCACCGTACCCGCAGTGCTGATGACTTTGGCGTACGACTTTACGGTTTCCGGTCCGATATCGAGTACCTGCCAGCCATCCGGGACGGGCCCGGTTGGGATTACTTTGCTGTTGGCTTCGGCATCAAATTTATCTCCCAACACCAGGTCGACCGGCAGGCGCAGCTTGGTTCCACTGATCTTGAGCAGCTCGGTAGCAGTATCCAGGGCTTCATTTTCGACCAGCGAATCGCCCATCGGATAGCCCTGGGCTTTCAGGAAGGTATTGGCCATTCCGCCGCCGATCAAGATCGTATCGGCTTTTGTCAGCAGGTTCTTGATAACCCCGATCTTATCGCTGATCTTAGCGCCGCCCAGGATGGCTACAAACGGCCGCTTGGGATTATCGATGGCCTGGCTCAGGTATTTAATTTCTTTTTCCATCAAGAAACCGGCTACGCTGGGCAAGAAATGGGTTACGCCCTCGGTCGAAGCATGAGCGCGGTGCGCTGAACCGAAAGCGTCGTTGACGTACACGTCGGCCAGGGAGGCAAGTTGTTCGGCAAACTTGAGGTCGTTCTTTTCTTCTTCCGGGTGGAAGCGGGTGTTCTCCAGCAAGAGTACACTGCCGGGCTTAAGCGCCTTGGCAGCGGCTTCTGCCACTGGCCCGACGCAGTCTTCAGCGAAGGCAACCGGTTTGCCCAGCAAGCCGCTCAGGTGCTCGGCAACCGGTTTCAAGGAAAGTTTTGGATCAGGACCACCCTTGGGTCGACCCAGATGAGAGCATAGAATTACCGCTGCGCCGTGATCCAACAGGTACTGGATAGTGGGCAGCGCCGCCTTAATGCGGGTATCGTCGCCGACTTTGCCGTCCTTTAAAGGAACGTTGAAGTCGACGCGCACCAGCGCTTTTTTCCCGTTTACATCTATGTCGCGAATCGTTTTTTTATTAAACATTCCATCCTCCCGTAAGCTATCAGCAGTCAGCTTTCAGCTTTCAGCCGTCAGCTTTCTGCAATCAGGTTTGTTCATGCTGACGGCTGACGGCTGATTGCTGATTACTGACGGCTTTTTGGCTTTCTACAGACTCTTAGCCAGCAAAGCAGCCAGGTCGGCCGTGCGGCAGGAATAACCCCATTCGTTATCGTACCAGGCCACGACTTTTACCATCGTGCCGCCCATGACCATGTTGGTGGGCAGGTCTACGATCGAAGAACGAGCATCGCCCTTGAAATCCATCGATGTCAATGGATCGCTGTATTCACCGTGAGTCACGCCCAGGATGCCCTTCATTTCGCCGTTGGCAGCTTCTTCAAAAGCGGCATTCAGCTCTTCTTTGGTGGTGGCTTTCTCGACAACTGCAGTGAAATCAACGATTGATACAGTGGGGGTCGGGACGCGCAGAGAATAGCCGTCAAATTTCCCCTTCAGATCCGGGATCACAAGGGCCAGGGCTTTGGCAGCGCCGGTAGTGGTCGGGATGATATTCAAGGCTGCCGCTCGTGAACGCCGCATTTCTTTCCTGTGTCCCTGGTCCAGGATAACCTGGTCGTTGGTGTACGAGTGAATGGTCGTCATCACGCCATGCACGATCCCGAACTTCTGGTGCACAACCTTGGCGGCCGGGGCTAGGCAGTTGGTGGTGCAGGAAGCGTTGGACAATACATGATGCTTGGCCGGATCGTACTTATCGAAATTCACACCCAATACGACCGTGATGTCTTCATTTTTGGCGGGGGCGCTGATAATGACTTTCTTGGCGCCGCCTTTTTGGATGTGTACGTTCGCGCCGAACTTGCCTTTGGCCGGCTCGCCGATTGCATCGGTGAAAATGCCGGTCGACTCGATCACAATATCTACCCCAAGATCCTTCCAGGGAAGAGCAGCAGGATCTTTTTCAGCGAACACCTTGATAATCTTGCCATTCACCATAAGGTCATTCCCAGCAACGCTTACTTCCCCCGGGAAAATGCCATAGTTTGAGTCGTATTTGAAAAGATGTGCATTTGTTTTACTGTCGAACAGGTCATTGATAGCAGCAACTTCCAGAGTATCCCCGGAGCGCTCTATAATGGCCTTCAAAACCTGCCGTCCAATCCGGCCAAAACCATTGATGCCAACTTTCACTGTCATACCAAGCCTCCTGTTTGAAATTGATCTGAAAATTTTTACCACGCTTTAAAACGTGGACAGTACAACTAGCCTTCGTCCCGGCCCACCAAAGGTCCAGTTCGTTCGTAATACAGGTCCATCACGGCCTGCCCCAGCTTTTTCGAATCGTGCCGCCACGGACTGACTTCGTCGACCAGGTTCGCAACGTAGGTGGCATATTTCTGGTCTATGTCCTCGTCGACGGGAACCCATTCGACACTATCGGACCGGCTGTTTTCGTTAACTTTATTGCAGACCACAACATCGAACACCGGCCCGCCCAAATATTTTTCAACCGTATGAACATGATCAGCACAGGTGTAATGGTCCGTCTCGCCATTCTGTGTTGCGACGTTAACAATATATAACTTCAAGGCGCGACTTGCTTTAAATGCTGCCGCGATATCGGGTACCAGCAGGTTTGGAATGATGCTAGTATAAAGACTGCCCGGTCCCACTACGATCAAGTCAGCAGAAAGCAAAGCCTGCACAGACGGCGGGAACGCAGCCGGGTTGTCTGGCTCCATCCAGACCCGGCGGACTTTGCCGGCTGCCTTTGGAATCTGGCTTTCACCGTGCACCTGTACTTCAACCTCTGCTTCTCCCACCTGGACGTCGGCCGCCAGGCGAATGTCGTGCAATGTTGCCGGCAGCACGCGCCCTTTCACAGCTAAGACCCGGCCCGATTCGGCTACTGCCTCCTCAAAACTGCCGGTGATATCGGCCAGCGCTGTTATAAACAGATTCCCAAGCGTATGTCCATTCAGACCGGCTCCGGCTGCGAAGCGATACTGGAAGATCTGGCTCATCAGGGCTTCATCATCCGAGAGAGCCGTCAGGCAGTTGCGGATGTCGCCCGGGGGCAAGATGCCAATCGAACGCCGTAGTTCTCCCGAAGACCCGCCATCGTCTGCAACGGTTACGATAGCAGTCAGGTTGCTGGTATAGTCTTTCAGGCCCCGTAACAAGGATGAAAGTCCCGTGCCGCCGCCGATCGCCACAATGCGCGGACCGCGTTCCTTCCGCCGGAAGTCCGACACGGCCTGCACGATAGATTTGCTGCCTGGCTTTACAAAAGGTTTGAGCAGGCTCCGGTTCAACCCCCATATTCCTACCAGCACCAGGCCGATTCCAATGGTGCCAAATACGATCACTCGTAAAGCGCGCGAAAGAAAATTAAGATACAACGCTGAGGTGATAGGCAGCCACCAGGTATCCGGCGCAGTCCGGTAAATATCCAGCAACCCCATGCCAATACCCACCCCCAGGAGAGTTGTGCCAAGGATAATTACAAAAACCCACCGCTTAATTCCCAAACCTGGCGTTAGCCACCGCAGTTCCTGGCGTAAACGCCGATACAGTTGTTTATACCACGCGGTTCTTTTTGGCCCCATATCAATCCTATCATAACACAAGTTATCGAATCATTTCATTAAATTAATCCCGGCTGCGATAAATGTATCAAATCACTCGCCCATTCGCATATTCGCCACTTTCGCGATAAAAGGGGCCGCCTTGAGAAACAACTAAAAATTTATTCATGCTATAATAATGACGATGGACGTAATCATAACGGCCGATATTGGCGGGACTCAGATTCGGGTAGCCGTTTATCCGGCGAACGGCATCAAGCCTTTGCGCCAGAAACGCATTCCCACCAAAGGTAAAGATCCGGCACATGTCCGGCTGACCGGCCTGATTGCAGAATTGATGCACCCCGACGAAAATGCCCTGGCAATCGCCGCGGCTGCCCCCGGACCGACCGACCCGAAATTAGGATTGGTGCTCAATGCGCCCAATATTCCCGGTTGGACCAACCTTCCCCTCGCGCAAATGCTCCACGACCAGTTCCATCTGCCAGTTTACCTGGGCAATGATGCTAACGTCGCGGCTTTGGGAGAATGGCGATTTGGAGCAGGCAAAGGCCATCACGATTTGATCTACTTTACGATCAGCACCGGCATCGGGGGCGGCGTGATCAGCGATGACAGGCTGCTGTTAGGCCAGCGCGGTCTGGCAACCGAGCTCGGGCACGTGACAGTCGATCCGAACGGACCGGTTTGCGGCTGCGGTCACCGCGGCCACATCGAGGCGTTTTCCTCCGGCACGGCCATTGCGCGCTTTGTAGCCGGCCAATTAGCCCAGGGTAGGGCCTCCACTTTGACGGCCATCCCACAGCCTAACGCCCACGATGTGAGCGTAGCCGCCGATGCCGGCGATGAGCTGGCGATTGAAGCCCTGGAGCGCGCTGGAAAATATATGGGCATCGCTATTGCCAACTACCTGCACATCTTCAATCCCTCCATCGTCGTATTAGGAGGCGGAGTTTCTCACAGCGGGGGCCATTTCTTCATCCCGATGCGACAGAGCCTTAAGGAAAGTGTCTTTTCCCCAGGCTACCTTGAAAACCTGACCCTGACTACGGCCGAACTGGGCGACGATATGGGTCTTCTGGGCGCGCTGGCCCTGGCTCAGACATATCTCAATATTTCCTGACCCAAAGATAACCTGGATCATCTTCTTGCTCTCTCAAATCCTGAGATCCGGGATCTGTTGGCGGCCGTGGATTCGAACCACACTTTTGAAGTCCAGAGCCAGCGATTTGCTTCATGCTATAATTTAGCTGACTGGAATGGCAGGCGAGTTGATATTCCTGTCCTGTTGTTGTCTCATTGGCAGGTTTTCAGCCAACTCGATTCCGAAAAACAAGGAGGAAAATGGAACCGCTAAAGTTACCAGGGCCAAATGCTCGCAGAATCATCGAGCGAGACCACGCCGTAATTTCGCCTTCGTACCCGCGCAGTTATCCCTTTGTAATGGATCATGGGATTGGATCAGAAGTTTGGGACGTAGACGGGAATCGCTTCCTAGATTTCGCCGCTGGAATCGCAGTCAACTCGACCGGTCACAGCCACCCCAAGGTAGTTCAGGCCATCCAGGAACAGGCTGCCAGGTTTATTCACATTTCATCTGATTTTTACCACCCCAAGTGGGTGGAGTTGGGGGAATATCTGAGTCGGATCGCTCCTTTCAACGAGCCCGCCATTTCATTTATGACCAATTCTGGCACCGAGAGCGTCGAAGCCGCTATCAAGCTGGCACGGTATTACACCGGGCGAAGCAATATTATTGGCTTTTTAGGCGGCTTCCACGGGCGCACATTGGGCGCAGTCAGCCTGACTGCCAGCAAGCCGGCCTACCACAAAGGCTTTTACCCCTTGATGAACGGCGTCGTGCATGCGCCATTCCCAGATCCGTATCATCCTCTTTTGCGGACGCGGGATAACGAGATGTATGGAGAAACCGTGGTGCGCTATATTGAGGAAGAGCTGCTCTATAAAGTGGTCCCGCCGGATGAAGTCGCAGCCGTGATGGTCGAGCCGATTCAGGGCGAGGGAGGATATATTCTGCCGGACCGGGCGTTCTTTCCTGCCCTGCGCAACTTGTGCGATAAATTCGGCATTCTATTGATCGCTGACGAAGTCCAGGCTGGCATAGGCCGAACCGGCAAATGGTGGTCGATCCAGAATTTCGGTGCCGAGCCGGATATCGTTTGCGCCGCCAAAGGTATCGCCTCCGGTATGCCCATGGGAGCCATGATCGCCCGCAAGCATCTGGCGACCTGGCCGCGCGGCGCTCACGGCAACACTTATGGCGGCAATCCCATTGCCTGCGCCGCCGCCCTGGCAACGCTCGAACTGGTCGAATCTGAATATTTAAGGAACGCAGCCGATGTCGGCGCTTACGCCCTGGATGCGCTGTGCGAAATCCAGGCCCGCCACGCCTGCATTGGTGATGTACGCGGGATCGGGCTGATGATCGGGGTCGAATTCGTGAAAGACCGCCGTACGCATGAATACGACGACAAGCTGCGGGATCGCATTGTAGACCTGGCGTTTGAGCGCGGCCTGTTGACTCTCGGATGCGGCAAGAGCGTTATCCGTATTTCACCTCCGCTTTGCATCCTGCGCAGCCAGGTCGACCAGGGCCTGGAAATCCTGGAAGATGCAATTACCGCTGCTGAAAAGGGTTTCTAGACCGATGTTAGCCGACTTTCGTGCCCGCCAGCGAGATTATTTGCTTGAAATTTCCCGCGCCCTGACCCAGGAACTGGATATCAATAAATTATTGGGGCGTATATTAAATATATCCGTAGAAATGCTGGCAGGCCAGGCTGGCCTGATTGCACTGCGTTCTGAAAGCGGCGAATGGAAGATTACGAACGCCAACAATATTCCTACCGCTTTCCTCAAATACCTGGAGCCTTTCCTGGCTGACATTCCGAGCGACCCAAAGGATCCTGAGAGCAACGAGCTGCCGGAGGTGAACAGGCTGATGGTCCAATTGACTCAGATGGCCAGCCTCGGCCTGCTGACCGGTGTTGGACTGCCGCTGATTGCACGCCAGAAAGTGGTAGGAGTTATTTTTATCTTCCGCAGCTACCCGGACGTGTTCTCTCCCAACGACCGCTCACTCCTACGCAGTTTTGCCGACCAGGCCGCTATCGCTGTCCAGAATGCCCAGCTTTATTCACAGATCAGCCAGGAAAAGCAGCGCATGGATGCCCTGCTGGATTCAGCCGCAGACGGAATAATGATCCTGACCCCTGGGCAGCAGATCGAACGCAGCAATCCGGCTCTCGCACGCCTGTTGGGGATGAAAGTCGATGACATCCAGGGCAAGCGCCACGACGAGATCGTGCGCTGGGCTAAACCTCCGCAAGGGCTTACGCTGGAATCGGCTGAGGCGGGCGGCTGGCCGCTGACCCCCCACGCCCAGCTTTACGTGGAAGGAGACCTGGTCCGCCCAAAAGGAATGCCGCCCTTGCCGGTCGGTATCACCTACGCTCCTCTCCAAACCGAAAGCGGGAACCTAATAAATATAATCGCCACGGTTCGCGATATCACGCGTTTTCGCGAAGCCGAGGAGGCGAAAAGCACTTTCATTTCTGTCATCAGCCACGAGTTGAAAACGCCCGTAGCGCTCATTAAGGGCTACGTAAGCACCCTGCGCCGTGAAGACGCTCGCTGGAATAAGGCCGTCGTTGATGACAGCCTGGCGGTAATCGAAGAAGAGGCAGATCGGCTGGCGCTGATGATCGAAAACCTGTTGGATGCTTCACGACTGCAGGCAGGTGGGCTGACCCTCAAGCGCGCCGACGTACTGCTGCCAGAAACAGCCCGTCGGCTGGCGAAAAGATTCGAGACCCAGACTTCGCGCCATACCTTTAAAGTCGATTTTCCCGAGGATTTCCCGATCATTATGGGTGACGAGACGCGCCTGGAACAGGTGATTTCAAACCTGGTCTCCAATGCGATCAAATATGCCCCTGAGGGAGAGATCCGCATCAGCGGCCAAGCACGCCCGGATAAAGTGATCGTTTGCGTCAGCGATCAGGGACCCGGAATTTCTCCTGAGGATGCCCCCCATATTTTCGACCGGTTTTACCGCGCCCCCGACATGGCGCGCCAGACTAAGGGCGCCGGGCTGGGCCTGTACCTGGCTCGCTCGATCGTCGAAGCTCACGGCGGCCGGATCTGGGTCGATACTGAAGCCGGCAAAGGTGCACGCATCTGCTTTTCGCTCCCCAGAGAGTAGAATTTTAATAAAGGTTCAATTCAGGATCTGGGTGTTGACGGATAAACACCCAGATCCTGAATTTAGCCCTATTTAGGGTATAATTCTTCCCTGTCACTTTAAAAAGGAAAGTAACAGACCATGCCTCAAACACGCACGAACTGCCCTCGTTGTAAAACACCTTTGTTGGTCGATGTGGAACAGCTTTTCGACCTCAATGCTGATCCGCAGGCCAAGAATAAACTGCTAAGTGGATCTTTCAATTTAATTTCCTGCAAGAATTGCGGATACCAGGGCCTCATGAGCACGCCTCTGGTTTACCACGACCCCTCCAAAGAATTGCTGCTGACCTACTTCCCCCCGGAGTTGGGCCTTCCGGTCAACGAGCAAGAACGCCTGATCGGCCCCTTGATCACGCAGGTCGTAAACCGCCTTCCGGCTGAAAAACGTAAGGCCTACCTTCTCCGCCCGCAATCCATGTTTACTATGCAGACCATGATCGAGAAGATTCTGGAAGCGGACGGGATCACGAAGGAAATGCTGGATGCCCAGCAGAAGCGCCTGGCGTTTCTCCAACGGCTGCTATCCACCCGCGAAGCCGCAGACCGGGCCGAAATTATCAAGCAGGAAGAAGCCCTGGTTGACGAATCGCTGTTTTCGATTCTATCTCGCCTGGGCGAATCGGCTATGGCCCAGGGCGACCAACAATTGGCGCGCAGCCTGGCAGCCGTGCAGCAAGAGCTTTTAAGCCAGACGAAAATTGGGCAACAACTTCAAAGCCAATCGAAAGAAGCCGAAGCAGCCTTAAAGAGCCTCCAGGAAGCCAGCGAAAAAGGCCTGACCCGCGAAAAACTGTTGGATCTGCTGGTTAATGCGCCCACGGAAACCCGCCTCAATACCCTCGTCAGCCTGGCCCGTTCCGGCCTCGATTATGCTTTCTTCCAGATCCTCTCGGACCGGATCAACGCCGCCTCAGGAGATGACAAACAGAAACTGGTCGAGTTGCGCGATAAGCTTCTCAAACTGACCAGCGAGATTGATAAAGCCACCCAGCAGCAGCAGTCTGAAGCCCGCCAGCTTTTGGAAAAAATAGTCTCTGCGCCTGACATCAGCCAGGCGGCCATGGAAAACATGGAATCCATCAACGACTTCTTTATGGAGATCCTGCAAAGCGAGATGCAGGCTGCGCGTCAAAAAGCTGACCTTGACCGGATTGGAAAACTCCAGAAGATTGTAAAAGTTGTAGAGGAAGCCAGCGCCCCGCCGCCGGAATTGGAGTTGATCGATAAGCTGGTGGCTACGCCGGACGAAGCGGCCCGCCAAAAGCTGCTCGAAGACAACGCCGCCATGATCACCCCTGAATTCATCGATTTATTGAATAACTTGATGATGCAGAGCGAGACCCAGGAGCAGTTGAAGGAAGCCCGCGAACAGATCGAACTGGCTTACAGTTCGGCCTTGCGCTTTTCCATGCAGGCCAACCTGAAAAAAATGTAACTGCTC
>DATKKB010000039.1:0-30859 GCA_035543095.1 Anaerolineaceae bacterium | reverse complement strand
TTTTAGAAAATGCTTCGCATTTTCTAAAACTCCACCCCCTCGTTCGTTTTGCGTGGCCGCCCGCTACGCGGGGCCGGACAGCTTTTTTAGTAGTGTTTTATCGAGCCAATCCAATATCACAACACTTGCTGCGCTTACGGCTCCAATCTGGCAATGACTCGCCGCCCAAATGATTTGATATCAAAAACTAGTGCAAGCTGAATGGCGGATAAGTGTCCGTTACCAGTAGAACTGCGTAAGCCTCGACCCGCAATACCCATCGACCTACTCCGACAACAAAGTCGAAGAGCCCCCTCGGATATTGACCGGTGAACAGAATGGCAAACCAGGCAACAATAACCGCGAAGAAAACGGCAATTCCGAGGAAACTCAAAACAATGTAATGCGGGATTGCCAGCAGCCATTTGACCAGAGGCATCCAACGGTTGAGATTATTTTTTACGTCGGGGTAATCGATTTCCAGGTGAATAGATTGCTCTTCGACCGTAGATGGGTACTGGTCGGTGAGTAGGAGCGCGTAAGCGCCCACTCTGTACTCGAAGCGGGTCAGTTCCCGGGAGAAGTCGAACCACCACCGCGGATAACGCTGCCGGAAGATGATCATTAAGGCCGTCGCTAAAACGAGGCCACTCACCAGCCCGCCAGCCGTCTGCTGAGTTCTGCTCACGATCTGACCAGCCTCATTCAAGTAAACCGTGTTGGTTACCGTCTGACCAGCCCCTGAGATGAGACCCAGGATGATGGCGACAGGAATGATCCAGATGAAACGGAAGAAGGTTGTCACCCTTTCCAGTTTCTCCGGATAGTCGATTTCCAGGCGAGCAGCATATACAGGGATTTCAGCCATTTGTCACACTCCTTTGGTTCGGAAAAAAACTTCTCAAATACATTATGGTGAAATAAATTTACTTCTTATATTTCGCCAGATCCACGCTCGCGATATACGGCAAATTCCGCCCCTTCTCGTCGATATCCAGCCCGTACCCCACCACAAAGTAGTCCGGGATTTCAAACCCCAGGTAATCGATCGGCGTCTCCACCTTGTGGCGCTCCTTTTTATCCAGCAGGGCGCACACTTTCAGGCTTTTTGGCTTGCGGTCCAGCAGCAGCTTGCGCACGGTCTGGATCGTGTAGCCCGTATCCACGATGTCGTCCACCAGGATCACGTCCCACCCGTAGATGTTGGTCTTGTGGTCCGAATCGATCCGCACGAATCCAGAGCTCTCAGAACCTGAATACGAGGAAACCGACATGAAGTCCATCGTCATCGGGTGGTGGATCTTGCGCATCAGGTCGGTAATGAACACCACGCTGCCGCGCAGCAGCCCCAGGATCAATAGCTTATCCGAATCTTTGTAATCCTCGGTGATCTGTTTACCGATCTCGCTGACGCGTTCGTGGATTTGTTCCTGGGTGATGATGATGTCTCCAATAAATTCGTACGGAAATTTCCGGGCCATGATCGATTTCCACCTTTCATTTAAACTGATCCGGTAATACGATGCTCAGGTTGTCGAACTGGTATGTCGCCGGCCCGTTCGCAAAGCCGACGACGCCCAACCCGTAATTGCCGCCCGTAAACTCGGCGTCTTCTGTCTTTTCAACCGTCAGCCCGTTGATCCGCAGGCGGAGCTGGCTCCCCTTGCACTCCGCTTCGATGACGTTGACTCCCGCCTCGAGAGTTACGTCCTGTGAAGCGGTCCAGTCCACCAGGGCCGTGCGTAGCTGGCCCTTCACTTTTTCGATGCTGAACTGGTTGTCGCTGCGGGCCAGGAATAAATATCCGTCTCCGTTTGCCTGCACCCGGCACATCACGCCGAACGCTGCCGTTCCCACCGCCGGCTTTTGAACAGATGTTGATTCGACCACAATCGTCGAATCCGTCCCCTGGCCGGCTAAAGTGACCATCGCCAGGTTGTTCTTCTGAGAGCCGGTCAGGTGTAAACTCTGATCCACCACGCTCACCTGCCCCTCGCTGCCCGGCGTAATTTTCCACGCCGCCTGGCTCCCGCTGAAATCTTCGAAGTACAGCTCCTTGGGACCATTGACCTGCCAGGTATAATCGCCGCTCAGGTCAACCCCGTAGCGCTCATCCAGCGCCATGTAATCGCAGTTCTCCGCCCTCAGGTCGAACGTTCCGGCGTCAAACGGCATCGTTTGAGAAGCGCCCGGAGCGACCTCGGGTTGGCCGCTCAAGCGGTCTTTACCCCAGGTATCCTGGGTGGGCGGGGTCAGGTAAGCATAGCATATATTCCAATCCGAATTGTTCGCAATGGTCAATTTGATCGAGCCGGACGCCGCCGAAACCGCCGGCGTACCTGTCAAGGCCGTCATCGGATCTCTCTTTTCCTGCGAGATCGGGAGCTGGGTCAAATCCGTCGCCGGCGGCGCAGTCGGTCCGCCAAAGGAATTGCAGGCCGACAGGCTTAATGCGATCAATACCAGCATTAATATGGGAAAGTGAAATTTATTAAGCATAGGCTGATGACAGAACCAGTATAGGTTTAAAAAAGTCGCCTGTCAACCATAACTCACAATCATCTGCCTGGCCTGCCTCAATCCACACCTTAATTTAAATAATCTGATATTATCAGGCCTATACCGAAAAAGGGTCTTTAAAATCTAATAACTTCCACGAGGTGTATATGGCCAAATCCCAGCTTTTCCGCCCCGCAGACCTGACAGACTACATGGTCCGCTTTTTTACAAAACTGAAGCTGTCCAGGGCCGACGCTGAAACCGTGGCCGAGGTGCTGCTTGCAGCCGATCTGCGCGGGGTCGATTCGCACGGTATCATCCGGCTGAATAGCTATTACGGCGACCGCTTACGCAAAGGGTTGATCGATCCCCTCTCCCCCGTCACGGTTCTGAATGAGACGCCTGTCTCGCTCGCGCTTTCCGGCGGGAACGGTATGGGCCAGGTGGTTGGTAAACAGGCCATGCTGCGCTGTATCGAGAAGGCAAAACAATCCGGCATAGCCATGGTGACCGTCCGCAACAGCAACCATTATGGCATCGCCGGTTATTACGCCATGATGGCTCTGCAGCACGACCTGATCGGCATCAGCTTTACCAATTCTCAGCCGCTGGTCGCGCCGACCTACGGCCGCAAGGCCCTCATCGGCACCAACCCGATCGCCGTAGCAGTTCCAGCCGGCAAAGAGCGCCCGTATGTGCTCGATATGGCCACCAGCATCGTCCCCATCGGTCGCATCACCGTCTACGAAAAAGCCGGCAAGCCCATCCCGGAAGGCTGGGGAATTGATAATGAGGGCCGCGTCACCACCAATCCAACCTCAGTCCTGAAAGGCGGCGCATTGATGCCGCTTGGAGGCATTGATATTATGCGCGGCTACAAAGGCTATGGCCTGGGCCTCCTGGTGGACATCTTCTCCGGCGTTCTCTCCGGTTCCGCCACCGGTGCAGACGTAGGCCACCCCAGCAGCGAGGGCAGGTTTGCCAACGTGGGTCATTTCTTCGCCGCCATCCGCCCGGATATTTTCCGCCCCCTGGACGAGTTCAAAAGCGACATGGATTATCTGATCAATCAGCTCAAGAATTCTCCCAAGGCCGTCGGCAAGGATCGCATATTCATCCACGGCGAGAAGGAATTTGAGCTGGCCGAGCACAACGCCAGGGTCGGCATCCCACTGCTCGTTCCGGTCGTTAACTCTTTGAAGGAGGCCGGCCTCCAGGTCGGCGTCGAGTTCAACCTGCCTGTCCAGGGCGAAGTTGATGAGGAAGAGTAACAGTAGACTTTTTTGCTGGTTTAGTGGTGCAAAGCACCATTAAACCAGCAAAAAAACCCTGTCACACCTTGCAACGCTTGACAAGATATGTTAAAATGCTTTTGTTGTCGGTAGGCTACATGATTGAACGCACCGAAAAGTGGGAGTCCCCCACTTTTCTGCGTATAAAGGGTAACTAGCTTGGAGAGTTGTACGCATGAAGAACGAATTTACACTGGCCTTTAATGAAGTGCTGGAAGAAAAGCAGCTCCCAAAGGAGATCATCCTGAAGGCGCTCGAGTCCGCTATGGTCTCTGCTTATCGCCGGGCGGTCAATGCCTCCAGCGCTCAAAACGTTGAAGCCAAGATCGATCCCGATACCGGGAAAGTCCAGATCTTCGCTGAAAAAGAAGTGGTGGATTCCGTCCAGGACACGCGTACGGAAGTCACCCTGAGTGAAGCGCGCCGCTATGCGCCCGATGCCGAGATCGGCAGCATGGTGGTCGTCGAAAGCACCCCCCACGATTTTGGGCGGGTTGCAGCCCAGACCGCCCGCCAGGTGATCCAGCAGCGCATTCGCGACGCCGAGCGATCGGCCCAAAAGGCCTTTTACGAGAAACAACTGGGTGAGATTGTCAGCGGCATTGTCCAGGCCATCAACTCGCAAGGCCTGAGCATCGGCATGGAAATGCGGGCTGAGGGCAACATGGCCCGCAAGGACATGATCCCGGGCGAGCGCTTCCGCCTGCACGACCGCGTGCGCGCCCTGGTTGCCGAAGTAAAGGATAGCCCGCGCGGACCGCAAATTGTGCTTTCCCGCACCCATCGCGATTTCCTGCGCCGCCTGCTGGAAAATGAAGTGCCGGAGATCTATCATGGCGTCGTTGAAATTCGTTCCATCGCCCGTGAGCCGGGCGAGCGCGCCAAGGTTGCAGTTTCCGCTACCCAGGCTGGCATCGACCCGGTCGGCGCCTGCGTGGGCATTCGCGGCGTGCGCATCCAGGCCATCGTGCGCGAGCTGCACGACGAGAAAATCGACGTCATCGAATGGAATCCCGACCCGGCTGTCTTTATTGCCAAGGCCATCAGCCCTGCCAAAGCCAGCGGCGTTTATTTGAACGAACGCTCTGCCAGCGGCAAGACGGCCACCGTGGTCGTTCCTGAAGACCATCTCAGCCTGGCGATCGGTCGCGACGGCCAGAATGCCCGCCTGGCAGCCAAGCTGACCAATTGGCGCATCGACATCAAGAGCCTGAATGAAGCTGCGGCGGATGAGCTCTATAAAGTCCAGCACGACCCGCTCCTGGAATCGTTTGCTCAGGACCAGGAATTGATCAGCCAGATCGAGGGCCTGTTGGCCAAAAAGGCCGAGGGTCGCGCTCTTTCTTCGGATGAAAATGACCACCTGATGCACTTTGTAGACCGGGTGGAACGCCGTACGGCGGCCCACCTCGCTCCCGAAAAGAAACAGGTCGAGGAATTATTTGAAGCCGAGCTGCGCAAATCGATCCCAGAAGACGCCTTCGAAAAGAATATTCTCGATAGCGGCTTACCCGATCATGTTGCCAACCTGCTGCAAGAAGCCGGCTATTTCACCGTTGGCGAGCTGGCCCTGCGTATGAAGACCCATCCCGACGATATTCTCAAGCTCCAGGGGATCGGTCCTAAGGCTATGCTGGAGATCAACCGCTTGATGGATACCCTCGCCATTACGGCAGTCGGGCTGCCAGCCGAAGAAGCCGCTCCGGTCCTGCCGGTCGAAACGGTCAGCCCTGTCGAGACAGCTCCAGTCGCTGTTGAAGAAATCCCGGCTCCGACTCCTGAGGCTGAAGTAACCGCCCCGGTAGAAGTGGCCGTGCCGTCCGAGACGGTGGAGGTCGAGCCGGTTGAGGTAGCTGTCAGCGAGCCTGAGGTTGAAGAAGAAGTTTCCTTTGACGAGCTTTTTGCCCTCAAACCCGATATGCTTGAGGCGGAGGTAGCAGAGGAAGAAGAAGTTGAAGGCGAAGGCGCTAAAGTAGACGATACGACCAAGAAAAAGAAGAAAAAGAAGCGCAAGAGCGTTGAAATTGAATACGATCCTGAACGCGACGTTGTATTAAGCAAGAAGAAGCACAAACGCGGCGACGGTTGGGAGTGGGAAAGTTAGTATTTATTGAGAATAGGACTTGGTTAAAAAGACGGGAAGACGAGTTAAGCATGTACCGCAGCGCACCTGTGTCGGCTGCCGCCTGGTACTGCCCAAAAGGACCTTGATCCGCATTGTTCGAAAGGCCGAGGGCGTATCGGTCGACTCGACCGGCAAAGCAGCGGGCCGAGGGGCCTACCTTCACAATAAACGCTCCTGCTGGGAGCAAGGATTGAAGGGGTCACTGGCACATGCACTGAAGACAGAAATAACCGACCAGGACCGCCAGCGCTTGCTGGACTTCATGGCAGGTTTGCCTGATGAACCCCTCCTTGAAGAGGGAATCTTACCAGAGAAAAACTCGTTCGACGGATTAACTGAAATGAACAAATAAGAGTACCCATTGACTGGCTCAGCGCAAGCTTTGCGGCCCCGCAGGCAAATAGCAAAGGATGCAATTATTCTGGGATGTTGGTGGGTGTACGTTGGGGTGAATCTTAGCAAGGAGGTGCGGTATGAGCGAGAATGGGCACAAAAAAATAGAGCTGCCTGCCAGCATCACGGTACGCGAACTGGCTACCATGATCCAGGCCAGCCCCATCCAGGTAATTAAGATTTTGATGTCAAATGGGGTGATGGCGAACATCAACCAGCAGGTAGACTTTGATACAGCGGCTATCGTTGCCTCCGAAATGGGTTTCGAAGCTAACCTGGAAACCCCCGAAGTTGAAGAGGTTAAAGAGACCGGAGAAATTCCTCTCTGGCGGCAGTTGATCGCATCAGAAGACCCAAAGTCGCTGATCGCTCGGCCGCCAGTGGTTACGATTCTGGGCCATGTTGACCATGGCAAGACCACTCTCCTGGATGCTATCCGGAATACCAACGTTGCTGGAGGCGAGGCTGGCGGCATCACCCAACACGTCGGCGCATACCAGGTCGAGCACAAAGGGCGTCTGATAACCTTTCTGGATACCCCCGGCCATGCCGCTTTCACTGCCATGCGCGCCCGCGGCGCCCAGGGCGCGGATGTAGTCGTCCTGGTAGTGGCCGCCAACGATGGAGTCATGCCCCAGACCCGTGAAGCCATCGCACATGCCCGCGCAGCCCGTGTTCCGATCGTGGTTGCCCTGAACAAGATCGACCGGCCGGACGCTAATCCGGATTTCGTCAAGCATCAGCTTGCCGACGCCGGCCTGGTGCCGGATGAATGGGATGGCAGCACCATCGTAGTGCCAGTTTCGGCCAAGCAGAAAATAGGCCTGGACGATCTCCTCGAGGCGATCTTACTGGTGGCCGACAGCATTGAAATCCGCGCCAATCCCAATGGAAAAGTATTCGGCACCGTCATCGAAGCCGAATTGGATCGCGCCCGGGGCACTATTGCCACCCTGCTGGTGCAAAACGGCAGCCTTCAAATGGGCGACGTCGTCCTGGCGGGTAAAGCATACGGCCGCATCCGCGCCATGGTCGATTTCCGCGGCAAGAAGATCGTAAAAGCCAAACCCTCGACGCCCGTCCTGGTAATGGGCCTGAATGACGTTCCGGAAGCCGGCGAGCTGTTTCTGGTCTATCCCACCGAACGGGATGCCAAAGCTGTGGTGGAGGAGCGCAAGGCCAAAGCCCAGGAAAAACTGGCTGCTGCGCCTAAAGCTACCCTGGAAGAGTTGTTCGCCCGCTATAAAGCCGGCGAAGTGCAGGAGCTGCGCCTGATCATAAAAGCCGACGTCCAGGGTTCCCTGGAGCCGATTACCACGTCCCTCCACGACATGGATTCGGGCGACATCAAGATCAACATCCTCTACGCCGAAACCGGAAACATCACCGAGAATGACGTAATGCTGGCTGCCGCCTCGCACGCCATCGTGGTCGGGTTCAACGTCCAGGCCGACACCACCGCTCGCCGCCTGGCGGAGGCCGAGGGTGTTTCGATCCGCCAGTACGAGATCATCTACCGCTTGATTGAGGATGTTGAAAAAGCGCTCAAAGGCATGCTGGCGCCCGAGTTCAAGGAAGTCATCTATGGCAAAGCCGAAGTGATAACCGTCTTTCGCATCTCAAAAGTGGGCAACATTGCCGGCTGCCGGGTGCGTGAAGGCGAAATTCGTCGCAATGGGCGCGCCCGCCTGCGCCGCGGAGACCAGATCCTGTTTGACGGTGAAATTTCCTCCTTGAAACACGAGAAAGACGACGTGCGTGAAGTCCGTACCGGCTGGGATTGCGGAATCGGGCTGAAGAGCTTTAATGACTTTATTGCTGGCGACATCATTGAATGTTATTCGCTTGAAAAAGTATAATAATTGGGCGTTGGATTGGCAATTGCCCATTGTCTTGAGGATATGAAATGCCTTCGCAATTAAGACTTCAAAGAATAGCAGACCGAATCCGCGAAGAGCTGTCTGAAATGGTCGTGATGGAGATCAGCGATCCACGCCTATTGGGCATTTCGATTACGGATGTAAAGGTGGACCGTGAATTTACGTTTGCAGATATATTTGTTTCCGCAGTTGAGGGACACGAGCGTGCCGAAGAGGTCCTGGCAGGGTTAAACCATGCAAGTGGTTTTATCCGTAAGAATCTGGCTACCAGGGTCGATTTGAGGATTTTTCCACGCTTGCGTTTCCACTGGGATCCAACCCCGGAAAAGGCCGACCACATCGAACAGCTTCTGGCTAGCCTGCGTAAAGAAAACGAAGTTAAACCAGCGTCTGAAAATGCTTCAGAGGGTGCAGAACGGGATGGAGAGTGATATCCACGAAAAAATCCGCCAATTAATCCAGGAGGCGGGAGAAATATTGGTCCTGTCGCACATCCGCCCGGATGGCGATGCTGTGGGATCCGTGTTGGGCCTGGGATTGGCCTTGCAGGAGGCTGAAAAACAGGTTCAGATGGTCCTGGTGGACGGTGTACCGTCCAGTTTCAGGAAGCTGCCAGGCGCAAACCAAATCACGCGCAAGGTGCAGGATCCATTCGACCTCTCAATCGTCCTCGATATCTCGGATTTAAGCCGTACCGGTAATGTGCTTGACGGGCAGGTGCCAGATCTCAACATAGACCACCACATCACCAACCTCAACTTTGCCAGGATCAATTTTGTCGATCCGGAAGCGCCGGCCACCGCTGCCATCCTGGCGGAATACTTGCCCCGGTGGGGCCTCAAAATCTCAGAACCCGTGGCACAAGCGCTGCTGAACGGCATCGTCAGCGACACGCTCGGGTTTCGTACCTCGAACGTCAGGCCGAACACGCTCCGGCTGGCAGCAGATCTTATGGAGAAAGGGGCAGATTTATCGGAGCTTTATAACCGGGCCTTGATCCGGCGTTCTTTTGAAGCAGCCCGTTTGTGGGGGTTGGGGCTGGATAAATTGCAGCGCGACGACCGCCTGGTTTGGACGACGCTCACCTTGAGTGATCGCGCCCAATCCGCTTATCCAGGCAACGACGACGCTGACCTTATAAATATAATAGCCTCGATCGATGAGAGCGATATCGGTATCATCTTTGTTGAACAAAAGGATAATCATATTAAAGTCAGTTGGCGAGCGCAGCCCGATTGGGACATTTCACAGCTTGCCACCCAATTCGGCGGCGGCGGTCATCCCGCTGCAGCAGGCGCTGACATTCCTGGCATGCTCGATGAAGTACAGGAAAAAGTAATATCTGCTACTCGCCAATTGCTAAAAAATGGGGCGAATGGGAATAAATCAAGCCATTATCTGAAACCCAATTGAAACAAGAAAGGTCCTGGTTCAAAATTCGTTTTTGCGAATTCTGGGTCAATCTGCCCCCGGTTTTTGAGAAGTTACGTATAATGGCTCTTGATGGGGAGAAAAAATGAACGATAATGATGCTAACCTAAAGAATGCAATCTCCGGTGTATTAGTAGTTGATAAACCGGTCGGCTTAACCTCGCACGACGTTGTTCAGATCGTCCGCAAGGGCACCAATATCCGTCGTGCCGGTCATACTGGTACTTTAGATCCCCGCGCCTCCGGCGTGCTGGTGATCCTGCTCGGCCCGGCTGTCCGCCTGAGTGAATATGTCTCGGCGTCTGATAAGCGCTACCAGGCTGTTGTCCGCCTGGGGACCCGCACGGACACCTATGACGCCGACGGGCGCATTTTGAGCACCTCCCCCGTCAACGTGACGGAGGAACAGTTTGAAGCTGCTCTGAAAAAATTTATCGGGACCATCGAGCAGGTACCGCCGCCTTATTCAGCGGTAAAAATCAAGGGTCGCAAGGCCTACGAAATGGCGCGCGAAGGCGAGGAGGTGGATTTATCTCCCCGCACCATCCAGGTATACAACCTGGAGCTGCTGGAATGGGCTCCCCCGGAAGCGGTGATCGACGTATACTGCTCCTCCGGAACCTACGTCCGCTCGCTGGCCCACGACCTGGGCGAAGTCCTGGGCTGCGGCGCCCATCTGGTCGGCCTCCGGCGCACCAAGAGCGGCCGGTTCACCTTGCGCGACGCAGTGCCCTTGCGCAAGCTGCGCGAGCAGTTCGATAACGGCACCTGGTACCAGCTGGTTATTCCGGCAGCCGAAGCGTTATCAGATTGGCCGGCAATCGACTTAACTGGCGATGAGGTTGAATCCATCCGCCACGGCCATCGCGTCCAGGGTGATGCCAGCCGTGGCAAACTGGCTCGTGGCATCAGCCAGCAGGGAGAATTAGTTGCGCTGCTCGAATTCGATGACGCAACCGGTGAATGGCAGCCGAAGAAAGTCTTTTTCTCCTGATCTGTGCTTATGCAACATCTTCGCGGCCTCGAAGCAGTGAAACTGGATGGGTCCTGGGTCACCATCGGCTCGTTTGATGGCGTTCACCTCGGCCACCAATCGATCATTAGACGGCTGGTCGCAGGCGCCCACGCCGACAATCTGCCGGCCATCGTGATTACCTTTTTCCCACATCCTTCCAAAGTGCTGCGCGGCAACGGCGCCCCGTTTTACCTGACAACCCCCGAGGAAAGAGCAGCCATCCTATCTGACCTGGATGTGGACTTCGCCATCACGCTGACATTCGATAAAGAGCTGGCCTCGCACACCGCGGATGAATTCATTGGCGACCTATGGCGTCATCTTAGCTTGAAACACCTGTTGGTAGGCCATGATTTTGCCCTTGGCCGCGGGCGTGAGGGTAACTTTGATGTCCTTGGTAAATTAAGCCAGAAGTACGGTTATTCGATCGAAGAATTCGTTCCCTTTATGATCGAAGGCGAAGTTGTTTCTTCCAGCCGGATTCGTGAAATGATTAATGAAGGAAATGTAAGAAGGGCTTCGCAATATCTCGGCCGGTTTTACGACGTCGAGGGAAAAGTGGTTCCTGGGGATGGACGCGGCCGCACTATAGGCATACCAACGGCCAACCTGGAGATTTGGAAGGAGCGCCTGCTGCCCGGGCGTGGCGTGTACGCCACCCTGGCGGATTATGCCGGCAAAACCTACCCTTCCGTGACGAATATCGGGCTCAGGCCGACCTTTGAGAACCAGTCTTCGCTGCTGACGATTGAAACCCACCTGTTAGGCTTGAGCCAGGATCTCTACGGCAGTTTCCTTAAGTTGGAATTCGTGGAATTTCTACGCTCCGAACAACGATTTCCTTCCGTCCAGGCGCTCGTCGACCAGATCCATTCAGACATAGACCGTGCAAAAGGAGTGCTTTCCCATGTCTCCTGAACGCCAGGTTTACCTGCTCGATTCGCAATGTCTCAAGCCCGAGGTGATCGCGGTTGCCTTTGCAAAAACGTCGCGCTCCCCCCAATCCTTTCGCGAAATCGCGGCTGAGCTGACGGATAAAAAGAGCGCCGAATTCCACGAAAAATGGGTCGTCGGATACGGCCATTCATCGGTTGCCGAGCACGCTGTGCTGCACGTTGCGATCGAAAACATTTCGCGCCTGGCAGTTGAAACCCTCGAATCGAACCGCCTGGCTTCTTACACTGAAAAATCAACCCGTTACCAGAAATGGTCGCCTGAGGATTTTTACATCCCTACCGAGCTGAAGGAGCACCTGATGCTCCCGCTCTATATACAGACCTGCCAGAAACTGCTGGATACCTATCACCAGGCCCTTCCCGTCGTGCGCGCGGTGATTGCCTCTCAGAATCCACGCCGCGAAAATGAGAGCGACCGGGCTTACGAAAACCGGATCCACTCGGATTACATCGATGTGTGCCGCTTCCTATTGCCGGCAGCGGCGCTGGCAAACGTGGGCATGACCATCAACGCTCGCGCCCTCGAGCATGCCCTGCGTAAAATGCTCTCCCACCCGCTCGAAGAGGTGCGCCGGCTCGGGTCCGACATCAAAAACGTGGCCATGGCTGAAGTGCCCACCTTGATTAAATATGCAGAAGAAGTCCCATACTTGGTCGAAACTCCGCGCCTGCTCCGGCAAGAAGCCTCCGGTCCGGAATTGCCTGAGGACGCCTTGCCTGACTGGTGCCGCCTCATCTACTACGACCCAGATAACGAAGATCGCCTGCTGGCAAGCGCCCTGTTCCGCTTTGACAGCCGCAGCTATGCCCAAAACCTGGCGATGGTCCGCCTGCTTCCGCTCCAGGAACGGCTGGGCATGGCCCATGCGCTGCTTGGCTCAGTTTCAAAATTCGAAATTCCCCTGCGCGAATTGGAACATTCCACATACACCTTTGAGGTCGTCCTCGACCAGGGAGCCTATTTCGAATTTAAGCGCCATCGCATGATGACCCAAACCCCTCAACCTCTGGCGACGCATCTCGGATATGCCATTCCCCGCGCCATCAGCGACGCCAGCCTGGAAGAATCCTTCTGCCAGGCGATGGCGCTGGCAGGTGAGACGTACCAGAAATTAGCCGATTTCAGCCCCGAAGTAGCCTCCTACGTTGTTCCGAACGCCTACAACCGCCGGGTGCTTTTTACCGTGAATTTACGCAGCGCCGCCCATTTTATCAACCTTCGCTCCGCCCCCAAAGCTCACTTTTCGATCCGGCGGGTGGCCCATCGCATCGCTGAAGAAATCCGCAAAGTAACCCCCCTCCTGGGAAGCCACCTGCGTGAAGCCGAAAATGAAACCTGGCAGGATGTAGATGAGCGCTATTTTTCCTCCACCGCTTTTATTTAGTGGTGTGTCAAAGGTGAAACTAATCTTCGTAGTAACGACTTCAGTCGTTACCGCTGGGCAGCAACGACTGAAGTCGTTACTACGAAGTTTTACTTTGACGATTGACAGACCTCTTGTTCCTAAAAAACTCGCCCTTGACAAGCCCTTTTTTTTATCTATAATCTAACCATAATTGATATTGAAAGACTGTGACGAGGACGAGTAAGCGCTGCAAAGGCGGCCCAGAGAGCAGGAAGTGGTGAGAACCTGCCCGCACAGCAGTGTTGAATGGACCTCCGAGTTGCAAGGTGAAGCCTTGATTACAGGGTAGTAGCCTTCGCCGGAAATGCCACCGTTATCATGGCAAAGGGTATAAGCAGGTACCTGCCGTACCCGCAAGAGTGAGGCTGGCGTATTCCCCTTGTGCATCACAAGGGGCTTTTTTGTTAAAGCGGCAGCCTAACTGAGGTGGCACCACGGACACGCGTTCGTCCTCTCCGGGGACAGGCGCGTGTTTTTTTATTTGGGGTCGCCGGCTCAACTGCCGCCGGCGCCGGAAAGGAAGAGTGAATTGGGAAAAAAGGGCTTATACTCACCGGCCACCGTGCCACCGGGCCGCGCCGTATAGATGAACATACTAATTCATAATAATAAGGAGAAATTCCATGTCTGACCAGACCCGTTTTTTATTAAATGAGAGCGACCTTCCGAAATTTTGGTACAACATAAACGCCGACAGCCCGGTTCCGCCCTCACCTGTGCTGCATCCGGGCACAAAAATGCCGGCCACTCCTGAGTTTTTCTCGGTCCTTTTTCCGATGGAAATCATCTTGCAGGAGATCAGCACCGAACGTTACATTGAGATTCCGGAACCAGTCCGCGAAATTTATAAGCTCTACCGCCCAACCCCCCTCATTCGAGCCCGCCGCCTGGAAAAAGCCTTGGGGACGCCCGCTCACATTTATTACAAATATGAAGGCCAGTCGCCCGCTGGCAGCCATAAGCTGAACACCGCCGTCCCACAGGCCTACTATAACAAGGTCTCCGGCACCCAGGCACTCACGACCGAAACTGGAGCTGGCCAGTGGGGCTCTGCCCTGGCAATGGCCTGCAAATTCTTCGATATCGGCCTGGAAGTCTACATGGTCAATGTTTCCTACAACCAGAAGCCATATCGCCGCATTCTGATGGAAACGTATGGCGCCACAGTCTTCGCCAGCCCTACCGGCCACACCAATGCCGGGCGCGCCATCCTGGCCCAGAACCATAAAAGCCCGGGCTCGCTTGGGATCGCTATTTCAGAAGCAGTCGAGGTGGCTGCCACCTCGAACGGCGCCAGGAAATACGGCATCGGCTCGGTTCTCAACCATGTCTTGCTGCACCAAAGCGTCATCGGGCAGGAAGCATTAAAACAAATGGACCTGGCTGGTGAATATCCTGACGTCGTGATCGGCTGTGTTGGGGGCGGATCGAATTTCTCCGGCATCGCCTTCCCGTTCTTACGTGAAAACTTGAAGAACGGTCAGCGTACCCGCCTGGTGGCAGTCGAGCCGACCGCCGCCCCATCTCTCACTCGCGGCATATATGCTTTTGATTACGGCGATACCGCTCAAATAGCGCCGATCGTGAAAATGTACACCCTTGGACACGATTTTATTCCCTCTCCGATCCATGCCGGTGGTCTGCGTTATCACGGTATGGCTCCCACGCTGTGCGCCCTGTACGACGCCGGCTTGATCAGCGCCGTTGCTGTTCAGCAGAAGCCAGTATTTGAAGCCGCCACCCTTTTTGCCACCACCGAGGGCACGCTCCCGGCGCCTGAATCGGCTCACGCTATCCGGGTCGCCATCGATGAAGCCCTGGATGCCAAAGCTCGCAGCGAGAAGCGGGTCATCCTTTTCAACCTGTCGGGTCACGGCCATTTTGACCTTTCGGCCTACGACGCCTACAATAAAGGCGAGCTTGAGGATTTCGAATACCCCGAAGATGCCATCGCCACCATCCCGCAGCGACTGCCAAAGATAAATATGAATATTTCAGCCTGAACATTAACGGTAGATTATGGGGTTTTTGGGACGCTTGGGCGTCCCAAAAACCCCGAAAATACTGTTACTTATGTTAAAATAAATCCATGGGATGTGGAAGAGCAATTTTATGCATCGTATTTCCGCCGCTGGCGGTTCTGGATCGCGGCTGCGGGACCATTTTGATCGTGACGCTGCTGACGCTGGCTGGATGGGTGCCCGGCGCAATTGCCGCCTTGCTGCTAAACTCGCAGGTTGAAATAGCCAGGCACCATTAGGAGTACGCCAGATCAACTTAGCGTTCGCCAAACACGGCAACCAGTAAATTCTGGTTGTACACTCGAACGTATCCTTCCAGGCGCTGCCGGCTGATTTGCCCGAGGGTATAGGCGCCGATCAAGGGAATTTCCCCCACTTCTGCTTTTATCGCCGCGATCAGCTTGTTTGAATCCGATTGGAACAGGTACTGCCAGGCCTGGTCCACCAGGATCACCGCCATAAGCGGCTTGGCTCCCATCAACGATTTAATGGCCGTCCTGGCTGCCTGGTGGGCTGCTTCCAGGCAATTGTTGCGATCGCCCACCAACAATCGTGCTACCTGGCCTTCTGCCACCGGGATGTTCATGCGCAGGGATCCGTCCACCTCTACCTGGATTGGGGAACGGATAATTAATTCACTGTTCCCTGGTGTAAGCTCAATCCCCAGCGGATAAAGCCGGACGAGTTCTTTCAATGGTGGAAAAGCCCACTCACGCGCCGGGTAACCTAGGAATCGGCTGTACGCTTCGGCTGCGGTCACCTGGCCGAGTTGCTGAATCCAGATGTCGCGCGCTTTGCTAATCTCGAAATAAATCCCCATGTCCGACCATCCGTGCCCGATTCCCATTCCGATCGTGAGCGCGCCTTCCAGGGTCGCACAGGCCAGGCCGCCCGTCCCAAACTGGTTTCCGGCCATTTGGTAAGTTTTGCCGTGCAGAATGTCGCCGGACGCCATGCAGCCTGCCACCGGCGATGAAAAATCCGTCAGCGCCGCGCACACCCGCGTGACGTCTCCATTAATCCCATCGGCTGCGAGCAGGAGCCCTTTAAGGCTTCTCGATTCAGCATACAGCGATTGGATCAGTTGGCTGGCTGTCTCTTCGCTGTTTTGAGCGAATCCGGGCCAAAAGGATACTTTAGCGTTAATGTCGCTGCCGGTAAACAGTCCAATTACCACCGCCCGTGTTTGTTCACCTGCAGACGTGATCGGATGGGACGTGCTGACCCCCCACAGGGGTGTGGTGCCCAGCACGTTGGCCAGTCCATTTCCTACCGCCCCCATGTCGAATTCCTGCGATATAAAAACCAGGCCGATTACAGGTCGGGTGGCGCCCATGTGATTGATAGCTTGCTGCGCCGCTTGCCTGGCAACCTCCCGCCCATCGAATCCTTTTGACCATCCCCACGAGGCCGTCCGGCCCATAGCTCCCTCCAACTTTATCCGGCTACCGGCACCGTGAAATGGAATGTAGTGCCTTTACGATACTCGCTCTCAAACCAAATCTTGCCGCCCTGCATTTCCACCAGGCTGCGCGTGATATTCAGGCCCAGCCCCGTACCGGGGACCTCGCGTGTTTTCGGGTCCTCAGATCGAAAGAATTTCTGGAAAATCTTCCGCTGGTCCTCTTCATTTATCCCCATCCCGTTATCAGCGACCCAAATGTGAACTACCCGGGGGGCGCCTGCCGGATCCCATTCATTATCCGTTGCGCTGGCAGAAATCTGGATCTTCCCGCCTTGCGGAGTATATTTATGGGAGTTGCTGACCAGGTTTACCATCACCTGGGCCAGGCGGATCCGGTCCGCCCACACCATCGGTAGATCCGCCGGTAAATCAAGCGCAAGCTGCTGACTTTTCTCCTCAATTTGCTTGCGTACCGAACGCACTGTTTCTTCTACCACGTCGCCAAACTGGATTGCCTTAAAATCCAGGCGCAAACGGTTGGCTTCGATCTTCGACACATCGTTTAGATCTGAAACGAGCGTGTTCATACGCTCGATGTTGGATCGGATTGTCGCCAAGAAGTTGGCCTGTGCCTCGTTCACCGATCCAACCGCCCCGGCTGCCAACAGCTCCGTGTAGCCCTTGATCGAAGTCATTGGGTTTTTTAGCTCGTGTGATACAAAGGAGACAAACTCACTCTTGGCAACGTTGGCGGATTGTACAGCAGCATACAACTGGGCGTTTGAAATCGCAATCGAGGCGTGATCGGACAGGCGCTGCAAGAATGAAAGCGTTTCATCTGGCACCGTGTCAAGCTTGTTGCTTTCGAGCAAGATCAGGCCGATCGGCTGAGTTTCACGCCGGATCGGCAGGATGACCTGGGACGCTGCATCTTTTAATAATCCCCTGGCGCTGTTTTCGTTGATTAAATTGTGGACGAGATTGCCTTGCTCGAGCGCCTGGCTGAAGAGAGCCGATTGCATCGGCAAAATTCCTTCTTGCAGGTCGGCCAGCTCGTCTGTATACCCTTCCGAAGCCATGATTTTAAGCCCGCTTTCCTGCTGGACTCCGACCAGTCCGGCGGAAGCGTTAGATTGGCGCATGGCCCATTCCAGCGTAATTTCCATTGCCCGAGTCACGTCCAGGCTGGCGTTTAGTTCGCGGTCGATCCGCTGCATGACGGATAATTCTTCGACTCTGGCGGATAAAGCCTGGTCCGTCAGCGTAAACAAACGCGCATTTTCGACTGACACCGCAGCCGGACCCGCGAAAGCGGATAGAAGTTCGAGGTCGCTCTCTGTGAACGGGGAGCCATCGAGTTTATTGATCACCTCAATCACACCAGTCGCCTTTTCCTTGACCAGCAACGGCACCACCAGCAGGGATTTCGTGATAAAGCCCGTCATCTGGTCGGGTTTTTGGAACCAGCCGGGCGATTCCTGTACGTTATTGACGATCAAAGGCTGGCGCGAGGTGACCGCTTTCCCTACAAAACCAGCCCCGGCAGGCATGCGCTGGTTGAGCAACGTAGAGGCAACCGGTCCAACAGTAACCCGGAAAACCAGCTCATCGGTTTGTTCGTCGACCAGGAGCAGGCTTCCGGCTTCGCAATTTAATATGTAGGTAGCATTTTGAAGGATATTGGTTAAAAGCGGCTCGATTTCGAGCGTGGTCGTAAGCTGCCGCGTCATCTCATTCAGGGTCGTGAGCTGGCGCGCCCTTTGTTCGGTTTCCTGCAGCAGGCGGACTTTAATAATGGCTCCCGCAACCTGGTCGGCGATCGTCTGGATCAGGTTCAACTGCTCGCCGGTATACGCCACCATGGCATCCTTTTTCCCCAGGCTCAACACGCCGATGGTATCTGCGCCAGCATTCAGCGGCACGCCCAACCAGGAAACGACGTCCTGTCTGCCTGAGATACCCCGTTTCTTGCATTCATATGCATAATCGTCCGTGATGATTGATTGGCGCTGCCGGAGCACTTCAATTTCCAGGTTCTGTCCGGCGAGCACTGCCTGGTTCTCGCATGCCGCCAGGCGCTCTCCTTTTTCAACGAAGAAGACAAATACCGGCTGGGCTGGCTCACCCTGCACCAACAGAAGGTGAAAATCGTCCGCAGGAATGATCTGGGTTGCCTGAGCGTAGACCAGCTCCATGATGTCGTCCTGCGAAAGCATGATATTCACGCCCTGCGCCACCCGGGCCAGCACGTTTGTCTCGCGCATGCGTTTTTCCATGTTGCTGACCACTTCCGCCCGCTCGATCGCCACAGCCGCCTGGCTGCACAGAGTCTCAACGTAGCTCAATTCGTCCGCAGAATATTCGTTGCCTGAAGGATGCTTGCCGAGCGCAATCCATCCGGTCAGGCGATTTTGACCAGTCAGGGGCAAAAAATTCTGGGCTGCCAGCAGGGCCAGTCTGGACCTATCGGCTGGCTGCAAGCCGGGTTGTTTCTCAACTTCAGCCAGGGAAACTGCCTGCCGGCGTTCTTTTAATAGCTGGACAAGGGGGTTGTTGCTGGAAAATCGCAGGTCGCTGGTTGGATTTCCACCCGGGTCCGGAGCGGCAGAATACTGGTCGCTGATCGAGTCGAAAATAAAGACGAAAAGGTTATTTGGATTCAAGGATTGCTTGATGGCATTTTGCAGCAGGCGGGCCACGGAAGAAAGTTCGATTTGATTGGCGATCTCTGCTTCGAATTGCTTGATCTTTTCCTGGTAAGCCCTTCGCCCGCGCACAAAGATCGCATTGACAAGGTTTTGGAGCCACTGGCGCAGGGGATAGATCAACAGGGCAATGACAAAGGCGGCAATTCCCACCGTTATCGGATTGGCAGAGAAAATGCTGCCGTACAAAGCCAATCCCAACCCGCTAACAACCAGCGCATATCCTGTCGCGACCAGCGTCAATAACAGGAAATACAGGAGTACACGGCTGAGATAATAATTGTTTTTAAAACCCATCCTGGCAGAGTCCTCTATTTTTTGTCCGATTTTGGCCGCCTGGCTATTTGCCCTGATGGCAGTTCGATCCGCAACGCCCGGTCGTTGAGCATCTTCAGGAGCACCCGCACCCGTTCGCTGCCCGGTATTTTCATGTCGAATATGGCTGCGTAGCCTTCAAACGGACCGCCCTGGATCACGATCGAATCCCCGGGTTTTAAGCCTTCATACAGCTCGCCGCCCGCAGCAGAAATCTCTTTGACCCTCTGCCGGATGGCAACAATCAAATGCTCCGGGACGGAGGCTGGTTCTCCCCCGAATGCAACCAGTCCGGTGGCATACGGCATCCACTGAAAAACAGATATACCTGTTTCCTCCAGGTCGGCATGGACGAAAAGGTAGCCCGGAAAATATGGCCGAATCGTGTGCGAGCGAGGATTAACGGGTTGAACCCGGATACACGGATAGAAGACTTCAAAGCCGCGCGCCTCTGCCTGACGGAAACATAAATCTTCTTTATGAGGATGACTTTTCAGTGCATACCAATGGATGGGCATAAAGAATAAACCGGATAATAAATGGATTTATTTATACCTAGAGAATTATACCTTGTAATTTGTTCTTGATTTTGATTGTAAGATCATTATACTCTTAAGGAAATGAAAGACTATCAGATGGCTTTCGTCCCTGGGGGATATTCAACATCGCAGCTGGCATTAAGCCGGTTTTTGCCGCCTGTACCCTCAGGGATGGTGCAGACCTGGTTGAAACAAAACGTTCCGGCCGGCGAATACGTCATCGATCCCCTCTGCGCTTCACCCAGCCTTGTGTTGGAGGCGGCTCGAGCCGGTTACCGTGTTCTGGTGGCGAGCAACAACCCGATCCTCAGCTTCATGCTAGAAGTCCTGGCCAGCGCTCCGACCGTTCAGGATTTCCAATCAGTTTTTTCCGAGCTTGCCAGCAGTCGGCGGGGTGACGAACGCCTCGAGATTCATCTCCAATCGCTATACATGACAGAATGCATGGTTTGCGGCCGCCAGATCCAGGCACAGGCTTATCTCTGGCGTAAAAACGAAAACCAACCTTACGCCCGCCTGTATCGCTGCCCGCACTGCGGTGATGAGGGCGAACGAACGATCACCAGTTTCGACCTGAGCCGGCTGGCGATCCCTGGGAACGCCAGTCTTCATCGCGCCCGGGCATTGGAACGGGTCAGTCTCCAGGGCGATTCCCTGCGCGAAGCCGTCGAAGAAGCTTTGCAGACGTATTTGATTCGGTCGATCTACTTTCTATTTACATTGATCAATAAGATTGAAGGCCTGGGCCTTTCGCCGGAAAAACGCCGCCTCATTACTGCGCTTGCCCTTTCTGTCTGCGATGAGGCTAATACCCTCTGGCCGCACCCATCTGGACGGCTTCGGCCTCGCCAGCTCGTCACACCCAACCAGTTTCGTGAAAACAATCTCTGGTTGGCGCTCGAAAATGCAATCCAGGATTGGACATTCCAGCTTGGGCCCATACCATTTGTCCATTGGCCTTTCAATCAAATTCCGGCTGGAGGAATCGGGCTTTTCCAGGGCCGGCTCCGCGCCATGCTTCCCCTCCCAGAAAACATTCAGCCTTCGGCCGCTATAACCGTGCTGCCGCGGCCCAACCAGGCCTATTGGACCCTTTCGGCCCTTTGGTCCGGCTGGCTGTGGGGGCGCGAGGCTGTCCAGCCGCTGCGCAGCGCCCTCGAAAGACGCCGCTACGACTGGCACTGGCATGCCACCGCCCTGTACCACGCCCTCTCTCCGATGACAAAGATCGCCCGCGCTTCGATGCCGGTCTTTGGCTTGATCCCCGAGCTCGTGCCTGGTTTTTTTTCAGCCGCCGTCCTGGCTTCCGAGGCGTCCGGCCTTCAGCTCCAGCAGGTTGCCCTGCAGGCAGACGAAGAAATTGTCCAGGTAACCTGGAAAGCGGAAACAGCCCCGAAACCGAATCCTGGTCTCTCTACCTGGGAACCGATCATTGAAAAAAGCACGGCTAAATATTTGGCTATGCGCAACGAACCTGCCCCATTCCTGCTCATGCACGCGGCTGCCGTTACCAGCCTGGCCATTAACCAGGCGCTCCCTTTCAACCAGCCCCAGTTCGACGACGAAATCTTGACCCGCGTCCAGAACACCGTTCAAAAGGTGCTTTCTAATCCCGCTGTATTCGTCCGCTACGAAAGCCGCCCTCAAAATCCCGAAAGTGGCTTGTGGTGGCTGGCCAATCCCCCCCAGGGCCTGGAAGCGCCCCTGGCCGACCGGGTCGAAATGGAAGTCGTGCGTTTCATGCAACGAAACCCCGGCCGGTTGCCGGCCGAGTTGGAAGCTGCAATAAACCAGTCGTTTCCGGGCCTCCTGACCCCCTCCATGGAGCTGATCCGTATCTGCCTCCAATCCTATGGAGACGCTTCATCTACTCTCCCTCAACACTGGCAGCTTCGGCCGCAAGAAGCGCCGGCTGCCCGCCGGGCAGATCTGGCGGCCGCCCATGCAGGCCTCGACATCCTGGCTGCTACCTTGGGTTTTCAGGCTCAAGGTGAAAACCCGGTCATCTGGAAGGATCCAGGCGGGAAAGAGGTTTACTGCTTTTACCTGTTTGCATCCGGCATCATCAGCAAATACCTGTTTTGGCCGGGTTCGATTCCACCGGCGCGTTCGATCCTGGTCCTGCCTGGCGGCCGGGCCAACCTGGTTGCATACAAAATCCACCATGACCCACGCCTGTCAGCTTGCATGTCAGAAGGCTGGCGCTTTCTAAAATTCCGCCTGCTGCGCCAGCTTCTTGATAGGAAGAACCTCACGCTACCGGTTTTTGAGGAAATGCTGCAATCGGACCCGCCGCGTTGGGAGGAGGAGGCCACCCAGATGAGCATTTTCCCGGCAATATAATGTATGGTTAAAAAATCATGACGGGCTGCGATGCTGCCCGTCATGATTTTATAACCATCGCTGCAAAATTATGACGGCGGCGGTGGAGGGGGTAACGTCAACGTTTGCGTGGGAGTGTTCGTAGGCACCGGGGTTACCGTTACGGTGGGAGTGATAGTTGGAGTTACGGTCGGTGTCAGCGTCGGCGTAGAGGTCGTGGTTGAAGTGGGGGTAGCAGTGGGCACCTGGTCCACCAGGATAATTTGCTTTTCAGCGTACGTGTCGTGATCGCTCGTCAAGTGAATCCGCAGACTGATTTTTCCGGGCGGCACGTCTTTCATATCCCAGGAATAGATCAATGTCGGCTGCTTGGCGGGCTGGTTAATCACGTCGCCCAACTGTTTCCATTCGACCGGCTTATCTCCAATGCCATATTCCAGTTTAAATTCCTTGAAACCGCTGGTCGCGTCGACCACAGCATAAATATCCAGCGGGGCGGTGCTGATCGTGTCTCCATCCCGAAAGGATGAGAAAATGATTTGCGGGCGTGAATCGGTCTGCTTGCAATCCTGGTTCGGAGCAAAATAAATTGGGTCCGAGAAACCTTGGGCTTTGGCCCATTTTTTCCCATCGCTGGATTCTTTTATCCATTTGATTGCAAAAGGGTCTGTGACGTTCAGAGCAAATTTTTCCTCTGTGAAGTCCGCGCAGGCTGTCGATGCTTTGTATCCGGTCCAGGTATCTACCTTCACTTTCTGCCACAGATCCTGTTCCTTTGGCAGGGGAAGCTGGTCGGCCGCGAAGAATTCACCCCGCTGGCTCGGGCACCATTGCGAAGGTTCCGTGCCGGATATTGCGCAAACAGCTCGCTCGACGATCCCGCTCGGCCTGGTGAACGAAGACGGTTTATTATCCGTAAGCAGCGGGACGGCCGCCTTCATGAAAGCCGACCAGATCGGCGCCGCCCCCGTCACTCCGGTAGTGTTGACCATGGCGGTATAATCGGCATTTCCCACCCACACCCCAACCGTCAGGTCAGGCGAATATCCTAAGGTCCAGTTATCCCGGTAATCATTCGTCGTCCCGGTTTTTACAGCCGCCGGGAAAGGCAGGTCCAGGATTGAATTGGGGCCGAACGCCGGAGTCCGCGCCGCGTTATCCGAGAGGATCGACGTGATCAAAAAGGCATGTTCCGCCCGGATGACCTGGTCGCCAGTTGGCGGCTTGTACTCGTATACCGTATCTCCGGCATGATCGACGATCTTGCTGATGGCGTACGGCGGCATGCGTCGGCCTAGATTCGCAAAAGTGGAATAAGCCGAAGTCATCTCCAACAACGATACCTCACCCCCGCCTAAAGTGAGCGACATGCCGTAATCCGGGCGGGTCAGGGTTGTGATCCCCATTTTTTTTGCCATGGAAATTAATCCGTCCTGCCCGGGTGTGGCGGGATTGTCGTAAATCCCGATAAACTGGAGCGTTTTTACAGCAGGGATATTATAAGAATTGGCGAGAGCCGTGCGCACGGTCACCGGACCGTGGAATCGCCCATCGTAATTGACCGGTTTGTATGGCGGGCGGGTATCGTTCGGGTCACCCGAAGGGGGGAATTCGCTCGGCACGTCCCAGATCAAGGTGGAAGGCGTCCATCCTTTTTCAAAAGCTGCCACGTAAGTCAGCGGTTTAATTGACGAGCCAGGCTGCCTGGGGCTGAGAGCCATATTGACCTGCCCCGCGATTTGATCGTTGTAAAAGTCCGCCGAGCCCACCATTGCCAGGATTTCCCCTGTTTCCGGGCGGATTGCCACCAGCGCCCCGTCCGTTACTTTTTTATCCGACAGGCTTTTCACCTGGTCCCGCACCATCGTTTGGGCCATATCCTCCAGGGCCGGATCCAGGGTCGTGTAAACCGAGAAGCCCGAACGGTACAATGTTTGAGGATCGTATTGGGCTTCCAACAACGAACGAATGTAAGTAACCCAATGCGGATATTTAATTTGGCTGGACGATAACGTAAAGTTCGTTTGCTTTTCGATTTCATCCAGCGCCTGGGAGACGCTGACAGCATCCACGCACACTCGTTGAATGTTCGTGCTGACATAAATACAATTTGTTTCCTGGCTCAGGTTGTACATCAACATGATGACGGTTCTGAAACGCTCCAGGGTCTGGGTCCGGTTAGTAAAGATATCGTAGACCGAGGGCGCCTGGGGAATGCCTGCCAGGAAGGCCGCCTGGCCAAGCGTCAACTTGCTTGCGGTGGAATTGAAATAGGTTTCAGCAGCAGCTTCGATGCCGTAAGAAAAGTTGCCGTAATTAATTTCGTTGAGGTAAAGCTCAAGGATTTCCTCTTTGGTGTATTTGCGGGTCAGCTCGGCCGCCAGGATGATCTCGCGGGCTTTGCGCGTGACGGTTTGCTGCCTGGCTTCGGTTGGGGATAAGAGCAGCATTTTGGCCAACTGCTGCGTGATCGTCGATGCTCCGGAGACCGTTTCGCCGGCAGAATAATTCTGCCATAAAGCGCGCAGCAAGGCCAAGACGTCAAACCCGGGGTGATTGTAGAACTCTTTATCTTCTGTCGCCAAAGTGGCCGCAATTAAGTAAGGAGAAATCTTATCCAGCGTGACCGCCGTCCGTAAACCGGCGTTTGGGTCCATGATCTCATAAAGCGTGTTTCCATTTCGGTCAAGCAGCCTGGTTGTTTCGAACTGCGAAGCCTTGGTTTTCAGGTCATCCACGCTCGGCAAGGTAGACGCAATCGAATAATACTGGTAAATCAGAAAGGACAGAACGGCCACAACCGCCAGGATTCCCACGAACAGGATGCCGATCAGGCCCTTCCAGAAACAGCCCAATCCCTTTTTCTTGACCGGTTTGCTTTTTGGGCGGCTGACAGGCGGGTTGCCTTTTTGAACGGTGGCATACGTGGGTATAACAGGCGGGGTTTGAGCCGGTTGACCGCGCAGCGCTTGAGGCTGTTGAACGTTCCCGGCAGGACGGGCAGGCGGCGTCTGTCCATAGGCAGCCCGGGTGACTCGGGTAGCATTGACGTCCACTTCGTCCACCCGTTTTGGAAGGTGGGTTGGATGGGCCGGATGAACCTGAACCGGCGCGGTATCCTCTGAATTCTTGGACGGCTGCGTTAAAAATGGCTCCTGACGCACGGTTGGAGCGTCGCCCGGATCTTCTTTCCTTTTTGATAAGAATGGGGGCAGCTCGATCGTCGGTCCGCTCGGAATCGTCTCGCTGGCAGCTTTTTCGCCCTCCGCTTTCGGGCCGGGCTCAGCCTGTCGGCGGATCGTTCGTTCAAGGTCATCCGCAGAAATTTGTTCGGCGTTGGGATTTTTGATGACAGATTCGGTTGGCTGGATTTCACCATAGCCTGCTCCGGACGCTTCTTCGGCCGGTTGATCCTTCGTTCCAGTATCTCCCTGGTATTCTTCGAATTCCATTTCATCAGGTTCCTTGGATAACTCTGACCCAGCCTGTAATAAAATTGGCTCCGGCTCATCTGTGAGGACAGTGAGCTCCTGTTCGGATTCGATGGGGGCGCTCTGGCCGGCTTCAGGTGCTGCAATTTTTGGTATATTTTCACCTGGAGCTGCCGGCTCGTTTGTCTCAGGAGCTGCCGCTGCTGTCTGCTCGGGCGTATTCGAGACTGGCATTTCGCCAGCAGTCGCAGTTTCGCTGAATGCTTGCGCTTCCGGAATAATTCCTTCGGCAGAAGTCTCACCTTCTTCAGGCTCTGGTGGAGCAGGACTTTCGTCCGAGAGTGAGGGCGCATCCGGCGCGGGTGGCTGTTCCTCTGAACCGCCATCCAGGATTGTCACTACGCTTGCTTCTGGCACGGATGGTTCTCCCTCATTCGTTCCTGAACTACCTGCCAAACCGTTAAAGTCTTTGCCAGCAGCTGGTTGTTCCTCAACCTGCTTTTCTTTCTTCTCGGGGGTTGAATTAGCTTCCTCCTCACTGGCTTCCAGAAGCTTGCGCATCCTCTCGCCAGGAGTCGTTGGCGTATCAGATCCGCCAGGGGTCCGTTTGACCGCACCCTTAGTGGGTTTAGAATTATCGCTGTCCATAGAGCATCCTTGGACTAACATTCTAGCATAAAAAAAAGGGTTATTGCTCTCTCCGGAAAGATTTTAACAGCACGCTAGAAACCTCAACAACTGGCAGTTTCAGATAAAGTATAGTACTGAGACGGTTTGATGCTTGAAATAGTTTCCGGAATGTGATATTTTGCCATTTTCATACTGTTGCACAATTTACACCAGTTATGATTTGACCTCACTGGTTACTCACACTAGAATCAATTCATGCGTATTTGGAATCTCGGATTAAAGGACCCACTCAACCTGTCCTTAGCTGCAGACGCGCGTCTCACTTCCACAGATTATACCAACGACCAGATCTGGCAAATTACCCTGCAAGGCGGCGAGCCGCCGGCGGTCTGCCTGCAAACGACTTACGGCTTGCGCGCCCAGTCGATGCGCTTTTTCCCACGCTTTCTCCATAAAGGTGTTGTTATCAACGATCCGGTAGAATTTGATCAACAACCCAGGATTATTACTCTCTTTCCGAATTACCTGCGGATGACCTTTTGGCCATTTACAGGCGTCGAGATCAAGGCAGAATACTGGCTGCCTTCCTCGCAAACGGTCAGTGGGAGGCTTACCATCCGTAACCACCAGGTCGTTAAAGAGGAATTCACTTTCGAATGGGTTGGACTCCTGCGACCGATCGGCGAGGGAGAAGGCATGTCCGTCGCCACCATCGAAAATACGTTGGTTCTGCAAGGAAAAACCGAAGATTTGCAGCCCGTTTGCCTGTTCAATACCCGCGCCGAGGCAGGAAGAGGTCCCTATCCGGCTCTATCCTTTGATCTGGAGCTTATGCCGGGAACGACACGCCTGCTGGCATGGGCGGTGACGAGCTCGACTGATAACAGCCGCAGCTTCCAAACAGCTCTCCAAACGCTAACCCGTCCGTGGGAGGCCGAAATCGCCCGTATTGAGATCCTGAACCACAACCAGGATCTGGAAATTCTGACCGGTGATGAAGAATGGGACGCCGTCCTGGCCCTTGCCCAAAATGCCGCCTTCAACCTTTTCCAATCTGCCAACCAAAACCTGGCTTTCCCGTCCTTCATCCTGAGCCGCAAGCCTGACGATGGTTACTCGCCTCGCCGGGATGGCAGCGATTATACCTACCTGTGGGATGGGCAGACTGCCCTGGATTCCTATTATCTCTCCACCCTCGTCCTGCCGGGCGGACGAAATCTGATCGAAGGCCTGCTGATGAATTTTTTGGCCACCCAGGCTGAAAACGGCCAGATCGAGTGGAAACCCAGCCTGTCGGGAAAAGTAACCAGGCGCATGGCGCAGCCGGTCCTGGCAACACTGGCGTTTGAGATTGATGACGGAAAAGAGGACCACGGTTGGCTATCTGAAATCTATCCGGCCCTGCTTAAATTTTTTCAAGCCTGGCTTTCGGCGGACCACGACCGGGACCAGGACGGCTTTCCGGAATGGGATCATCCACTACAGACTGCAATTGAAGATAATCCGCTCTATGACCGCTGGCAGATTTCCTCACAGGGCATGGAAGTTCAGTCCCTGGAATGCCCTTCCCTGGCAGCTTTTTTGTACCGTGAAGCGCTGAATCTTGAGAAAATCGCTACCCGCTGCGGAGCAGAAAATGATATCCCCTGGCTGAAAGAAAAAGCCGCCCAACTGCGCGATCAGGTCCAGGCGACCTGGAACCCACACAAGAGCTGTTTTTATTTTCGAGATTATGCTACCCACCAATCCAGCAGCGGCGGTTTGATCGTAAAAATGCAGGGGTCGGGGAAAAGAAAACTGGGGCGCACTTATAAAATCCCGCAGCGATTGGGCCTGCATTTCATCAAAGAGAGCGACACCACCCGCTCCGTTACCGTGCGCGTTACCGGCCTTACACCGGAAGGGAAAATTACCGAGGAATTGAGCCCGCGGCGGTGGGCCTGGTTGAGCGGTCATGGCAGCAGCAGCAGCCAGAACGTATTTCTTAAAATCGACTCTATTGAAGTTGAGGGGGCTGAAAACAACGATTTGCTGGTTGTATCGCGACCGGATTATTTACAGGAAGATATCAGCCTGCTCTTGCCGCTGTGGGCAGGCATCCCGTCCGAAAAACAGGCTGAATCCCTGGTGAATAATTGCCTTCTGCCGCGCTATTTCAAGCCGTTTGGTCTGGTTGATTTTCCAGCAGAAGTAACCTCAACTTCAGCTGGCGACCTGGCAAGAGTCTCGCCCCTGTGGAACCACCTCATTGGCGAGGGCCTGATCCAGTATGGCTTCCGCACCCTGGCGGTTGACGTGTTCACCCGCCTGATGGATGCCATCCTGCCCGAATTACGGGCTGATTACACCTTCCGGCAGCATTATCACCCTGAAACGGGACGTGCACTTGGGGAACGGAATCACCTGCGAGGGCTGCCGCCAGTGAGCCTGTTTCTCCAGGCTGCTGGAATCCAGCGCATCGGGAATAATTTTATAATCCTGCACGATTTTAATGGTTTTCCCTGGCCAGTTACGGTAAAATATCATGGAATGAACATCACGTGCATGGCTGACCGTACTGATGTAACCTTTCCAAACGGCGAAACCGTCAAAATCACAAGCCCAGGAATTCATCGAGTCTCATTAACATAAGTGGTCCAGAAGAAAGGATCCCTATGAGCGAGCCAATCCCTGACAATAATAAGAAGGATCTGCTGTTGATGGCAGTCGTACAGGCTCAGGATGCAGATCTGGCTATGGGTGCATTGGCAGGAATCGGATTTACGGTCACGCGGCTGCCCAGTGTGGGTGGCTTTTTGGGGCGGAGGAACGCAACCCTTTTCATCGGTCTGCCGGATAAAAAACGGGCGGAAGCGATTGAAAGCCTCAACAAAACCTGCCGCCAGCGAATCGAATACATCGCCGTACCGCTCGAAAGCGCCCCGTTGCCCCTTCCTGCTCCAACGCCGATCACTATCGGCGGAGCTACGGTTTTTGCCCTGGAAGTCGAATACTACGAGGAGTTTTAGCCATGAAAATGATCATTGCCATCCTGCGAGACGCTGACAACGACCCTGTTTCTCATGCCCTGACTTCTGCTAACTTCCGGGTCACTACCATTGCCTCCACCGGTGGGTTCCTGAAGCGAGGCCAGACCACCCTTTTCGTCGGCACGGAAGATGACCAGGTTGATTCAGTGGTCGCCATTGTCAAAAAGAATTGTGCGCCTGCCACAGAACCCAGCCAGAAACGTGGAATTATTTTTGTTTTGAATGTAGACGAATACGTGCATTTCTAACATCTTTTCCAATTTAGGGCTGGGAAAATAAAAAACGAGGTTTTTGGGGTACATGAGGGTCCCAGAAACCTCGTTTTTTATTTTAAAAACCCCCTCTCCATTTTTCACTCCTGTTTCAATTAAAGTGGCGTGATCCAGAATCGCCCCATTGCTACCAGGAATGACAGGATGAGCAGGATCGAGTTCATGCCGACGGCTGAAAATTCCTTGCGCCGGTAATGCGTCAAAGCTGCTCCAACCATAACCAAAACCAAACCGATTGCGGCGAGCGGCGTGAGCCAGGGTAAAATTCTGGTCAGAGACGGCAGAAACAACCCCAGCCCGCCTAATATTTCTACGAATCCGATCATCCGGATCACCGGTTGGGAGACATCTTCTACCCAGCCCATCCGAGCCGACAATTGTTCCTTCGACCGAACCAGTTTCAAGGCGCCGGTCATAACAAAAAATAGAGCTAACAGCCCTTGAACAATCCAAAGTAATATGTTCACCGTTCCTCCAATTAAACCAATTAGCTAACACTTGTTGTATAAGCAACTTGTGTTTTATATAATTCAAAATTATAGCCAGGATTGGCTGGATTTCAACCAATAAATTGCCAACTGTGTTGTCTACCCAACAAAGTTATATTATTGATGTCTGAATTTGAGGGTGTGTGACTTAACCGGAAATTTGTCCAGTACGTTATGCTGCAAATCGCGATAAATTAATGCGTGAACGTTAAGGAGCTGTTGAAGATGAGGTTTGAAAAAAGAGGCGACGATGGGATTTGAACCCATGATGAGGGTTTTGCAGACCCTTGCCTTGCCACTTGGCCACGTCGCCGTTCCCGCTTGGAGACAAGGCGTATTTTAACCGAAAGCTGGCAGTTGCACAAGAGAATTGATGACTATCCAAATAAACAAAAAGACCTCCATTTTTCGGTGGAGGCCTTTTGAGCGGGCGATGGGACTCGAACCCACGACCTACTCCTTGGCAAGGAGTCGTTCTACCAACTGAACCACGCCCGCATTCTTAAATTGGCGATCTCTCAACGCCCTCGATAATAACATTTTTCGGAAAAAACGTCAACCCTTATCCATCGTCAAGATTGCGATTCGGGTGGGACGGTGGGAGGCGGCATTTGGGTTGAGGAAGGTTGAGCCGGAGGCTCCATCGGCGATTGAACCGGCGACTGCGTGGGCGGAGCAGCCGCCGGTTGGACCTGTTGGACAGGCTGGGTCGGCTGCGTTGGCGGA